>NZ_JBXWQI010000002.1:0-364982 GCF_059612305.1 Ruegeria sp. CDSA033 | reverse complement strand
TTGGTGGTTACGATGTGCCAGAAAACCTCTCTTATCAAAGCGACCTAAACTGTCCCATTGGCCCTGACGTCAGACAAATAAAATCAAATACTTACGGGAAGTTGGCTGGGGTGGTAGGATTCGAACCTACGGTACACTGTACCAAAAACAGTTGCCTTACCACTTGGCTACACCCCAACGATGAGGCGCTGTCTACGATTGTTGATCGGTGGGTTCAAGACCTTTCAGACAAAAAAATGAGTGCGGATTGAAAAAAATCTAAAGGCGCTAATCGAAGATCTGAGAGTGGCTTGTTTTCCTGGGAAAGGTGTTCAAACCTGCTGTGATCTGGTCGTTTGCCAGGGCCGCGGAGTTTATGCGGAATGGGTCGCCCATAGAGCCTGATCTTGCGGTGCGGTTTTTGAAATCTAATGTTTCGCGATGGGCTGTATGCGCGCATTGGTGGCAGGGCGTTCGGGTTGGAAACTCTGAAAGGGAAAAGAATGAAGTTTCTACGTACGCCAGATACCCGGTTTGACGGGCTCTCAAATTATCCGTTTGCACCGAATTACGCGCAGGTGGACGACACCGAAGGCGGCCAGTTGCGGATGCATTATGTGGATGAAGGGCCAGCCGAGACCGATCCGGTACTGATGATGCATGGCGAGCCAAGCTGGTCCTACCTTTACCGTCATATGATTGCGGGATTCGTCGCGCAGGGACATCGCGCGGTTGCACCAGACCTGATTGGGTTCGGGCGATCCGACAAGCCAACCGAACGAAGCGACTACACTTATGAGCGGCACGTGGCTTGGATGGGTGAGTGGCTGCGCAAGGTGAACCTGCGCAATATCACTCTGGTTTGCCAGGACTGGGGCGGGCTGATCGGGCTGCGGTTATGGGCAGAGATGCCCGACAGGTTCGCCCGTATCGTCATTGCCAACACGGCGCTGCCGACCGGCGATCAGCCAATGGGCGATGCGTTCGAGAACTGGCGCAGGTTCAGCCAGGAGGTTCCGGTATTTCCGGCCGGTGGAATTCTGAAAGGCGGAACTGTATCACCCCTGTCCGAAGACGTTATCGCGGCCTATGACGCGCCTTTTCCAGGTGAAAGTTACAAGGCCGGGGCGCGGCAGTTTCCCCTGCTGGTGCCAGCGACGTCTGATGATCCGTCCTCGGGTCCGAACCGGCAGGCGTGGGAAGTGATCCGAGGGCTAAAGACACCTGTCCTCACAGCTTTCGGGGCCGATGATCAGGTCATGGCGGGGATTGATTCTGTGTTCCAGAAAATGTGCCCGGGGGCTGTGGGGCAGCCACATGTCATCTTGCCGAATGCGGGGCATTTTTTGCAAGAAGACGTTGGTCCGGAACTGGTCAAGCTGACCTGCGATTTCATCGCGCGCACATCCTGATCCATTAAGGTTATTCTCGGATTTCGGCTGGGTCGACGCCCCAAAGGTTCGTTTTCTGTGCCCAGCCGCGATATCCGCCCGCAGAAATCTGGCACCAGTCCATCGAACAGCTCCCCAGGCGAGCAACAACGCCCGTTTCAAACTGTGCGCTGATCGGCGCATTTGCGTCGGGGTTTGTGTAAACGGTCAGTAATTCGGCGTCGACCAACACAGTTCGAACACCTGACAAAAGGGCATAATGCACCCATCCTCCGGCTCCGTCGCGGTCCTGAACCCTGCGCCAGTTCCCGTATTCTGCGGTGATCTGCAGCGGCATACCGCGCCGTTTGAAAACCCAATCGATTCGGTGGGTCAGGGAAGGGCCGCGGCGTACATTGCCCTCGGCGGCTTTCATCGAAACGAACCGTGGGAGGGGTAAGTTGGTGACGGGGCCACGTTTATCCTGTGCGCTGGCAGCCAAGCCACCAAACACCGTCAGGAAAACAGCGAACGCCGCCGAAACAAGGCGTTTTACGGGTAGAAAACCACTCACTTACTGTCTGCTCTTGTGCCTGTTGATCTAGCTTCGAAAAAAGGTCGACGGAATGTCTATGGGGTTCTTGTGCCCCGCCTTATCCTGCGCCACGATGACATGGCGCGCGAAGGTTTGCAAAGCAGTGGGAGTGCAGAGGTGCCAAGAGAACGTCTGAGTGTTGTCGTTACGCGACGGTTGCCCGAGGCGGTTGAAACCCGGTTAAGCGAATTGTTCGATGTGCAGTTGCGCGACGATGACAGCCCGATGACCCGCGAAGAACTGGTGGAGGCCGTGAAAACCGCCGATGTTCTGGTGCCAACCGTGACCGATACGATCGACGGTGGCCTATTGGGGCAGGCGGGTGAAAACCTGCGTTTGATCGCGAATTACGGGGCAGGGGTCGACAATATCGATGTCTCGACCGCGCGTCAGAGGGGCATTCTGGTGTCGAACACCCCGGGCGTTCTTACCGACGATACCGCTGATATGACCATGGCGCTGATTCTCGCCGTGACCCGCCGAATTCCCGAGGGTCTGTCTGTTATGCAAAAGGGCGATTGGACCGGGTGGGCGCCAAATGCCTTGTTGGGCGGGCGTATCGGCGGGCGACGTTTGGGCATTTTGGGCATGGGACGTATCGGTCAGGCCGTTGCGCGTCGCGCCAGTGCTTTTGGGATGCAGGTGCACTACCATAACCGTCGCAGACTTCGCCCCGAAACCGAGCAAGAGATGGAAGCGACCTATTGGGAAAGCCTCGATCAGATGGTGGCGCGGATGGATGTGATTTCGGTCCATTGCCCGTCCACACCGTCTACTTTCCATTTGATGAATGCGCGGCGGCTGAAATTGATGAAGCCAACAGCGGTTATCGTGAATACATCAAGAGGTGAGGTGATCGACGAAAACGCTCTGACACGCCGGATACGCTCGGGCGAAATCGCCGGTGCGGGCCTAGATGTTTATGAGCACGGGACGGATGTGAACCCAAGATTGCGGCAATTGCCGAACGTTGTTCTGCTGCCCCACATGGGGTCGGCCACGTTAGAGGGTCGGATCGAAATGGGTGAGAAAGTTATTATCAATATCAAGACCTTCGAAGACGGTCACCGCCCGCCGGATCAGGTGGTCCCCGCGATGCTTTGATCAGGTGCTTCCCGTGTTTTGATGAGGGCGGTGCCAATTTACACACGCAAATTTTCAGGAGGATACGATGAAACGAAGTCTGATTTCGGGAGTGTTGTTGTCAGCGGTGGTGCTGGCAGGACCATTGACTGCTCAGGAAACGGCGGATGCCGTTGCGCCTGAAGGCGCGTCCGAGGGGCAAGTGCAAGGCCTGACCGAAGAGGTGATCGCTGCGCTTGAGGCCAAGATGGCAGGGCAGCCGGTCACATCTGAAAACTGGATGGTCGCTGCCGCGAATCCATTGGCAGTTGAAGCTGGCGCAAAAGTTTTGCGTGCTGGCGGGTCGGCGGCTGATGCAATGCTCGCCGTTCAGGTTGTGCTGGGGCTTGTCGAACCGCAATCCTCGGGCCTTGGTGGCGGCGCATTTCTGGTTTGGTATGACGCTGCATCCGGCAAGCTGACCACACTGGACGGGCGTGAAACGGCCCCGCTTGAGGCGAACCACAGGCTGTTCCACGACGAAAACGGCGAACCGCTGAAGTTCTTTGATGCAGTTGTCGGCGGATTGTCGGTAGGCACACCCGGGACACCGGCCTTGCTGGAAGAGGCACACCGGCGCTGGGGCCGCAGTCCCTGGCCAAGCCTGTTTGCCGATGGCATCGCGTTGGCGGACGACGGTTTTCTGGTATCTCCGCGCCTTGCTGGCCTGGTCGAAAAGGATGCCGAACGCCTGTCGCGCTTTCCTGCAACCGCAGAATATTTCCTGCCCGACGGTAAGCCACTTGAGCAGGGGCAACGCCTGACCAACCCGGCCTATGCTGAAACTCTGCGGATCTTGGCCGAGGAAGGCTCGGCCGGTTTCTACGGTGGTGAGATTGCCGCTGGCATCGTCAGCACCGTACGCAACGCCGAAGGCAACCCGGGCGTTCTGTCGGGAATTGATCTGGCGCTGTATCAGGTGATCGAGCGTGAACCAGTGTGCGCAACGTATCGCGCCTATGAGGTCTGCGGCATGGGCCCGCCATCGTCAGGCGCGCTGACCGTTGGTCAGATTCTGGGCATGCTGGACGGCTATGATCTGGCTGCAATGGGTCCCGAAGACACCAATGCATGGCGCCTGATCGGTGATGCCTCTCGTCTGGCTTTCTCAGATCGCGGTCGCTATATGGCCGATCATGATTTTGTTCCCATGCCCACACAGGGCTTGGTTGATCCATCTTATCTATCCGACCGTGGCGCTCTGCTAGGCGGAGAAGCCGCCCTGACAGAGGTCGCACCGGGTAACCCCGAGTTCGATCATGCGTCGAATTGGGCCGACGATGTCTCGATCGAGTTACCCTCAACCTCGCATATCTCGATCGTTGATCAGTACGGAAACGTCCTGTCGATGACGACGACGATTGAGAACGGGTTCGGTTCACGACTGATGACAAACGGGTTTCTGCTAAACAACGAATTGACGGACTTCTCGTTCAAAACGCACAGTGACGGTGTTCCAATTGCCAACCGGTTGGAGCCGGGCAAACGCCCACGTTCGTCGATGAGCCCGACAATTGTGATGCAGGACGGCGCGCCTGTTCTGGCCATCGGATCGCCGGGCGGCAGCCGTATCATCGGCTATGTTGCCAAGTCGATCATCGCCTGGGCGGATTGGGACATGGATGTGCAGCAAGCCCTTTCACTGCCGCATCTCGTCAATCGTTTTGGCACTTATGATGTCGAAGTGGGAACCGCCGCCGAAGGGTTCTCGGACCCGCTAATCGAGCTGGGTTTTGAAGTGAACCCGCGCGACCTGACATCGGGCCTGCATGCGATTGAGATCGGAGATGTGCTGGTCGGCGGTGCCGATCCACGTCGTGAAGGAATTGCGCTGGGCGAATAGCCCGGCGTTTCAAAGGGGAAGACCATGGTGCAGGCAGTTGCTTTGCCGCGAAACGAAGTGGGGATCGAGGCAGCTGTCGGCATCCTGAAACAGAAGTTTGGCGACCGGTTGCAAACCGGTCAGGCAGTCCGCGAACAACATGGTCACACGACCACGTGGATCGAAAACCAATCCCCGGATGCCGTGGTTTTTCCCCATTCCAGGGAAGAGGTCTCCGAGATCGTCAAAACCTGCGCCACGCACAAGGTACCGGTGATTGCATTTGGTACGGGTACATCGTTGGAGGGTCACGTGAACGCTCCAGCTGGTGGTATCTCGGTTGACCTGACCCAGATGAATAATGTGCTGGCTGTGAACCCGGGTGATCTGGATTGCGTCGTACAGCCGGGTGTGACGCGCGAAGACCTGAATACCCATTTGCGGGATCAGGGCCTGTTCTTTCCGATCGACCCCGGCGCGAATGCCTCGTTGGGTGGAATGGCGGCGACGCGGGCGTCCGGGACCAACGCGGTGCGCTATGGCACGATGAAGGACAATGTCCTTAGTCTTGAGGCGGTCATGCCGGATGGGCAGATCATCCGAACCGGGCACCGGGCCAAGAAATCCTCGGCCGGTTATGACCTGACCCGACTGCTGATCGGGGCCGAAGGGACGTTGGGCATCATCACCGAGCTTACCTTGCGCCTGCAGGGCATCCCCGAGGCGATCACCTCTGCCCGTTGTTCATTTCCATCGGTGGATGCGGCCTGTCAGGCCGTCATGATGACGATCCAGTACGGTGTTCCGGTGGCGCGGATCGAGCTGCTGGATGAGATGTCGGTCCAGGCCGCCAACGCCTATTCCGGGCTGAGCCTGCCGGAAACGCCATTGCTCTTGCTCGAGTTCCACGGATCGGAAAACGGTGCGGTCGAACAGTCCGAAACGTTCAACCAGATTGCGGAAGAGTTCGGTGGCACCGATTTCGCGGCGACCTCAACGACTGAGGAACGCAATAAACTCTGGCAGGCCCGGCATGATATGTACTGGGCTTCCCTACAGCTACGTCCGGGCGCGCGGGGAATTTCCACCGATGTCTGCGTCCCGATCTCGCGTTTGGCAGAGTGCGTTACAGCGACTCAGGACAAAGCGCGTGAGCTAGGGCTGATGGCCCCGGTGGTTGGGCATGTCGGGGATGGCAACTTTCATTCCTTGCTGCTGATCGACATGGAAAACGCGGACGAAGTCAGCAAAGCTGACGAATTCGTCGGTTGGCTGAATGATCTGGCCATTTCGATGGAAGGCACGTGCACGGGCGAACATGGGATCGGGCAGGGCAAACAGCCCTATCTGGTCAAAGAGCTTGGACCAGCCGTCACGTATATGACTGCCATCAAAAAGGCACTGGACCCCGATAACATCATGAACCCCGGAAAGATTTTGCCGAACGAATAAAATCGGCGCATCCTTGGGAATTCCGCTTCAAAGCCACAAGGGTGCCCAATTCTGCCGCTATCCAACGCGAAAACAAGCAGTAATTGAATTTGAGGTCATAATGGGCGCGCTAAGGTTCATTGGGTTTGTGTTGATAGTAGGTCTGGTCGTCACGGGCCTAGATTACGTTCAGCAGGACAAAAAATCTGACGGTACGCTTTCGCTTCGCGGATATGCAGAAACCATCTCGGCGCGGTTCGATCAAGGCCAAAAAGAGCGGGAAGTGAAACAAGCGGCGCGAGACCGTCAAGAGCTATGGGATGCCGGTGCAAAATCCTTTCTTCCGAACCCCCCAGAGGGTTGGGCGCAATATGCCCTGACCCAGCCCGACACCAAGGCAGTTTCCAGAGTTCTTTCAGAGTTGGGGCCAGTGCCCCTTATCAGTTCGATCAGCGGGCCGGTCGAATTGCTACAGCTCAACGCTGCCGGCAAAGACGGCGCGCTTCGAAAGCTGGATGAGACAGGCACTGTTTACGCAAAAGAAGGTGAACTGATCTGGCTTGATATCACGCTCAAACCACAAGCAACACGAAACACTTTGGCCGGATTGGCGCTGAGCGCGCAGGATGCGTTTCTGGATGGGATGAAGGCCGAACAAGGGTATGCGGTGATCGACGGCGTCGCTTTCATCGAAACAACCGGAAATCTGCTGGATGGTACCAAAAAGACCAACCATCGCGCGTTCACAGGCCGTATCGGCTTTGACCAAGAGGTTGTAATCCGCCTTCATGCAGATGCCAGCGATGCGACGATCCGAGAGTTTCTTGGCCTCGTCGATTACGCAGGCCTGAACGCATTGCTGCCGCATCCGGCCCTGGTTGTCGGCAACGGAATCGAAGTTCCCCTGATACGACAGCCCGAAATAGCAGATGAAATGCACGATCTTTACGAAACGATGCAGTTGGCGCAGCTCAAGCTGGGTCAGGAAAAGCTGGAAAACCTAGATGCGGCCGCTTTGGTGGCGAACACGCTAAGCAGTTCGGGCTTTAACTCCGAGGGTGTCATGGACATCACCAACGGCGAAGTCTTCGAAAACCAGGAACTGTCGCAACTATCTTATATTCGCACCCAGAACCTTCTGCTTGCCTCCGCGTTAAGCGAGGCGGAAACCGAAGTGGCCAGCACAGGCGGTATCGGCGGCTTCATTAAGGGATTGATGAGCAAAGTGTCCCACGCCAACGCCAACGCGGATGAACGCGATCCTCAGGTTGTCCCATCGGGTGAGGTCAAGGTCAGGAAGGGCGGTTTGGGTAAGTCATCCTGTGCAACTTTGGGCAGTAGCAAACGGTGCTCTGTCGGGGGCAACTGAAACCTTTCACATGAAAAATCGATGCTCTGCGCCATGCACGGGTCGTTTTCTTTATATCACTGGTCGGATGAATGTCGCGCCGGGGCATTCAAATGCGCCATATGGTGTCAACTGAATTCAAGGGGAGACGCCCGGTAATGAAAACCCAAGTCAAAGCACTGGTCGTTGGCGGTGGTGCCGTCGGCACCTCGATTGCATATCACCTGGCCAAGGCAGGCTGGGACGATGTGATGCTGATCGAACGGGACGAGCTGACATCGGGCTCGACATGGCACGCGGCAGGCCTGCTGCCGCTGTTCAACATGTCCTACGCGACGACACACATCCACAAATACTCGGTCGACTTCTACAAACAGCTTGAGGAAGAGACCGGCCTGAACGCAGGTTTTGCCGTTGTTGGCAACCTGCGCATGGCACAGACGCAAGAGCGTATGGATGAATACATGCTCTACGCGTCGACGGCTGAGACTTGTGATGTCGCCTATGAATGGCTGACGCCGAACCAGATCAAGGAACGCTGGCCACTGATCGAGACTTCGGATCTGAAGGGCGCAATCTATCACACCGAAGACGGTTATATTAACCCCGCTGACGTAACCCAGGCGATGGCCAAGGGCGCCCGTCAGCGCGGTGTGGATATTGTCCGCAAGATGCAGGCCGATGCTTTCCACTGGAATGGCACTCATTGGGAAGTCACCTGCACCAAAATGGTCGAAAAAGGGGGCAACCTCGTTCCGTCGGATGAGCAGGTCGTCATCACTGCCGAGCATGTTGTGACCGCATCGGGCAACCACGCGCAGCGCACCGCCAAGATGCTGGGCATCAAGATGCCTGCGATCCCGGTCGAACACACCTTCATCGTCATGGACAAAGACCCTGAACTGGTCAAATGGCGTGAAGCGGGTAACCCCGAACACCCTGTTGTCCGCGATGCCGACAACGAATCCTACGCACGCGAGGAACGCGGCGGCTGGATTTTGGGGATCTATGAACATGGTGCGCCGGCGCAGTTCGAACATGGCGTGCCGGACAGTTTCCGTGCTGATCTGTTCCCGCTCGATCTCGACCGCATTGCAGACCAGTATATGGCAATGGCCGAGCGCGTGCCGTCCTGTGCCGAATCCGGCCTGAAAGACGATTTTAACGGCCCGATCTGCTACACCCCCGACGGCAACCCGCTGGTTGGTCCTGCACCGGGGCTGCGCAATATGTGGCTGGCCGAGGGGTTCTCGTTCGGCATCACCGCCGCAGGCGGCACCGGCTATTATCTCGCGCAGATGATGGTCGACGGCGAAGCTGAGATCGACATGGCCTCGCTGGACCCAAAACGCTACAGCAGTAACTGGATGACCACCGAGTTTGCGGCCCGCAAGAACGAAGAATGCTATGAGCACGTCTACATCCTGCACCACCCCGATGAAGAACGTGCTGCCTGCCGCCCGCTGCGGACTGTTCCGGCTTATGACCGTCAGAAAGCGCGTGGCGCACAGTTTGGCTGGGTTAACGGCTGGGAGCGCCCGAACTATTTCGGTCCGCTGGATGCACCCGAAAACTTCGACCATGATGCCCGTTCGTTCCGCCGCGGTGGCTGGTGGCAGCATGCCGTTGACGAAGCAAAGGCGATCCGCGATGGCGTTGGCCTGATCGACGCATCGGCCTTCACAAAGCATGTCGTCAAAGGCCCCGGTGCGACCCAGTTCCTGGATTGGTTCACCTGCAACAAGCTGCCCAAGGTCGGTCGTATCAACCTGACCTACGCGCTGACCTCGCACGGTACCACCCGCACCGAATACACCATCGTCCGCAAAGGCGAGAACAACTACTACATTGTCTCTGCCGGGGCCTGGACTGAGTACGACGCCGATTACCTGCGCAAGGCGGCCGAGGACAAGATGGAGGAGTTCGGTTACATCGAGATCCAAGATGTGACCACTCAGTGGGGCGTTTTTGCCATCGCCGGACCCAAATCGCGGGACGTTCTGAAAGAGGTCATCAAAGACGCCGATCCGGAAACCGCACTGTCCAACAAGCGCTTCCCATGGCTGTCGGCCCGCCAGATCGAACTGGGCATGTGCCCGGTCAACGCGATCCGTGTGGCCTATACCGGTGAGCTGGGCTGGGAACTTCACCACCCGATCGAGATGCAGAACTACCTGTTCGACCTGCTGGAAAAAGCCGGTGAGAAGCATGGTATGAAGCTGGTCGGTGCCCGCGCTCAGAACTGGCTGCGTCAGGAGAAATCCTATCGCGCCTTCGGCACCGAGCTGGGCCGCGACGCGACCCCGCTAGAAGCCGACCTGCCGCGCTTTGTCGACCTGTCCAAAGACTTCTATGGCAAGGCCAAGCTGGAAGAGACTGGCGTACGCGTGAAATGCTGCACCCTGCTGATCGACGGACCGGAGGATGCCGATCCGTGGGGCCGTGAAGTGCTGTATACGCCGGAAGGTGAACGCGTCGGTCGTCTGACCTCGGGCGGTTATTCGGTGGCCTTCGAGAAATCCATCGGCATGGGCTATGTGAAGCCCGATCTGGCGGTCGAAGGCACCAAGCTGAAGGTCAAGCTTCAGGACAAGCTGTGGGATGCGGTTGTCACCTGCGACAGCCCCTATGATCCGAAAAACGAAACTATCCGCAAGGACGGCTGACTAAGCAAAGGTCCCGGAGATCTCCGGGGCCTTTCTTCATACTGATAGCTCGTCAAAGCATTCCAACGCCTTGGCCGCATACATCATCGACGGTCCTCCGCCCATTTGAATGGCCATGGCCAGAACGTCTGACACTTCTTCGCGGCTTGCTCCGGCATTGATCAGAGCTTCGGTGTGTAGCGTTATGCAAGGTTCGCAGCGGGCAGCGATGGACATACCCAAAGCGATCAGCTCTTTGGTTTTGTAGTCCAGCGAACCGCCTTCTTTGACGGTTTTTCCCAGCGCACCGAAGGCACGGGCGGTATCAGGGATTGCAGCGTTGAGGTTGCGCAGATTGTTGCGCGTATCCGAGAGCTTGTCTTGCCAGTTCATTTGTGGGCTTCCTTTAAACATATCACCTTGTGAATATGTTCGTGGAAGCCGCCTGACTTTGATCTTGATCAGACTGCGGGTCTTTCAGCGATAAATGCCAGGTTGTTTGCCGGCATTTCAACAGCGCCGATTAAACTCAGTTGAACTCGACGCAGCAGGTCCAGAATATCGGCGTCATCCTTGTATCCGATGTCCGGGTCTTGTTGGCTCAACGCAGCATGAAAGTTCTGGTCTCCGGTACTGGTCAACTGGCCGGAGCGCATGAATGGCCCGTAGAGGATTAGCCGACCGCCCGGGTTCAGCGCCAGCGCGGCCTCGGTCACCAAGGCTTCCACCTCCGACCAGCTGATCAGATGCAGCAAGTTGATCAAGAGGATCAGGTCATTTGCCCCGTGAACAGAATGCCAACCGGGTTGGACCGCATCGAGTTCTATCGCCGGGGCTATGTTTTCTACGCCTTCGGCATACGCGTCGATTGAAGCGCGTCGTTCAGGTTCAACCTCACTGGGTTGCCAATCCAGACCGGGCAGTCGATTTGCAAAAGCCACGACGTGCTGCCCTGTACCACTGGCCAGTTCCAGCGCGCGACCGGACACAGGGGCGAACTGAGCCAGCAAATCACACAGCGCGTCGGCATTCCTGCTGGCCGCCGGAGCGACCAATTTTTGCCCATCGGATATCGTCGCCACGCTGGCATTTGCGGGAAGTTTGCGTTTCGTCATCCACGTAACCTTTCTGGCCTTAGGGCGGAAACGCTCGCCGCCTCCAATTCTGAACGAGCACCAGTCGTCAAATCTGCCACCAGCTGTGAGGCCGCCGGTGCCGTTTGAAAGCCATAACCACCTTGCGCTGCCGACCAGATAAACGTGGGTTCGGCAGGGTCGGGTCCTAAGACCAGCGTACCATCCGGCGCAAAGCTGCGAAGTCCGGCCCAGTTCGCCTCGACCCTTGTGACCGACTCGGTCACCATCGCTTCGTACCGCGCCAGACCCTCGGCCAACACCATGTCGTCCGCATAGGCATCATGGGGAAAGGTCGGATCAGCCTCGCAAGGGGAAACGATCAGCTTTCCGGCATCCGGTTTCGCATACCAGCCTTCGCTAGCGCCCAACATCAAAGGCCAACCCGTCACGTCATGTCCGGCAGGGGCGGGGATACGAGCCACTGAGCGCCGACGCGGTTCTATGCCGATCGGCGCGACGCTTGCCAACGTCGCAATCTCATCCACCCATGCGCCTGCAGCATTTACAAGGGATCTGGCCTCGAAAGCGTCTGCCGCCTCGACAACCCAATGCCCCGCTTTGGTGATACTTTTTACCTTTTGGCGTGTCAGCACCAGACCACCGTTGGCCCTAATCACACGAGCGAAATCCTGCATCATTCGGTCGGTATCAATGTCGAAAGCAAAATCGCTGCTCGCGGCAAATCCAACAGTCTGAGGGTTCAGTATCGGAACCCGCGATATGGCATCCTCGACCGAGATTTCTGTAAGACGAAGGTCAGCCTGATCCTGAAGAAACGCGTCTCGTTGATCATGGCCGGCGATCAGCATCAACCCGCGCGGCGACAGATAGCCATTCGATCTCAGATAAGCTTCGCTCGCTGCGTTCAGGGTCTTCACGGAAGGCGGTCCATACCCTTTTTCGAACAATGCCGCCGACCGGCCAGAGGTGTGATATCCCAGCGCGTCTTCGCCTTCGAGCACGACGACATGTCCATGTTCAGACAAACGCGCACCTGCGCTTAACCCGGCGATGCCGCCGCCGATGACCAGGAAATCGATCATGTCAGTAACTCCGCCCTGGGATCACCCCAAAACGGGTGGATTTGAGATCTGCTTTTATTCATGCGCAAAGCTTCGCATGCGTAACACTATTGGAAAAGAGGCGTAATTTCCGCAATGTAAACTTGAACCAAAGAGACCGGCCTGTTTTTAGTGCAGCTATCATCGGAATCGGAGAAAGACGTGACACCGGCAGAATTACATCCAATGGCCACGGGGCATATCCCCTCATACGTCACGCAGGCAGATGGCAGCGACTTTTTGCTGACCTTCATGTTTGTTTTTACCGTTTTGGTGATCGTTCTGATCGGAGTTGGCTACTTTACGCTACACTCCATCCCGGAAAAAATCGCGCATGAATCCAACCACCCTCAGTTTCAGCTTGTGGGGATATTGGCGCTGTTGGCTCTGTTTACCCACAATGGTCTGTTCTGGGTGGCGGCCATTCTTGTAGCCGGGTTCCAGTTCCCGGATGTCGCCGCCCCCTTGCGCGCCATTGCCGACGCAATCCGATCCTTGGGCAATCAAGGCAACGATGTTCCTGCCCCAGCGGCCCCATCGCAACCGACCGCGCAGCAGGAGCAGTAAGAGATGCTTGAAACACTGATGTGCGCGCTGGTCACCGTGTTGCCGGATTACTTGTTTCGCCGTTACGTACAGGGCAAACGTATAGGCCATGAAATCACACTGTTCACTATGTGGTATGAACTGCGTTGGGGCTTGACCACCTGCGCCATTCTTGCGCTGACCGTGATCACCACGCTGTTTTACTTCCACCCTGCCAGTAAAACGGCGGCGTCCTATTTCCGAACGGTGACAATTCTGCCTCAACTCGGCGGTCGCGTGTCCGAAATTTACGTCACCAACAATCAGCAGGTCACTGCCGGCCAGCCGATTTTCCGGATCGAGGATTTCACCCAAACCGCACAGGTTGAGGCCGCGCATGCGCAGATCGCGCAGGTTCAGGCATCGCTGAAAGTGGCGGAAACCGATCTGGCCGAGGCCGACGCAGGCATCGCAGGCGCGCGCGCTGCATTGGATCAATCGCTTGAGGATTTGGAGCGTAACACCACCCTGCGGGACGAAGGCTCCAGCGCCGTGCGATTGGCCGAAATCGACCGGTTGGAAAACCTTGTTGCCGAGCGTGAAGCGCAGCTGACCGCATCGCGATCCCGCCGTGCCGCCGTGGTGCAGCAGATCGAAGAACTGATCCCGGCCCAACTGGCCAGCGCCAACGCCCAGTTGGACGCCGCGCTGACCGAGCTGGACAAAACAGTCGTAAGCGCAGGTGTGACCGGTCGGGTTGAACAATTCGGCCTTCAGGTGGGCGACTATGTCAGTCCTTTGCTGCGGCCTGCGGGCATTCTGGTTCCGTCAAGCTCGGGCCATAACCGGTTTCAGGCTGCATTCAACCAGATGGCCGCTCAGGTCATCAAGCCGGGCATGATCGGAGAGTTGGGCTGCATGACCAAGCCCTTCACCGTGATCCCGATGGTTGTGGTTGAGGTGCAGGATGTCATCCCGTCAGGTCAGATACGTCCCACAGATGAGCTGCGCGATGTTCAGACCAACAAGGTGCCCGGCTCGATTTTGGTCTATATGGAGCCGCTGTACAAAAACATGGCCGATGACATACCGCCCGGCAGCAACTGTCTGGCCAATGTCTACACCGATAACCATGAACGGCTGGAACATGAAGACCTGGGGTTCTGGCACGCCGCCGCCTTGCATGTGATAGACACGATCGGTGTTGTCCACGCGGCGGGCTTGCGCCTGCGTCTGATCCTGATGCCGGTGAATACGCTGGTGTTGACGGGGCATTGATCTCAACAGGTTCATCTCATCACGTTTGACGAGATGAACCTGTGATCCAAAGGACTGGCCTGATCGTGGTAGGCGATGGAAAAGTCGTTGCCTGCCGTTCCTGTCTGACGAGGTGCGTGAATGGCTTGATTGCGGGACAAATTTGCCGTAGGCTCAATGGTTGCTGAGGACCGGTCTCAACCCAATGCGGACTTGGTCGATCCGCAAGCAGGGAGGCGAGCAGGCATAGGCGCTGGCAACTACCTTGGTCTGATTTACAGGAGTTTTTTCAGCAACCGGCGCATGAAGGTCGAGTTGTTCTACTTGTTATTTTCGGAACGAAAAGCCTGCGGTGACATCCCGGCCCAAGCATGCACAGTTTAGGTAAAATTGGGATCCCAATTATCCACAACCCCTAGTGCTGCTCAAAAAGATAAGGTGAAAATCCACTCTTAAGGGTGAACACCGATCAGAGATGCCGCTTCAGGGGCTACACAAATCTTGTCCGTGAAGCGGTGTTTTGGTTATTGCCAACTTGCAAAAGTCTTGCGGGCCAGTTCGCTTTCTGGTCGCAGATTTTCAATGCCTCCATAGGGTTCATCAGTCCCAATCTCGCGATGTGGGTATTTTGCAATCATTTTTTGATGCCGTTTGGCCATATCCTGGAAGGATGCTCCGGACCAAAGCGATTGGCCGATGTCAGAATACATCTCGCGCGGATCGCGAAGGATATTGAACACCGGCGCAGCGGCCCCTGGGACACCAGGTGCGGGCATGTGCATCTTGAATTCCTGTTTCACAATCGAACGCAAAACCGGTCCTTCGTAGATATAGACATAATCTCTCCGCGAGTTGCCATCCCCCTCAAGAAACAATGCAGTCTGGTCCACGCCGTCGATGATCC
This sequence comes from Ruegeria sp. CDSA033, assembly GCF_059612305.1. NCBI lineage: Bacteria > Pseudomonadati > Pseudomonadota > Alphaproteobacteria > Rhodobacterales > Roseobacteraceae > Ruegeria > Ruegeria sp. CDSA033. The sequence goes on along the minus strand of NZ_JBXWQI010000002.1, from coordinate 349,787 downwards.
GGTCACGCGGGATGAATTCAGTTCCGCCAGCGATACGGGCGAAGGTTGTGAATAGATCGGAAACGTGAACGATGTCCCCTGCGTACTTGCCTCCTTCGATTGCAGCTGGCCAGCGTACGAAAGCATCAACACGCACCCCACCTTCGAGGTGTTCCGCTTTGCCGCCCCGGTAAATCAATTCGATCATGCCTGAAGTGGGCGAATACTGCTTAAAGATGCCGTTGTCCGCCATGATCACAACAAGCGTGTTATCCGCAATTCCAAGTTCATCAACTTTGGCCATCAAATCACCGATCCAATCGTCAAGTTGCTCCATTTTATCAGCCATAAAGCCACCGTTGCGGGACCGCTGCTGTTCGCCGTAAGTGAAATTGATTGGGTAAAGCGGCCAGTATTGGAGAAAGAATGGATCATCTTCTCCCGCCAAACGGTCAAGTTGCTCCAAGACCTGAGCCTGATAGGTCTCGTTCATGCGTTCATAGTGTGCCTGTGTCCATTCCTCGCCAGCTTCTATGCCGACCTCCCGTGCGGTCTCTCCGGCTCTGGCTTCGAGGCCAGTTACAAGACCATAGGGTTTGAACCGTTCATCCATTCCGTATTTCCCGGATTGAGTAGACGGATGCCAGCCGTTGAGGTTACCTGCATTCGCAGCCTCTGGTGTCATCAGGCTCAGTTGTACTTGCTGATGGACTGGAAAATACGCGACATCAAACCCCTGATTATGAGCGAATGACTCCTCAATATCGCCCTGGTGCCATTTCCCAACATGTGCTGTGTTATAGCCGGATTGATTGAGAATTTCGGCGATGGTAACTTCGTTCTTGGACAACCCTTCACCAACAAGAGCAACTTTCACTTCCTTGACACCCGCGCGAATTGGGTGCCCTCCGGTCAGGAATGCAGTGCGGGTAGGTGTGCAGGAAGGCTCAGTATACATCCGCATCAAAGAAAGGCCTTCTGCGGCGAAATCGTTGATGTTTGGTGTGTCAAATCCGGTGACAAAGTTCATCGCAGGATTGCCCATGAGGCCAAAACTCACGTCATCGATGAGAACGTAGAGAATATTAGGGGGCTTACCATCGTTTCTTTCTCGAACTTCCGCTAGTTTCTTATCGATCTCAATGTCTTGGGCATCCCATTGCTCGCCGTACTGAGCGCGTAGAAAATTGAATTCTCCGTCATGGACGATGGGAGTTTCCTGGGCCGCGACTGATGTGGCAGCAACAATGGATGCAAATAAGGCGGTTCGAAAAATCAAGTTAGAGCTTCCTTTATTGTGTTGGCGGGAAACAATTAGTTTCAATCAAAGTTGGCCGCGTTTTGGGCCTTCTCTAAAACCAGTCAATACCAGAGGGTCACGCTACGGTCTACTTGCGCCATGTAATCGCCATTTGCTGTGCCGCCTACTAAGGTGAGCTAACGGCCGATTGCCATGTTTTGCAAAGTCCGTTTCTTGCGCATTGATGTCATTCGGGCATCGCGCAGCATTTGTAGAATGGGATCAAAGCGGTCATTCAAAAAAGGCCCGCATGTATATGCGGGCCTCGTCGGCTTTTTTAAAGCTTAGTCTCAGAAGATCACAGCTTACTGCGGGATTTCGCCTTCCAAACCTTCAACGTAGAAGTTCATACCCGCCAGCGTGCCGTCATCGGCGGTTTCGCCTTCAGCCAGCCAGTCGCTGCCGTCCTGCTTTTTGATCGGGCCGGTGAAGGGGTGGTATTCACCCGCTGCCATGGCCGCTTTCATCGCCAGTGCTTCCTCTTTGATGTCGGCCGGAACGGCGTCCGAAATCTCACCGATCTCAACCATGCCTTCCTTGATGCCATCCCATGTGTTCACGGTTTCCCACGACCCATCCATGACCGCTTGGGTACGCGCAATGTAGTAGGGCGCCCAGTTGTCGATGATCGAGGATACGCGCGGCTTGGGGGCATATTCGCTCATGTCCGAGGCCTGACCGAAGGTGATCACGTTGCCCGCCTCTTGTGCGGCCGCCTGCGGCGCGGTCGAGTCGGTGTGCTGCAGGATAACGTCTGCACCTTGTTCGATCAGAACGGTTGCGGCATCAGCCTCTTTCGCCGGGTCGAACCAAGTGTAGGCCCAGATGATCTTGAACTCGACATCCGGGTTTACCTTTTTGGCGTGGATGTAGGCCGAGTTGATGCCGCGGATCACTTCAGGGATTGGGTAGGAGCCAATGTATCCGATGATGTTCGACTCGGTCATTTTACCCGCGATGTGTCCCTGAACCGCGCGGCCTTCGTAGAAGCGGGCCGAATAGACGGACACGTTCGGGGCGGTCTTGTAGCCGGTTGCGTGCTCGAACTTCACGTTCGGGAATTTCTTGGCCACGTTGATCGTTGGGTCCATGTACCCGAACGAGGTGGTAAAGATCAGATCTGCACCTTCCAGTGCCATCTGCGTCATCACACGTTCCGCGTCCGGGCCTTCGGGAACGGACTCAACAAACACGGTCTCGACTTTGTCGCCGAATTCTTTCTCAACCGCCAGACGGCCTTTGTCATGTTCATAGGTCCAGCCGCCGTCGCCCACCGGGCCGACATAGACAAAGCCTACTTTTGTTTTGTCCTGTGCGACCGCGCCGGTCGCAAGACCCAGCACCATGGCGGCACTGGCAAGAAGTGAAGTGAATTTCATGTGGTTACTCCCCAAGTTGGTTCAATTGGCCCCGTCTAGTGCGAGGCGTGGAAGGTCCGGCCCAGTGAGGCAGGTGCGCTGCTCTTGTCGGCCGAAAGGATCACAAGCACAAGGATCGTGATGATGTAGGGCGACATTGCCAGATACTCGACTGGGATGGCAACGCCTGCGGCCTGCAGATTAAGCTGCAACACCGTGATTCCGCCAAACAAATAAGCACCCAGCAAAGCACGCCATGGTTTCCAGCTGGCAAAAACCACCAGCGCAAGCGCGATCCATCCAACACCGGCGGTCATGCCCTCGGTCCACTGCGGGACGCGGATCAGGCTGATATAGGCTCCACCGAGGCCCGCACAGGCGCCACCAAACAGGATCGCCAGGATGCGGATCTTGATGACCTTGTAGCCTAGGGCGTGTGCGGCGTCGTGGTTTTCACCCACTGCGCGCAGGATCAGACCGACGCGTGTGTATTTCAGCGTGGCCCAGACGGCCGCAACCAAGGCGATGCCCAGATACAGGATCGGATCATGCTGGAACAGGATGGGGCCAATCACAGGAATATCGCTGAGCAACGGGATATGGATATCTCCCATGCTGGGCGGTTTGACACCTACATAGCTTTGACCCATCAGCGCGCTGAAGCCTAGGCCGAACAGGGTAAGTGCAAGACCACTGGCCACCTGGTTCGCCAGCGCAAACTGCGTCAGCAGGACGAACAGCAGGGACAGAACCGCGCCACCAATGGCTGCTGCAATGAACCCCAGCCAGGGTGATCCTGTTTCGACAGATATCGCAAATCCGCTGATTGCGCCGACGATCATCATGCCCTCTACGCCAAGGTTCAGAACACCTGCTTTTTCGACGACAAGCTCTCCGATCGCCGCCAGCAGCAGGGGGGTTGCGGCCACCATAAGCGAGGCGACCAGAAGTACGGGATTGATTTCACCTAGGTCCATGGGTCACGCCACCTCATTACGGGCCGCACGGATGCGGTAGTTGGTCAAAAGATCGAAAGCCAGCAGGAAGAACAGGAGCATGCCCTGAAAAACCTGAATGGCAGCAGCAGGCAGGCCCAACTGGGATTGCGCGATTTCGCCGCCAATATAGGTCAACGCCATCAAGCCACCTGCCAGCAGGATACCCACCGGATGCAGACGGCCCAGAAAGGCCACGATGATCGCGGTAAAGCCGTAGCCCACGTTAAAGTCGATGCTGACCTGACCTGATGGGCCTGCGACCTCGAACATCCCCGCCAAGCCGGCCAGGGCACCGGACATGCCCAGACAGAACAGGATCAGGCGTGCCGGGTTTACACCCGCGAACTTCGCCGCACGCGGCGCTTCACCCGTCAGGCGAATGTGGAAGCCCAGCATGTGACGGTTCAGCAGGACATAGGCAAAGATCACTGCGATCAGCGCGGTCACTACACCCCAGTGCATTCCCGATCCGGCGATCAACTCAGCGTTATGCGCGCTTTCATAGGATTGCAGGTTGCGCGATCCGGGAAAGCCGAACCCTTCGGGGTTTTTAAGCAGACCAAGCGAAACCGAAGCCAGCATTTGCTCGGCCACGTAGACCAGCATCAGTGATACGAGAATTTCGTTGGTGCCAAAACGCACCTTTAGGAAGGCCGGGATTGCCGCCCAAAGCCAACCGCCAAAAGCGCCGGCGATCACCATGATCGGGAAAACGTAGAACGCATCCAGCGGGTAAAAGGCCAGACCTGCACCCGCGCCAAAGATAGCGCCCATGATGTATTGCCCCTCGGCCCCGATATTCCAGATACCGGCTCGGAACCCCAAAGACAGGCCAATGGCGATCAGAACCAGCGGCGCGCCTTTGACCAGCAATTGTGGACGGTAGTAGAAAGCGAACTCGCCAAACAGCGGCTCCCAGAAAATGGTGCCAATGGCTTGGATCGGGTTCTTGCCCAGAATGGCGAACAGGATGCCGCCGAAAACCATGGTTGCCAGCACGGCCACCAAAGGGGTCGCGTAAGACCACGCTTTGGACGGCTGCGGCCGTTTCTCCAACACAATCATCTGCTCATTCCCCCAGTTTCTTCATCTTTTTGTAAATTTTCTCGCCGAAGGCGGTCCGACGGATTAAACATGGGCCACCTCCATGCCGTGCGCGCCGCCCATCATCAGGCCGATTTCGTCGACCGTCAGACCCGTGGTCGTACGCGGAGCGCTGAGCCGCCCTTCATTGAGCGCTGCAAAGCTGTCCGATATCTCCATCAGCTCATCCAGATCTTGCGATATGCAGATGACTGCGGTGCCTTTGGCGGCCAAATCCAGAATGGCCTGACGGATCGAGGCCGCAGCCGCCGCATCCACACCCCAAGTCGGCTGGTTCACTACCAGTATGTCGGGGTTTTGCAGGACCTCGCGCCCAATGACGAACTTCTGCAGGTTGCCCCCTGACAGAGATCGCGCGGCGTTTTCAGGCCCCGGTGTGCGGACGTCAAAGGCACTGATGATCTTTTCGGCAAAGATTTTGGTTTCTGCCCATTTCAGGAAGCCGTTGTTCTCAAGCCCTTCACGGACCGATCCGGTTAGCAAGGCGTTTTCGGTCAGGCTCATGTCAGGGGCGGCCGCATGTCCCAATCGCTCTTCCGGAGCGGTCAGAACGCCCAGTTTGCGGCGCGCGGTCGGCCCCAGTTTGCCGATCGGCTGGCCGTTGAACTTGATCGCGTCGGGCGCTGTGATGATCTCGCCCGACAGAACGCCCAACAATTCGTCCTGTCCGTTGCCTGCGACGCCGCCGATGCCCAGAACCTCGCCCTTACGGACGGTCATGTGAACATTCTTCAGCGCGGTTCCGAATTCCGATGGTGATGGAACTGACAAACCGCTGACATCCAGGGCGACCTCACCGAACTCACGCCCCGAACGCTCGGGTGTTTGCAGGGTCGAACCCACCATCATCTCGGCCATGTCGCGCGCTGAGGTCTCAGCGGGAACGCATTCGCCGACATTCTTACCCAAACGCAGGATTGTGGCGTGGTCGCACAGTGTGCGGATTTCTTCCAGCTTGTGCGAGATATACAGGATCGAGGTGCCCTCGGACCGCAATTTGTTCAGCGTTTCGAACAGAATGTCGACTTCCTGAGGTGTCAGAACCGATGTCGGCTCATCCATGATCAGCAGCTTTGGATCCTGCAGCAGGCAGCGGATGATTTCGACCCGCTGGCGCTCACCCGCAGACAGATCACCGACGGTGCGATAGGGATCCAGTGGCAGACCATAGGTTTCTGAAACTTCGCGAATACGCGCAGCCAGATCGCCCATGGCTGGTGGATTCTCCATCCCCAAGGCGATGTTTTCGGCGACGTTCAATGCGTCGAACAACGAGAAGTGCTGGAACACCATCGCGATCCCATCAGCCCGTGCCGCACGCGGTTCGGGGGGTGCAAACGTCTGCCCACGCAAAAGCATGGTGCCGCTGTCAGGCTTCACCAGCCCATAGATCATCTTTACGAGAGTGGATTTTCCGGCACCATTTTCGCCCAGTAAGGCGTGAACCTCACCCTCACCGATGTCAAAGGACACCTGATCATTGGCCACGACGCCGGGATAGGCTTTAGTCAGCCCTTGTAAGCTTAGAAGTGGAGTGGTCACGCGCTCAGGTCCTTCTTTATTTCGTTTTGTCGGGCAGGGCGCAGGATCTGCGCCGCGACACCAACTGCGATCATGTGCGGGTGCTTGCCCAGGGCTGGATCTCCGATTGGGCAGGTGATCCGGCCAATCCGCTCGGGCGCATGTCCCAAAGCGGCCAGCCGGGACCGGAATCGCGCCCATTTCGTAGCCGAGCCAATCAGGCCCGCAAAGCGGAAATCATGCAAAAGCAACCTGTTGCATAGCTCCAGGTCCAGACTGTGTGAATACGTAAGCACAAGATGCTCAGCATCGCGCGGCGCATGGCGTACCAGTTCAGCCGGTTTCGCTGCCGGAACGACGATTACGCCGCCGGGCACCGCTTTGGGAAATCGCTCAGGACCGGTATCGACCCAGGTGATTGACAGATCGGGCAGCGGTGACAGGACATCGACCAGAGCGCGGCCAACGTGACCGGCACCCCATATCCACAGATTGCGCGCGGGTTCGTGAACGGGCTCGACCATCCAGCCGTCAATCAGCTGCGGTTCGGGCGCAACACCCTGACCGCGGGCCTGCGTCAACAGTCGCTTGACCGAAAGCGGCATCTCACCACCCGAAGCCGAGCGCGCAATGACTGCATCATCCAGCCGGCCGACGGCCGCAAGATCGTAGATTTCACTCAGCAGGGTTACAGCACCGCCACAACACTGGCCCATATCCGGGCCGAGGGCATGGTGCGTTTGGCGCATGGGTGCTGCTTGGGATCGGGCTGCTTCAGCCGCCTGATACTCCAACGTGCCACCGCCGATGGTGCCCGACTGCCCGTTCTCCCAAACAAGCATTGCAGCGCCAACTTCACGGGGGGATGACCCCTTGATCCCGGCGATAACCACCCGGGTCACCTTGCCGTGGGTTTTGACCGCCTCCCTCAAAGCCTCTCGATCAAATCCCATCAGGTCTCTCCCTTTACCCGCTGGACACCCTTCCAGACTTCTTCAGCCGTGGCGGGTGCATCCAGTGCCGGATAGCTGTCCCCGCAGGAGGCCACCGCATTCGACAGGGCAAGCCACGCGGAAATACCCAGCATGAACGGCGGCTCTCCGACCGCTTTTGAGCGATAGATCGTGTCCTCGCGGTTTTCACCGCTCCAGAGCGCGACATTGAAAACATCAGGCCGGTCCGAGCAAGCGGGGATCTTGTAGGTCGACGGCGCATGCGTGCGCAGATTGCCCTTGCCGTCCCAGACAAGTTCTTCCGTGGTCAGCCATCCCGCACCCTGTACGTATGCGCCTTCGACCTGCCCAATATCCAGCGCCGGGTTCAGCGACGCGCCTGCATCATGCAGGATATCCGTCCGCAAAATGCGGTTCTCGCCTGTCAGTGTATCGATCGCGACTTCGGTAATCGACGCGCCGTAGGCGAAATAAAAGAACGGACGCCCCCGGCCTTTGATCCGGTCCCACTCGATCTTGGGTGTCTTATAAAACCCGGTCGCAGACAGGCTGACCCGGCCCTGATAAACCAGCGCAGCTGCTTCTGAGAATGTGTAGCGCTCTACGCCGACCGAGACGTGGCCATCAGAGAACGTCACCGTTGAGGGATCGGCCTGATGTCGATGCGCCAGATAGTCAGCCATCCGGTCGCGGATCGTGTCGCAGGCCGCTTTGACCGCCATACCGTTCAGGTCACTGCCCGAGGACGCGGCCGTAGCCGAGGTATTCGGCACCTTGGCGGTGTCGGTCGCGGTGATTTTCACCATCTCCAACGGAATACCAAAGCGGGACGCGGCCACTTGCGCGACCTTTTGGAAAAGACCTTGCCCCATCTCGGTGCCGCCGTGGTTCAGGTGGACCGAGCCGTCCTGATACACATGCACCAACGCGCCCGCCTGGTTCAGGTGGGTCAACGTAAACGAAATGCCGAACTTAACCGGAGAAAAGCCAATCCCCCTCTTGATCACGCTGTTCTCGGCGTTCCACTTCTGGATGGCTGCCTTGCGTGCAGTGTAGTCGCTGGATTGCAGCAACTTTGCAGTCATGCCGTGCAGTTCGAAGTCACTGACCTCCATCCCGTACGGCGTGGTATTGCCGCCTGCGGGCAACGGACGCACTGGCGCGTCGCCCATTTCCACTGCACCTCGGCTGGTCAGGTCTTCGTGCGGGTCAGGATGGCCCAGCGGCTTTTCAGCGATCACGGGATCCGCAACAACATGCGCCGGTTCATAATAGTTCCGGCGACGCAACTCGACCGGATCCATGCCCAGTTCATACGCGGCGTGATCCATCACGCGTTCGATCCCGACCATACCCTGAGGTCCGCCAAACCCGCGATAGGCGGTAGCGGATTGAGTGTTAGTCTTCAGCCGGTGGCTTTCGATCCGGGCATTCGGCAGTAGATAGGCATTGTCCGAATGTAACATCGCACGGTCCGCGACCGGCAGGGACAGGTCCTGGGCCCAACCACAAATCGCATGATGCAGGAAGGAAACGCCTTGGATGTGGCCGTTCTCATCAAACCCGGCCTTATACGCAATCCGGAATGCGTGGCGCTTGCCGGTGATGATCATGTCATCATCGCGATCATAGCGCATCTTGCAGGTTTTGCCTGTCGCACGCGCTGCGATAGCGCAGGAAACAGCCAAAGCGTTGCCCTGACTTTCCTTGCCGCCAAAGCCGCCGCCCATACGGCGCGTTTCTACGCGAACCGCGTGCATCGGAACACCCAGAGCGTCCGCTACTTTGTGCTGAATCTCGGTCGGGTGTTGGGTCGAAGAATGCACCAACATATCCGCGCCCTCATTGGGCACGGCCAGTGCAGCCTGACCTTCCAGATAGAAATGCTCCTGACCGCCAAGTTCAAACCCACCTTCGATCACATGCGCCGAACCCGCAATGGCCGCATCCGCATCGCCCTTGGCGTAGATGCGCGGACCGTCCTCGAACCGACTGTCTGCGGCAAGCGCCTCTTCAATCGTCAGGATCGGGGCCTCTTCGGCATAATCGATCTGGCCCAAACGCGCCGCTTTCCGCGCGGCAAGGTGGCTGGTCGCAATGACGAGGAAAACGGGCTGCCCGATATAGTGCACCGTGCCATCAGACAGCAGAGGTTCATCATGGATCGACGGTGAGACGTCATTGGCAAACGGCAGATCGTCGGCTGTCATTACCATGACGACACCGTCGGCTGCCTTCACCGCCGACAGGTCCATCGTGGTGATCTTACCCTTGGCAATCGGGCTAATTCCAAAGGCCAGATGCAACGACCCTTTGGGCGTCGGAATGTCATCCACATACCGCGCGGTTCCCGCGACATGCAGTGGCGCCGCGTCATGGGGGAGGGGTTTGGTCACGCTCATGCGGACACCTCCAATACATTTGTCACTTCGCCTTGATCCTCAAGGAAATACCGCTCAAGCAGCGCTTTGGCGGTCTGCAGCCGATAGTTGGCCGATGCGCGCATGTCCGTCATTGGCGTGAAATCACTGTCGAAGGCCGGAATGGCGGACTGAACGGTCTCATGCGTCCATGGCTTGCCAACCAGCGCGGCTTCGACATTTGAAGCCCGTTTTGGAGTGCCAGCCATACCACCAAAGGCAATACGGGCATCAGCAACCATACAGTCCGAAACAGAGATGTTGAAACACCCACACACGGCCGAGATATCCTGATCGAACCGTTTGCTGAGTTTGTAGGCCTTCAAACGATCGGCCTGACGCGGAAAACTTACGGATTCGACAAACTCGCCAGGTGTCCGGTCTTGTTTGCCGTAGTCGATAAAGAAGTCCTCCAATGCGACCGAGCGACGTTCGTCGCCCTTGCGCAGATGTAGCGTTGCGCCCAGGGCGATCAGTGCGGGCGGGTTGTCTCCGATGGGCGAGCCGTTGGCGATATTTCCGCCCACGGTGGCCGCGTGCCGCACCTGAACGCTGGCGTAGCGCCGGATCATTTCGGCGTAAGACGGGTGCAGGTCCGCCAGTGCTTCGCCCATCCGGTTCATATCGACCATCGCGCCGAACAGAACCTCGTCATCCGTGATGGTGATCTCTTTCAGATCATCACAGCGGTTCAGAAAAATCACTGGGTCGAGGTCACGCAGTTGCTTGGTCACCCAAAGCCCAACGTCCGTTGCGCCGGCGACCAGAGTGGCGTCCGGGTGTTCCGCATAGATTTTGGCCAATTCATCCGAAGACTCCGGCAACATCTGCGATGTGACCCGCGTGGCGACTGGCTTGTCTTTCACCCAAACTGGCACGGGAACTTCTTCGGCAACCTTGGCGGCGCGAATGATCGGCGCGTATCCGGTGCAGCGGCACAGGTTGCCAGCAAGCTGGGTGTCGTGATCCGTCGCGCCATTTGCATGACTTGCCACCATCGACATAACGAAACCGGGGGTGCAGAAGCCACATTGCGAGCCGTGCAGATCCACCATCGCCTGCTGGGCTGGGTGCGCCTCGCCGTTGGGGCCACTGGCGCCTTCGACCGTGCGAACCGCCTTACCATGCAGTTGAGGCAGAAACAGGATGCAGGAATTCAGCGCCTTGTGGCCACCTTCATCCGTCACCATGACAGTGCATGCCCCGCAATCGCCTTCGTTGCAGCCTTCTTTGGTGCCGGTCAGGCCGCGATCCTCACGCAGCCAATCCAGCAGGGTCGCTGTCGGATTGACACCCGCCAGTTCCACTGTCTCTCCGTTCAGAAGAAACGTGATATTCATTCGAGAAACCCGTCGCCTTACCCGGTTGCGCCCTTGCGTGCCCCCCTTCGATGCGACGTAGAAAGAGTAGCGGGCGGATAGCTTGCCATCTGATGTTAGAAACAGCGCAGGTTGTCTGGCAAGAAAAACTACCTATGTGATACACCATTGAGCACTGACTCTGCGTGATTGTTATCTTCGTTTAGAGATCACCTGATTGAAACTAAAGCGTTTTTTGTCTTTGGCTGCTGTCGGTCTCCGAAGCACCTTCTGGAAAAGCCGAATAATCAAAGCCCATCTTTTTGGCAATCCAAAGCCAAGGTTCCTGCTTTTGCCGGGCGCGCGGCTGGGATAGCGTGGCAGTCATGAGCAGTACTCCTCGATTCATTCACCTCCGTGTTCACACCGAATATTCCCTGCTGGAAGGCGCCGTGCGGCTGAAAAAGCTGCCCGGTTTGTGTGATAAGATGGATATGCCCGCCGTCGCTGTGACGGATACTAACAGCATGTTCTCGGCTTTGGAGTTTTCGGTCACCGCCAGCGGGGCCGGAGTGCAGCCGATTATGGGTTGTCAGGTTGACCTGACCTATGTGCAGGCGCAACCGGGCGAAAAGCCCAAAACACCCGCACCGGTGGTTTTGCTTGCCCAGTCCGAGGCCGGGTATGAGAACCTGATGAAGCTCAGCTCGTGTCTTTACGTCGACAAGGGTGGGCAGTTGCCGCAGGTGACTCTGGAAGAACTTGCGGAACGATCTGAAGGGTTGATCTGCTTGTCCGGTGGGCCGGATGGACCGGTTGGGATGTTGTTGCAACAGGGTCAACGCCCCGCGGCTGAAGCCTTGGTGGACCGATTGTCAGCGATGTTCGCCGATCGCCTCTATATCGAACTCCAACGTCATCCGGGTGAGGGCGGTCAACCCGAGGCCGAACGTCTGACCGAGCGTGGCCATGTGGAAATGGCCTATGCCAAGAACCTTCCACTGGTCGCCACCAATGACGTCTATTTCCCGACCACAGATATGTACGAAGCGCACGATGCGCTGATCTGTATCTCGGAGGGGGCCTATGTCGATCAGCAGGAAGGCCGCCGCCGTCTGACCGCGCAGCACTATTTTAAGTCGCAGCAGGAGATGGCGACCTTGTTCGCCGACTTGCCCGAGGCCATTGAGAATACGGTCGAGATTGCCAAGCGCTGTGCGTTCATGGCCTATCGCCGCGATCCGATCCTGCCGAAATTCGCCGATGACGAAGTTGCCGAACTGCGCCGTATTGCGAATGATGGTTTGCAAAAACGTCTGGCGGTGATCCCGCACGCAGTAACGCCAGAGGAATATCAGGAACGCTTGGACTTCGAGCTCGATATCATCGAAGGCATGGGGTTCCCCGGCTACTTCCTGATTGTTGCCGATTTTATTCAGTGGTCCAAGGATCAGGACATCCCGGTGGGGCCGGGTCGGGGCTCGGGCGCGGGATCTTTGGTGGCCTATGCGCTAACGATTACTGACCTTGATCCGCTGCGCTATTCGCTGCTTTTCGAACGGTTCTTGAACCCGGAACGGGTTTCGATGCCGGATTTCGATATCGACTTCTGCATGGACCGCCGGGAAGAGGTGATCCGCTACGTGCAGCAGAAATACGGCCGCGACAAGGTGGGGCAGATCATCACCTTTGGTGCGTTGCTGTCGAAAGCTGCCGTGCGCGACATTGGGCGCGTGCTGCAGATGCCATACGGGCAGGTGGATCGCCTGTCCAAGATGATCCCAGTGGAAGGCGTCAAACCCGTTTCCATCGAAAAGGCGTTGAAAGACGAACCCCGGCTACGGGAAGAGGCGCGCAACGAAGAGGTTGTGGACCGCCTGCTGACTTATGGCCAGCAGGTCGAGGGGCTGTTGCGAAACGCGTCGACCCACGCGGCAGGCGTGGTGATCGGAGACCGCCCGCTGGATGCACTGGTGCCACTGTATCAGGACCCACGATCCGACATGCCTGCCACTCAGTTCAACATGAAATGGGTGGAACAGGCCGGGCTGGTGAAGTTCGACTTTCTTGGTCTGAAGACGCTGACTGTGATCCAGAACGCGATGGATCTGATCTTCAAATCCAACCGTCCATTGCACGTCGCCGCCGACGGAACCGAGCTTTATGAGCCTGCAGACGGGGCCGAGAACCAGATTAACGCCATCCCGCTGGATGATGAGGCGACGTACAAACTTTATTCGGCGGCCAAGACTGTGGCGGTTTTCCAGGTGGAATCCTCGGGCATGATGGATGCGCTCAAGCGCATGAAGCCTGACTGTATCGAAGATATCATTGCCCTCGTCGCGCTCTACCGTCCTGGCCCCATGGAGAACATCCCCAAGTTCTGCGAGGTCAAAAACAAGCTGAGCGAGCGGGACACGCTGCACCCGTCCATCGACCATATCCTGGACGAGACGCAAGGCATCATCGTTTACCAGGAACAGGTGATGCAGATCGCCCAGGAAATGGCGGGCTACAGCCTTGGCGGTGCGGATTTGCTGCGCCGCGCGATGGGTAAGAAAATCCAGGAGGCGATGGACGCAGAGCGGCCCAAGTTCCTCAAAGGTGCTGCTGAGAATGATGTGGATGAGGCCAAGGCGACCGAGGTTTGGAACCTGCTGGACAAATTCGCCAACTACGGTTTCAACAAATCTCACGCTGCCGCCTATGCGGTTGTCAGTTATCAGACAGGCTGGCTGAAGGCGAACCACCCGGTCGAGTTCATGGCCGGTGTCATGAACTGCGATATCCACCTGACCGACAAGTTGGCCGTATACTTCGAAGAGGTCCGTAAGGGGCTGGAACTACCTTATGTACCGCCTTGCGTGAACCGGTCGCTGTCGACATTCGACGTGGTGGACGGGCATCTTATCTATGCGCTGGGCGCGCTAAAGAATGTAGGTGTCGAAGCGATGAACCTTGTGGTCGCGGGTCGCGAAGGCAAGCCGTTCGTGAACCTGTTCGACTTTGCCCGCAAGGTTGACCTGAAGAGGGTCGGCAAGCGCCCGCTAGAGATGATGGCGCGGGCAGGGGGCTTCGATCAGCTCGACAAGAACCGCCGTCGCGTTTTCGAAAGCCTCGATCCGCTGGTGCAGTATTCGGCCGCCATCCATGACCAGAAGAACTCGAACCAGGTGTCGCTGTTTGGCGAGGCGGGCGATGACCTGCCCGAACCGCGCTTGTCGCCTTCGCCTGATTGGCTACCGGCGGAACGTCTGAGCGAAGAATTCAAAGCCATCGGTTTTTACCTGTCGGGCCATCCGTTGGACGACTATATGCCCGCGCTGAAGCGAAAGCAGGTTCTCACGCTGGATGAGGTGACCGAAAAAGCACGCTCTGGCCCCTTTATCGCCAAAATGGCTGGTGTTGTTGCCGGACGGCAAGAGCGTAAATCCGCGCGTGGAAACCGGTTCGCCTTTGCGCAATTGTCTGATCCGACGGGCGCGTACGAGGTCACTCTGTTTTCAGAAACGCTCGAAAAGTCACGCGAGTATCTGGAAACCGGAGCGCAGGTGGTGCTGACCGCGGAAGCGACGATGGAAGCTGACCAGCTCAAGCTGCTGGGGCGCTCGGTCGGCCCTGCGGATTCCGTGGTGGCAGAAGCCGGGGCGACGGGGCTGCGTATCTTTGTTGACGAAGCGCAAGCGGTGCCAACCGTGGCAAAAGTTCTTGAGGATGCCGCAACTGCCACCAAAGGCGCGGCGCGCGGTCCGATCCAATTGCTGTTGCTCGACCCAAGTCTGCCGGGTGATGTCGAAATGGATCTGGGCGTTGAGTTTCCGATCAACCCGCAGATCAAAGGCGCGATAAAATCGCTGGAAGGTATTTTGTCCGTCGAAGAGATCTGACCTCTCTTTGTTGCCAGACAGTTAGCACCCCGCTAGGCTAACCTGACAGAGATGTCTTTGGGTCATGCCGCAGGAGGGTGTTGATATGACAATTGCAGGTCTCAATTTCAGAAGAGTTTTATTCGGGGCGGCGGCATCGCTGGCCTTGGTTGCAGCCTCGGTCGCTTCGGCGGACGACAAGAAGAAAAAGAAGACCCTTGAGGGCGCGCTGATCGGCGCAGGTGTTGGTGCGATTGTCGGTGACGGAAAAGGCGCAGCGATCGGCGGTGTGGCCGGAGCTATTATTGGACATAACTGGAAGTGATGGTGATGCGTTTTTTCAAACTCAAAATGTCAGTTTGTGCCGCAATCCTGGCGGCTCCGTGTGTGGCTGCGGCCGATGAGGCGGCTGAGCAGATGGTTCAGGATGCATTGCCTGTCATGCACTATACTTGCGCCTCGATTGCAGAAGAAGCGGATGGCGACGAAGCCTTTGTTGTGACTGTTGTTGGAAAGATGACTGCCTTATCTCTCCACAATCGCCAGATCAATATCGAAGATCATGCAGCCACGGATGAGGAAAAAGCCCAACTGCGTGAGGCCTTCATAGCCGCGCTGTCAGAAGGATGCGCCGCGGATAAGGATGCCCTTTTGGGTGGCGTGGTCGACAACGCGGTGAAAACGTCGCTGGGGCTCTAAGTCATCAATAGTGCGGCGGGCGTTCGTCGCCCAAAACGATCCCGCCCGAGCCTTCCTGCGACCGTTCGCCTTCGCGGCGCATCAGCATTTCGACACGGCGTGTCAAACGATCAATCTCGTCCTGTTGGCGGGTGACGACCGAGTTGAGGTCTTCGACCGTACGGGCAAGATGGGCGATCTGCTCTTCCAGATGCTGCATGGGGGACTCCTGTGTCTTAGGCCGGTCATAGCGACCCGGACAGCGCATGGCCAGCGAAAGCGCGCCTTGCCCCGATGCAGGCCATGGGATAGACCGCGCGCGGAACAAGGCAACTCCCAAGGACGTCCCACATGGCCAAGCCCAAGAAACAGCCCCGCCCCAAGGCCGTAACGCCAAAAGGGTTCCGCGACTATTTCGGCCAGGAAGTCACGCAGCGAACCGAGATGCTGCGGGCAATTGCGGACGTCTATCATCGCTACGGGTTTGACGCACTGGAAAGCAGCGCGGTTGAAACCGTCGAGGCGTTGGGCAAATTCCTGCCCGACGTAGACCGCCCGAACGAAGGCGTCTTTGCGTGGCAGGAAGTCGACGAGAATGACAAGGGCGACTGGATGGCCCTGCGCTATGACCTGACCGCGCCTTTGGCCCGGGTTTACGCGCAGCACCGCAACGATTTGCCGACGCCTTATCGTCGTTATGCGATGGGACCAGTCTGGCGGAATGAAAAGCCGGGGCCGGGGCGCTATCGCCAGTTTTATCAATGCGATGCGGATACGGTGGGCACGGCCTCGATGGCCGCTGACGCCGAGATTTGCGCGATGCTGTCGGACACGCTTGAGACCGTCGGCATTCCGCGCGGCGATTATCTTGTGCGGGTCAACAACCGCAAAGTTCTGAACGGCGTGCTTGAGGCGATGGGGCTTGGCGAAGACGTCGCTGCTCGCGACAACGTTCTTCGCACCATCGACAAGTTCGACAAAGTCGGCGAGCAGGGCGTGCGAGAGCTGCTGACCAAAGGCCGTCTGGACGCCTCTGGCGCGTTTATCGACGGTGTTGGTCTTAGCGAGGATCAGGCTGAGCCGGTGATCGCGTTTCTGACCTCCAAGGCCGCCGAAACCGCCGGAACGCTGGCCAACCTGCGCGCCGCTGTAGGCGACAGCAAGATCGGCGCGGATGGGATCGCCGAGTTGGAACAAATCGGAACCCTGTTGGATGCGGGCGGGTACGGCGCGGACCGGATCGAGATTGACCCTTCGGTCGTGCGCGGTCTGGGTTACTATACCGGGCCGGTTTATGAGGCCGAGCTGACCTTTGAGATTTTCGATGAGAAAGGCCGCAAGCGGCAATTCGGATCGGTTTCGGGTGGTGGTCGCTATGACGATCTGGTCAAACGCTTCACCGGGCAGGAAGTTCCGGCGACCGGCGTCTCCATCGGTGTCGACCGTCTGCTCGCTGCCCTGCGCGAAAAAGGCAGGATAGCCGCGCAGGCTACGGGTCCTGTAGTCGTGACCGTTATGGATCGCGACCGGATGGCCGATTATCAGGCGATGGTGGCAGAACTGCGCAACGCAGGTATCCGGGCAGAGGTTTATCTGGGTAATCCCAAGAACTTCGGCAATCAGCTGAAATATGCGGATAAACGGAACTCTCCGATTGCAGTGATCGAGGGCGGTGACGAAAAGGCCAATGGGATCGTGCAGATCAAGGACCTGATCCTTGGCGCGAAGATTGCCGAAAGCGCCACGCTCGAGGAATGGAAAGAACGCCCCAGCCAGTTCGAAGTGTCACGTGGTGATCTGGTCGCCAAAGTGCGCGAAATTCTGGACAGTCAGGACTGACCGATGCCCAATCGTTCCCAGATACAGGCCCGCGCCGCGATGATGCGTGTCCGGTTTGAAGCCGCCGGGGCACAGGTTGTGGATACGCCCCTGCTGCAACCGGCTGAAACGTTGCTGGACCTTTATGGCGAAGACATCCGCGCGCGTGCTTACGTGACTTCGGATGCGTTGCGAGGTGAGCAGATGCTGCGCCCCGATTTCACCCTTCCGGTCGTGCAGATGCACATGACCGAAGGGGCTGAACCCGCACGCTATACCTATTCTGGTGAAGTTTTTCGTCGGCAAGAGCATGACCCGGATCGGTCCAACGAGTACATTCAGGTCGGTTATGAAGTTTTTGACCGCAATGATCCCGCCGGGGCCGATGCCGAGGTGTTTTCTCTGTTTGCCCTGCAATTGCGGGGGCTGCCCCTGCGCGCGGCAACCGGTGACATCGGCATCCTGACGGCGGCTGTTCAGGGGCTGCGCACCACGGATCGGCGCAAGGCCGCGCTGATGCGCCACCTGTGGCGTCCACGTCGGTTCCGCGTCCTGCTCGATCGGTTCGCCGGGCGAAAGCCCGAGCCGGAACACCGCACAATGCTTTTGGAGGCCGCAGACCCGATGGGGTTTGACGTTCCTATGATCGGCAAACGCCGCGCTGCCGAGATCGAGGCACGCATCGACGCGCTGCGTGAAAATCGCGACACGCCACCGATTTCTGACAACGAGCTTGCAGGCCTGGAATCTCTGCTGACCGTTCGGGAAACCATGCCCTTTGCTTTGGAGCAGTTGCGGGATGTGGCCGTTGACCTGCCTCAGATCACCCCGGCGCTGGACAGGCTTGAGGCAAGAATTGCCGCCCTGCAGGCGCGTGGTGTTGACGTGAGTCGGTTGGATTTCGAGGCTGCCTATGGGCGTACGTCGATGGAGTATTACGACGGGTTTGTCTTTGGGTTTTATGCCGAAGGTCGCCCCGATTTGCCTCCGATTGCCACCGGCGGGCGTTACGATGCGCTGACGCGACAACTGGGCAACGGGGCCGAGATACCGGCTGTGGGCGGTGTGTTGCGCCCGGACTTGATGCTGGAAATCGAGGAGGCCGCGCAATGAGCCTGAAACTGGGCGTGCCCTCGAAGGGCCGATTGATGGAGAAGACCTTCTCGTGGTTCGAAAAGCGCGGCATCACCCTGTCGCGCAGCGGATCAGACCGGGAATATGCCGGTAAGGTTGAAGGGATCGACGGGGTCTCGCTGATCCTGCTGTCCGCCGGGGAAATCCCCCGCGAACTGGCAGCGGGGCGCATTCATCTGGGCGTTACCGGAACCGATCTGGTACATGAGAAGCTGCCACGCTGGGAGCAACAGATTGAAGAGATCTCGCCGCTTGGTTTCGGCAAAGCAGATCTGATCATTGCGACCCCAGCCTGTTGGGTCGATGTCGAAACCCTGGACGATCTCGATGCTGCCGCGGCAGCGTTTCGCAAAACCCACGGGCACCGGTTGCGGATTGCGACCAAATACCACCGATTGGTGCGCGAGTTTCTGACGGACGCTGGGGTTGCTGATTACACTCTGGTCGACAGCCAGGGCGCAACCGAAGGCACCGTGATGAACGAAACCGCCGAGGCGATTGCTGATATCACCTCGACAGGTGAGACATTGCGCGCAAACCACCTAAAAATCCTGTCGGACGGCCTGATCCTGCAATCACAGGCCACGCTGTGGCGTAGCCGGGTTGCCAGCTATGGTGTGGGTGAAAAAGAGGTTCTTTCCGAATTGCTTGACCGGCTGAGCTGATTACAGCACGCCGATGTCCGACAACGCGCGATTCAGATCGTCGGGCAGGGAATCATCCTCGGCCCGTCCTTTGGGAAGATCGGCAGGCGTATCTTCGGATTTAAGGTATCGCCACCCTTGGAACGGGCGTTTCAGAGCGTTCTGTGTGCGGTGCACCTCAGGGTCCAGCACGATGGCGCAGCGGCGTATACCGTCCTCGCCGCGCACTTCGTCCAGCCGCAGGATCTTCTGGCGGCACTGTACGACACCCTTGATCACCCAATAGATTGATCCGCCGTTCAGAATCTCGGCCTCGCGCTTGGGCCACATGCGGGTGACGTGGCGCGGCAAGCCGTCTTCATAAAGCGGTTTGCGGCTATCCTGCCATTCCATCAGCGTGTCGACGCTTTCCGATCCGACGGAGAGTTTTATGAGGTTTATGTACTTATCCACAGCTTTCCCACAGAGTCGTCCCAAGACCGTCTATACATTGTAGCTCAAGAAAGCCTGTCATCAAGGTGTTGTGGTTAAGGTGTGATCTGGGATAATCTGGATACCTCTTTCAGAACAGGGAATCACCAATGAGCCGCTTTGCCGCCCCCATCGCCGAGCAGATCTGGGACATGAAATATCGTTTCAAACAGGCCGATGGCACTCCCATTGACCAAACGGTTGAGGACAGCTGGCGGCGTATAGCTCGCGATCTTGCGCAGGTCGAAAAAGACCCGGCGCATTGGGAGCAGAAGTTCTTCGAAGCGCTGGAAGATTTCAAATACCTGCCTGCTGGCCGTATCACCGCTGGCGCAGGCACTGCGCGACGTGTGACGCTGTTTAACTGCTTTGTCATGGGCACGGTGCCGGACAGCATGGGCGGTATCTTCGATATGCTGAAAGAGGCCGCGCTGACCATGCAGCAGGGTGGGGGGATCGGATACGATTTCTCGACCATCCGTCCTCGTGGCGCGGATGTGCATGGTGTAGCAGCTGATGCCTCGGGTCCGCTGAGCTTCATGGATGTATGGGATGCCATGTGTCGGACGATCATGTCCGCCGGCTCGCGCCGTGGCGCGATGATGGCGACCATGCGCTGTGATCACCCGGATATCGAACAGTTCATCACGGCCAAGTCCGACCCTGCACGCCTGCGCATGTTCAACATGTCTGTGCTTGTCACCGATCCCTTTATGGAAGCTGTCAAAGCCGATGGCCCGTGGGAGCTGGTGTTCGATGACAAGGTCTACCACACCGTTCAGGCGCGTGATCTGTGGAACAAGATCATGCAGGCCACCTATGACTATGCCGAACCGGGTGTGATTTTCATCGACCGGATCAACAAAGCCAACAACCTCAGCTATGCCGAAACCATCGCGGCGACAAACCCGTGTGGCGAGCAGCCGTTGCCGCCTTATGGCGCGTGCCTGCTGGGTTCGATCAATCTGGCCCGTCTTGTGGCAGAGCCGTTCGAAGATGCGGCCCATTTGAATGAGGCTGCTCTGCAAGAGCTGGTCGCGACAGCCGTTCGCATGATGGACAATGTTGTGGACGCGTCGAAGTTCCCGCTGCCCGAACAGGCCGCCGAAGCGCAGGCCAAACGCCGTATCGGACTGGGTGTGACCGGACTGGCCGATGCTCTGCTGATGCTGGGTCTGCGCTATGGCTCGGACGAGGGCGCGCGTCAGACCGAACGCTGGTTGAAAGCGATTGCGCGCGCCGCGTATCTGGCGTCGGTGGACTTGGCGAAGGAAAAAGGGGCGTTCCCCTTGTTTGATGCCGAGAAATACCTGGAAAGCGGCACGATGCAGCAGATGGACGATGATGTTCGCGATGCGATCCGCGAACATGGTATCCGTAACGCTTTGCTGACGTCGATTGCGCCGACCGGTACGATTTCTCTCTATGCGGGGAATGTGTCGTCCGGGATCGAGCCTGTCTTTGCCTATGCCTATACGCGGAAGGTCCTACAAAAGGATGGCTCGCGCACTGAAGAAGAGGTCGTGGACTACGCCGTGCAGATGTGGCGCGACAAGTTTGGCGACAAAGAGCTGCCAGACTATTTCGTCAACGCGCAGACGCTGTCCCCCTCCGATCACGTCAAGATGCAAGCGGCGGCGCAGAAATGGATCGACAGCTCGATCTCGAAGACGATCAACTGCCCCGAGGACATCGGCTTTGATGCTTTCAAGGATGTCTACATGCAGGCCTGGGATCAGGGATGTAAAGGATGCACGACTTATCGCCCGAACGACGTAACAGGATCCGTCCTGACAGTGTCAGAAAGCGAAGACAAAGCGCCGGGTGAAAGTGCAAGCGCACCGCATGAAATTGATGGTGGCGACGTGATCTACATGTCCGAACCGCTGGATCGCCCACAGTCTCTGGAAGGTTCGACCTACAAACTGAAGTGGCCCGACAGCGAACACGCGATCTATCTGACGATCAATGACATTGTCATTGGTGGCCGTCGCCGTCCGTTCGAAGTGTTCATCAACTCGAAGAACATGGAGCATTACGCCTGGACGCTGGCGCTGACCCGCATGATCTCGGCCGTATTCCGCCGGGGGGGGGATGTGTCTTTTGTGGTGGAAGAACTAAAAGCGGTATTCGACCCGCGCGGTGGTGCTTGGGTTCAGGGCAAGTATATCCCATCGATCCTGGCCGCAATTGGTGGCGTGATCGAACAGCACATGATCAATATCGGCTTTCTTGAGGGCGAGGGCATGGCGCTCAAATCCGACCCTCAGGCGCAGGTTGTCAACATGGACGCGCCACGCGGCAAAGCCTGCCCATCCTGCGGCCAGTACGACATGGTGATGATCGAGGGCTGCATGACCTGCCGTAGCTGCGGTCATTCAAAATGTGGCTGACGTAGTGAAATCCAGCGTCGTGTGTGTGGTGTGTCACGCGTCATGACCTAAACGTTTCAATAGGTCATTTTTGGCAGATTACGTGGGAAAACGGCCTCGGATTTCTTCCGAGGCCGTTCGCAAGTCTGACAGAGACGGACGATTGAGATGGCGCTGGGCTGACGACATTATCAGGCTTTGATACAAGGGGCGGGAAGCGGAAGTTCGCCGCAGATGCAAAAGGAGCGGGAACGACTCTCGAAAGCAGACATCGAAGCACGGTTTTCGCACTCTTCTAGCGAACTGCTTCGCAATGCTCTTGCTACGAGTTCATTTGAAATCAGGTTTACCAACCCCGAGATGCGAACACGTCCTCAAACATGTCAGAGGTCTGAGGAACAATGAATGTCATCACCTCAGCATCGGGCTGACCTCCACGGGACCTCGAGATGACAGAATGGGCATAAACGTTATGCTGATCTGCACTGTACCGGCCAAAAAATGCACTTGCTGGAACCAAAGTGCGATCTGCGCGCGGCATGGTTTTCCCAAATAGCAACTCCATAACTCCACTATCCGGATCGTGCTCACGCCTTGGTACCCATTCGTCCGGCCAATCCTTCGAGCCGCGATACCATTTACGTCCACTGGGCCCGAAACAGATCAGCATCGATTCAGATATATCCATATCGATATAACGCAGGGCCGAGGCTTTGCGGCTCGCCTGAAATTCCTCTGCCAATGCGTCAATTGACTTGAACGACGGCTTTTTGAACTCTCGCATCAGCGGCCGATACAGATAGGCGGGCATCATGAAGTCCGCAGCATAACGATCTGCTTCCCGCTCCTTATGCGCCCCCTTGCCATTTACCCCACCGATATCCTGTTTCGAGCAACTCAGGATCTGGTTTCTGTGGCGTTGCCAGTGCCCGATCTCGTGCGAGAGCGAAAACCGCGCACGGCGGTCGCCAGAGCTGTCATCAATCGTGATAATAGCGCGATCGCCAAGCCCGGTAATCTTCGCTTCGCAAGAGGACAGGCGTTTATACTTGACCTTCGCCCCCATCGTCCACGCCAGAGCTTCCAGATCGATTTGACGCGGTTTCGACACCCCGTAGCCAATCAAATACTGCTCTGCATGCGAAAGCCGCCTCACGTCTCTGCCTCTCCGTCAAAAGAAAACCCGAGCTCTTCAAGATCGTCCAACAGATCAAAAACGTCACCATCAGACATAGCCCCACTTTGCGCGTTTCTTGCAGCTTGGGTCATTTGTGGAAGTTCTTTAGCCGCACGCTCAACAAGCGCACGCGCTTCTGCTGCCGACCGCGGACGGCCGCTGCGCGCTGATAGTTTATCTGCGTCCACTTCTTCGCGTGCACGCAGAAGTGACTTTTGTCCGGCCTTCATCCGCGCGCTATCGACAAGACTGTCAAAGGCTTTGACGGCATCTTCGGGTGCGATACCCTCCCGTTCAAGTTCGGCGTCCAACTCTTCGTCCGACATGTTCAGGATTGTATCGACAACATTGTCAGCAAGATCGAAAAGCTCATCTCTCTTGGACTTTTTTGTCATGACACACTCCTTTCTCTCTTAAATCTGTCCATCATGCGCCCAATGCGCCGATGAATGGTCGCAAGCTCCTGTTTAGACACGCCTGCGGTTTCACAAAGGTCCGCGCCCCGCAGGCCATCAAACCCACCCAGCAAAACCAGCTGGGTTTTTTCACAGCCATTGCAGGCCTCAAGGAGGAAGTCCTGGAACGCACGTTCCGTTTCTTCATCAATAATGGTTTCTTCCCCATTCAGGTGGTCTGGGCTTGATCTGTGTTCAGTGAGTAGGTCGTATTTGGCATGCTGTACCTCCAACATATTTGCGTCGCGCCGACGCGCGCGCATCTCTATTTGATTATTGGCAAGGGAACGCATTGCACCTGCCAAAAACGTAAAAACGTCCAAGTCTGATTTACAACTGCGCTTTTCTTCGAACACCTTCATGAGGGCCTCTTGGATCAGGTCCTCAGGTTCCAGGTCTTTGGTAAAGGCCGCATATTTCTTTGCAACAAGCGTCAGGCGTTTTTTGTCTCGGGGAGACAAAGCCAAATACTCATCATAAAGCTCTTCCGGCTCTTTATATGTCACAGGCTCATGTGCCCCCAATTTCGTGCCCTCCAATCAAAGCAGCAGCATGAATAAAGGCGCTTCAATCGACGTGATTCAGACAGATTCAAATATTTTTTTCAGGTGTCCGAAACCTCATCTACCACAAGCCTTTGTGGGTGCGAACAGTAAAGACCACGACATCTACAAAGGAGACCATGTCATGTCCGCACAAAATGACTTTATTGATCTTGAGAGCTGCGCGCTTGAAGATCGCCATGAGCCTACCGCTACACGCTTTCGCGTTCGGATCGATGATGAACGCTACAACATCGAAGATCCCAAACCAACTGGTCGCCAACTTCTGGCCCTGGCCGACAAACGCCCAGCCGATGAGTATCTCATCTTCTTGATCCTGCGCGGTGGTGGATTTGAAGAAATCCAGCTTGATGAAACTATCGATCTTAACCGTCGCGGGACCGAGCGGTTTCTGACCTTTGAGAGCTCCGCCTCCTTCCGTCTGGAGATCGACGGTCAGCGAATTGAATGGGGCACAAAGCTGATCACTGGCCTGAAGCTCAAGGAACTCGCCGGCGTTGATCCAGCCACATATGCTCTCTGGCAGGAAGTTCGTGGCGGTGAAGATCTTCCGGTCGACAACGATCAGATCATCGATCTGAGTGATGATGGTCTGGAACGCTTCTTTACGGTCATCGAACAAACAACAGCTGGTGACGCTTTGTCCGGCGGGGTCCTTCCCCGCCGCGACAAATGCTACCTTTCATCAAGTCTGGCATCGTTTGCTGAAATGAATGACCGTGGCCAAACCGGTGTCATTTTGAAAAACTACCCCTTGCCTGCGGGCAAGTTTGACGCAGACAGCGTCGACATATTGATCCTGATGCCGGGCGGGTACCCCGACACGGCACCGGACATGTTTTACTGCAGTCCCTGGTTGAGATTGAAAGCGAACGGCGCATTCCCAAAATGTGCTGACGTTCCTCATGTTTTCGGTGGAACCAATTGGCAGCGCTGGTCGCGTCACAACTCGCAATGGCGTGCTGGCAAGGATGGTATCTGGACGATGATCAAGCGCGTCGAACGTGCGATCGCGGAGGCCGCGTGATGGATTTTGACGTCATCGTACCGCATCGTCTTCTCGACACGATTCAAAGCACAGCCTTTGACGGACAAAGGGAGGCAGGGGCCTGGACACTCTTCAAAGTTGCCCATGTTGATTTTGATCCTGTGACGGGCCGTGCCACGCGCCGCTATATCCTGAACAAGGTCGTGGCCCTCACGCAAACCGATATCGTCTCCTCGTCAGAAAAGCATCTGACGGTCAAGACGGGCTCTTTCGTCAAAGTTCTGGGTCAGGCACAGCGCGATGAGATGGTGCCCGGGTTCTTGCATGGCCATCCAAGTGGATATGCCGCCTTCTCGAACCGGGACGATCAAAACGAAGCTGCGCTCAGCCGCGCGCATCGCAACAAAAGCGGACCTGAGAGTGTATTCATCAGCTTGCTGGCCTTGCCATCAGGTCGGTTGCTTGCGCGTGTTTGGACTGACCCCGATACATCTTATCCCGCAACCGTCACCATCACAGGGCACAGGCTCCACAAGTGCCTCGTTGATGAGGAGAATATCCCGGAGATGCAGGCATTGGACCGCCAAACCCGGGTTTTTGGCCCTGGGTTTAATAGCCAGCTCAAGTCGCTCAGGGTGTTGATTGTCGGTGCTGGTGGTACGGGCTCACCTCTTTCGGTCATGTTGGCCCGCTCCGGTGTTCAGTCGCCGGTCATCCTGGACCCAGATGTGATTGAGGAGACCAACCTTCATCGCCTTTATGGTGCGACGGTTAATGATATCGGATCGCCCAAGGCGACGGTCCTCGCAGCGCATCTCAACGGTTTTGGTCTGGAAACAAATGCTCTTGGCATCCAAGGCAACCTTTTGGACGTTGCGCACCGTGATCTCCTCAAAAGCGCAGACGTGATCTTCTGCTGCACAGACGATCATGCAAGCCGGCTGTTGCTCAATCGCTTTGCCTATTTCTATGAGATCCCCGTTATTGATATCGGGCTCGCCATCGAACGGGGTGAGGTGGATGTCAAAGACATGACCGGTCGGGTCACGCGGTTGGGGCCGGGCAGCCCATGCTTGTTATGCCGCAATATCGTCGATCCACGGCGGGCGAGAGAGGAAGAGCTGCGCACGAAGGATCCCGAGGCTTACGCTCGCCAGGTGAAGGAGGGATACATCCTTGGTGGTGGTGATCCGGAGCCGGCCTTCATCTCTATGACCACATCAGTCGCGACCCTGGCGATGGAAGAACTCCTTCAGTTGATGACCGGTTTCAGAGGCGACGGTGGCGTTGTCACCCAACGATTGCGCCGGTTTCAGGTGCCAGAAGATCGCCGAACTGGCGCCAAAACAGATCCGGATTGCCCGATCTGCAGCGAGACCGATTGCTGGGGTCTTGGCGATATGACTCCGTTTCTTGATCGGGTGTCATAATATGTTGAAAAAGATTTTACGCAGGGCACTGATTGCGTGCCGGTTGGTTGACAAACCAGAGTTTGAAATCCGTCATGTCGACGTACAACCCGCCCTCGCGGACATGGACCCCGCATCTCTGTATGTGGTCGGCCCAAAGCAAAACCCGAAATGGGCCGTTCTGTCCTGTCCTGGAGCCTGTGGGCATGTCATGCGCCTGCCGATGACGAGACAGCACACACCGCGTTGGACCATCACCTATGATTGGATTGGTCGGGCGTCCTTGTCGCCTTCAATCCATCAAAGGAATGCCTGCAAAGCACATTACTGGTTCAAGAAGGGTGACGTGGTCTGGTGCCGCGATAGTGAGTGCGGCGGGTCATCATGTCGCTTCTAGCATGGAGAGCTAACGATGCACGAGCTCAAGACGAGTGTGCGGTTCTAGGAATCAAATCTGCGACCATTATACCATTAGCACTGCTGGTTTGGGCCTGCGTACACGACCTCCGACGCGCGAACAAAGCAAGCGTTCTTGCGTTCTGTCGAAGTGGGGCAATCCAGATCGCCCCATCAACTCAGGATTCGAACGTATTAGACAAGCACACAAGACTGAGCGCCGTATCGGTGCTGGGCAGCACTTTTTCGGTGAGGTCTTTCAGAAGAGGTTGGCAAACCGCCACAACAATTAAGACTTTGTCTCAACTTGTTGGCTTTGCTCATGATTATCTTGCCATTGTTGAGTGCGCTCAAAGTCGGCTTGTGACGCCTCGGACGTGTGTTCGTACTCTTTAAGCGTTTGCTCAAAAGAGCTTGAGAAATCGAACTGCGGGGCCTGTTCTCGATTCTGCATGGTCTCTCCCTGTCAAGATATAGTAGACACAGTTGCATAGGCACACTAGCGTGTCACGCGGTCATTTGCAGGGTATTGTATGGAAAAAGTTGTAGACGCGGAACTAGTAGTTGGTCTCGTGGGTCGTTTGGGCGCGGACATGCCAACGGTGATAAGACGTATCCAGGACACGTTGCACAGCCTTCACTACAAGCACCACCACATCAAACTGACAGACTTTGTGAAAGACCCCAGCTTTAGATTCGAGCTGACCGAAACACCTGTGGAAAAACGCTACCAGTCATATATCAAGTCATGCAATGAGGTTAGAAAGCTCAGTGGAAGAGACGATTTTTTTGTTTCCTATGCTATCGAACGTATTCGTGCGGTGCGACGAAACGAGAATACTGAAGGGAACGCAGCGCTCCCACTCAGGCGGACCGCTTACATAGTCGACCAGATCAAACGCCCTGAAGAAGTGGCTGCGTTGCGTTCGATATATGGACAACAATTTATACTAGTTTCCTGTCACTCCCCAGCAGATCTACTGAAGCAGACTTTGGCGCAGAAAATTGCGGACGGGCATTCAGATTCCCCTAAATCGAACAAATGGCAGGCAGCAGCGATTGAGCTTGTTACTATAGACGACAATGAGTCTTCTGCACCGCAGGGTCAGCGCGTCAGTGATGTGTTTCCTTTAGCAGATGTTGTTGTAGATACTTCCGATAGCGACCAGCTAGAAAAGCTCCTCAAGCGGTTTTTCTTCGCCTTGTTTGGAAACTTTGCAATTTCACCGACGAAGGCTGAGTTCTTCCTCAACCTAGCATATCAGGCATCTCTCACTTCCTGTGATACAGCACGTCAAGTTGGCGCTGCCATTGCAAGAGACAGTGACGTAATTTCAACAGGGTACAATGAGGCACCTAAACCGCATGGTGGCACCTATTGGCCGGAGGATGGCGAAGACGGCCGCGATGTGGCTCTAGGAAAAGATCCTAACACTATACGCAAACGTCAGATGTTGGTGGATGTCGTGCAGAGACTGGCAAGATCTGGAGAACTTAAACGAAACTTTGAAGACGACACCGCAATAGCCGAAGCTTTCATAGACAAGAAGGACTCACCGCTTGAGAAGGCGCAGATTTTAGACACGCTTGAATACGGTCGCGCTGTTCATGCAGAGATGGCTGCAATCTCTACAGCAGCCCGTCTGGGGCTTAGTTTGGCTGGATCCAGCTTGTTTTGTACTACCTTCCCTTGCCACAATTGCGCCAAGCATATCGTAGCGACTGGTGTTAAGGAGGTGTCTTATCTGGAGCCCTTTGCAAAGAGTTTTGCAGATGACCTGTACCCAGACTCCATCGAAATCGATCGAAAGAAGCCAGACTCTGACAAAGTGGTTTTCAAGCAGTTCGTCGGCATCACTCCACAAAGATTCAAGAACCTATTTTCTAAGTCCAAGCTGAAAAACAAATCAGGTCACGTAAGATCGTGGGATGCACATAAAGCTCAGCCCATAATTGAAAAATTAGACCAAGGTCACACATCGCGGGAAGCTTTGTTTCAAAAGTCTATTGAAAAAACAGTCCGGCCAGAAGGAAGACATTTGCTTGGTGGGCACGACTGAACAGAACGTCCATACTGTAGCCATGAGAAATTTGATCTGATTTGCGAAATTTGAACGCCCGCTATTACATAGCGGTGGCGAGGCATTCCTAGTATCACGCAGCGCCCGGAATGGGCCGACCCGTAGGGACAACACTTTCGCTTTTTCTTGCCTAACTGCGAGACCACTTTGAGCCCCAGGCACCGACAGTGGATCAGTTATTCTACGAGGGCTAGGTTTTTTGCTCGCCATTCCGCCACAATCGGAATGTGGAGCCCGGTGGGGTTGAGGCAGAGGCGTGTCGGTGTGCGTCCGCTGTGGACTCGCCTTCAAGAAGCAATTTGATGAGGTAGGTCTGCACAAACTGCGCGGAAACACCTCCGTGCACTGCATTGAATGGTGCCACCAAGCTTTTGCAAATCGAACTTGCCGAGAACGGTCTAGCGAATCCATTGCGTCCCAAATAGCAGCACAGAAATGCAAAATCCCAAGGTTTGGATTCGTGCTGCTCAAATATTTCTATAAGCCGCGTGACTGGGATGTTGCCGGTGGCTCCACTAAGGGCGGCATCCTTCGAGCCGTGACCCAGAATAACTATATGCTCATAGGCATCCAACTGATGCGTGTCGCAAATTAGGGCTAGCTCTGTCTCGGTTCTGATCTTCAGAAAACGGACATAGGTGTCATCTCCAAACAGGAGACGACAGTATTGCAGGATCGTCTTCGCCAGCGGGTCAAGGAGTGTCCCTTCAGAGTGGAAATCTCCAAACGCCAGAATTGCCACACCAACTCGATGGTGCATGAACTTGCTGGACACAAATTCACTGGGATCTCCATTTGGCAAACGAACGCTCCGCTTGCGGTCCTGCCTGTCGACTACCTCTGCATGGTAGAACGCCTTTGTTTGATCGCTAACCGCTTCCAAGCGGTTTCGGCAAACGTAAACCCAGTCTCCGACGTGAATATTTGTCGCCATAAGCTTCTCCTTGGAAAACAGTGAGTGGAGGTCGCACTATCTGTAATTGTAGACTTTGCGTTGGCGGAAAGGCACCAGGTCTTCCGTAAACGAATGAGAAGTTTCACTCCGCATCGCGATCAACTTTTTCTTAGGCCGATGCATCCGTCAGCGAACGGCCGGTTTGGGGAAATCTGCAATGCAGAAAGGCACCACCTACGAATGGCCGGTATGGGCCGACCCAGCACTCGAATTAAGCCGACAGATACACCAAAGCGCATGTTGCGCTCTTCACGTATAGTCGTCGATGCTGTCCTCTAAACTCTCGCCGGTCAGCTCGCAGAAGGTCTTTAGAGCACCTTGTAGCGTGAAATATTGATGTTCGCTGCGGTGAACGAATAGCCCGCCGCGGATCGTGATCATGGCAACAGCCCAGTCCTTGATCGCGTCAGCTTCCGCAGCACGGGTAAGAACGATCAGCCCATCTTCGATGAGCGCGCACTGAACGACCAAGCTCTGGTAAATGTCGTTCCGGGCGAAAACCTGTCCGAACCGGAGGTTCTGGGCGTATCGCTCCAAACCATCTTCTGACACCGCCTCTGGGCATCCTGGAAACTCGGTCGGAACCCTCCACTTCACTTGGATCGCTGAAGGCGTCAGGCTTTCGTACTCTTCTGGCTCCGGCTCAAAGTCGGCTCGCTCACGGGTGCCGTAGAGCCACTCGCCGATTGCACCGCCGCTCGGAACCGATCCACTCTTCGCCCATGCCTCGAAGCGGGACTTGGTTCTGGCACTCTCTTCCTTGGTCACGGTCCGCATCCATGAGACGTCGGGAAAGGATGTCTCGTTTATGGGCTTGGACGGATCTTCGAGAAACGCTTCTATCGACCCATAAGCCAGCTCAATGCGGCGGGCGGTGGTTTCGTTCAGGAGTGCGTTTTCCAGCCTAGTGAGCCAGCGCAGGTTCTCGGGCCTGTTATTCGCCCGATTGGTGTCGATGTGATCGACGACATGCTGATCGGTGGGAGGGGGACCGTTAAACGCGCTGCAAACGATGCGATGGATCGGCACACCGGCCAGAAGATGGTAGCCGGTCGTGAGGTTCTGGCGCCCGAAGGTCCATGCCTTGTCGAGCGGACGAGCGCGTTTCCGGAACTCGTTTAGTCGATAGACCGCGCCATTGTCACGGACGCGATATCGCTCGCCGCGATACTCGACCTCGACTTCGGCTTCGTAGATTTCCAAAAGTTGGTCATGCTCGCCCACAGGCGTTTTCGAGGATGGCATCTTGCTCTCCGGTGCAAGGTTTTCTCGGCCTTCCCCGGAATGGTCCGGTGC
The DNA here is from genome assembly GCF_059612305.1 of Ruegeria sp. CDSA033. Classification (NCBI taxonomy): domain Bacteria; kingdom Pseudomonadati; phylum Pseudomonadota; class Alphaproteobacteria; order Rhodobacterales; family Roseobacteraceae; genus Ruegeria; species Ruegeria sp. CDSA033. Next base: position 318,553 of record NZ_JBXWQI010000002.1, on the reverse strand, counting down.
CGGTTATTGTTGGCAGACGTGAAATAGTACGTCGAGCGCTGCCTTATGCTCTCGACGCATTCTGAGACTGTCGAACGTGTGAGGCTAAAGTCAAGAAAAACGATGAACAGCGCGCCCGAGCTATGCTCGTTAGTCGGCAGGAACTTCATTGACGATATTGCGAGTTACAACCGCGGAAGCTGGGCCGGTTGGTGAATGTCACCTTTAGGGCCACTTGCCCCAACGATAAAGTTACCGATTTCGCCTTGCGCTTCGGACAGCAAAGTCCGACATCGACAAGAGATAAGAGGAGTCGTTCAAGTGCCCAAGGCTGTTCTGTATCGCATGGACCTACCGAACTATACATGTGGTTATGGGACGGCAGCCCGCGATCTACTGCGGCAACAGAACTTTGAGATCGAAGAACACATCTTGCGGACACGGCGGGAAACCGATGCGTTCAAAGACAAACACCACGTTGCTACAACTCCTCTCATCTTCATTGATGGGGTAAAGGTCGGTGGCTTCACCGATCTGAAGAAACATCTCAAAGCTAAAAAGCCGAAATCTAAGAGCTTCTGGAAACGTTGATCTGATATGATCAATGCCCGCAAAGCACCGTAGTCTACCCGGCGATCATCGGTCCTCAGTCGACCTGTTGATACGCTCAAACTCCTCAGGTGGTAGGAGTACATGTCGCTGACCATCCTCTCTCACGATGAAAACCGGCTCTCGCTCCGCGACCCTCAAGATCGCTTCCAGGTTTGCCTGAAGTTGCGTGATCGTGATGTCATCCTTACTACTATGCCAGAATTGAGCGACCGCATCGCAAATGACGTCCTTGGCGTAGTCCTCCACTGACACCTCTGAGCGGCGCGCCAAGGACTGCAGTTCGGCGAAAACTACGTCTGGAATGTCGGGAAGTTCGAGATCTGCCATATCACGTCCCTCGCATCACACAGGTTTTTGCACGTCTATGCGATGCCAAAGCGATGCCGTTCGGAATTTGGCAAACGGCGACCGGTTGTCGGATCGAACAACTTCCCGGTTTCGGTATACATAGTTCTAGCTTGTTCGTTGATTTCTTCGACGCTTCCAGGGAGCGGGTTTGACCCGTCTTCCTTGCGTAACTTTGCGGGCTCTCCACGCACCGGTACCTCAAACAGAGTTCCATCTCTGCGGATCGCCCAACCAAAAAATGAAAGCTGCGCATTCAGTCTGGAAAGCGCGAGGTGGCGTCTGAACTTTGAACCGAGACCGGCGCCGGGCATGCTGTTGATTGCGGTTAGGCGGGATTTGGCAATCCTGCGCATCTCCGCAAATTGTTCTGAGTCGGCTTCGATCTTACCGTCAGGGTACGCATCAAACATGTGAACATCCTCAGAATAAAACCTTCCTCACAAAATGATACGATAGGTCCGTAGACGATTAAACATCTTTCTTGCCGTTTGAGAGGATGAGAAATCGGTTCACAGCAGTTGATTTCGGGAACAACCTGAGATCAGCCCGCAAGGCGCAAGGCTACTCGCAGGAGAGCTTTGCACATGCAGTGGATCTGGACCGTACATATATTGGTGGAATTGAGCGCGGGGAGAGAAATCCCGGTCTCAAAACCGTCATCAGAATAGCCGACGCTCTGAATCTTGATGTCGCGGACCTCTTCCGGCTGAAGGATTAAGCCGCGCCTTCCCGGAACCGACATATCTACACCGGCTTCCAAGCGTAAATCTGCTGCTACTATAATCCTCTTTCTCGGCACGTCTCGTGGTCTCGGAAGCAGCGCAGCGAGGCAGTCCCTTGTGATGGTTGTTGACGCTCACAACGCTTCGAGGGCGCGACCGCCGCAAGACATTTCCCTCCCCCAGAAACGTCCGTTTCACCCACTAAGTTAACTGTAGAATTGATCATTAACTCTTGGGGGTAGCAATGTAAGTTAATAATCAAAACTAACCTTGAAAATCATGTATTTACGGGGTGTTTGGGGCCGGATTGGCTCTTGATTGTCCGACGGAGATGCCCCTAGAATCGGGGGGGTGTTGGAACGTTCGTTTCAGCACCCGCGTAAACGCCAGTCCCGGACGGAGGCCACGAGCCATGGATGCCAACAAAATGCGCCAGCAGATTGTGAAACTGCATCTCGGGATGGCTCAGACCACAATCACCGAGCTTGCCGAAAGCATCGGGTATAGTCGTTCGGCGGTGTCGAACGTGCTTGCCGGGCGCAGGCGGTCGGCGGAGATCGAGGCAGCCGTAGCTGAGCGTACAGGTTTTCGTGTCGAAGACCTCTGGTCGGCGGCAGGCTCTGGAAAGAAGGGGAGGTGAATTGATGATCTAGAAAACAGAAAAGCCCCGAGAGCGGACTCTCAAGGGCCTTCACGTCGATTGGTACCCGACAAGCAGAAGGTCTCTCGAATCCCCTCAAAAGTCAAGTCTGGCGGCCGGGTCTTTTGACCCGATGGGTCGTACTCGGCCGCTTTCCACAATCCGACAAGAGGAAATTGTGTGGTTCACTCTGATCATATTGGTCAGGGAATGATCCCGCACAACATCAGAACACATGGAAAAAGAATTCTTCAAAGTCCCGCTGGACAGCCGTTCAACTTGTAATCTGTCTGAGCGTTCGCGCTGCCGTACATATGTCGAAACAGGCGGGTTCCGCCCGTATGGGGGTGACAGCCAGAAAGTCGTATTTGACAGTCTGGGTGAATTTGACACCTTCACTACGACATCAGCGCTCTATCCTGTGGCGGACATGGTCGAGCAGCCGCCTGCCATCGCGTATGTCGATGCCGATGGTCGTAAGCGTAGCAAAAGAGTGGATCAACTTTATACCCTGACTGACGGGAGCAGGTTTGCCGTCGAAGTCAAGCCAGCAGAACGTGCCAGGGCTCAGGACCTTGAGGTGCAGCTGAGCTATGTGGCGGCCGCAATGCCGGATGACTTCGCTGATAATCTGATCTTGATCACTGAGGAGAGTTACGACCAGTGGGAGGCCCTGAATGCGCGGCGCCTGTTTGCATATCGGCGTGAGGATGATCCGGAAGCAGCTGCGATAATTGCAGGGCTTGCCGCCGAGATCGATCTGCCGGTCACGATCCGGGAGCTGATTTTAAGAGCCGATATTGGCGGCAGGGCCTGGCCGGAAATCTTCAAAGCGATCTATGCCGGTGTCCTGCGTCCAATACAGGACGGGGTTATCGACCTGGACATGCTGGTCGAGGGAGGCGTGCAATGACTGACATCATTCGTCTCGAGCCCTATTCGCAGGTTCAGCAAGGTGGCATCCCGGGTCTTCTCGTGGAGCAAGGGCCGTTAGGTGTCATCATCAGTCGTTGGAGTGAAGGAGAAATTGTCTTTGATGAGCTAACCTATGATGAGATCAACAAAGGTCTGAAGACCGGTCATATCACCATTCGTGATGGCTATCACAGTGAAGAGGCCGTCCTGCAGCGCGTGCAGTTTGCCGATCAGATTGTCACCCATCTGCCTGCAAAACAGCGCTCAACGGTCTTCTTCCGCCAGGCCTGGTGTGATCTCTTTCTGGATGCTGAAGCACGCGGAGAGATTGGCCGCTACTGGAAAGATGTGGAGATCTGGATTCGGAGTGTGGCGCCGGAAATCACGGTGCAGATTCCACAGCCTGATAAGGATGCCGGGAAGCGCAAATATGGAGGAAAGAAGCGGTCAAGCAACGAGATTGACCCGCCAGGTTCTTCGGCCTTGCTGCGTTGGGTGCGTGCCTATCAAGCCGGAAACCGCTCTATTCTCACGCTCATTGATAAACGCTATCTGGCGGGGCGGACGAAGGTCAAATTTGGTCCGGAGAGCGCTGCCCTGCTTCGCAAATGCGCGGATCGATATGCAAGTTTCAAGCGCCCGTCGAAGAAGAGTGTCATTCGCCAGACCAAACGGGCCTTCCGACTGGCGAATGCGTATCGAGTCGATCGCGGCCTGCCGCCTTTGGCCATTCCCGCAGAAAGTACAATCTACAGGGAGATATGTCGTCTTGAGCCCTATCATGTGATGTGCCAGCGCCAGGGGCTGGAAGCGGCCAACCGACATTTTGCAATCATCGGCGAGGGTCTGAACGTCCTGCGTCCCGGAGAGCGGCTGGAAATTGATGAGTGGAAGGTCGATCTGATCACCTTCTTCGCCGAGGCCGGTGTCTTCGGTCATCTGACCGAGGAGCAGATCAAAGCGCTGCCGAAAGGGCGGCGCTGGATTTATGTAGTGATTGATGTGCGAACGCGGCTGATCCTTTCGGTGAAGGTCTGCGCGTCGCCAAACACTGAAGATGCGATTGCAGCACTGGACTTGGCAACCCGGGATAAGGGGGATCTGGCCCGTCTCTTTGGCTGCGCGCTTCCAGACTGGCCGGGTACCGGTTTTGAAACTGTTGCTTCGGATCAGGGCGCGGCCTTTGCGAACTTTGACTTCCGGGGCGCGGTAACCGACCTACGGGGAACGGTTATGTTCCCGCCAGCGGGCGTGCCCAAGCTTCGCGGACATATCGAGCGCTGCTTCAGGACCTTCGGTGTAGAGTTGATGGAATGTCTGAGTGCGCGCACCTATTCGAACATCGTCGAAAAAGGTGACTTCATACCTGAAGACTATGCTGCACTTGCTGATGACGAGTTGACCCGGATCCTGGTTCGCTTTGTTGTCGATGTTTACAACAACAAGCCGCACGGAGGCATCGGAGGTCAGACACCGCTGAATTGCTGGCGGGAGTTGTGTTCAACCGTTGGCAAGCCCCGCCCTCCGAGCCGGGTTGAGCGCCTCGGCGCCTTCGGTCGGAAATATACCCGGAGCATTTCCGGGCGCGGGGTTCGGTTTGCGGGCATCTTCTACACCTGTGAGATGGTCCGGCACCATTTCCTGTCCAATCCCGATCTCGAGGTTGAGATCCGGGTGGATCATCAGGACCTTGGTCTGATTGAGGTCAAACTCGATGGTGTCTGGGTTGTCGCCCGCCCCCTGGCAAAAGGGTTTGATGGTCTGTCGCTGGATCTGTGGACCGAGGCCTGCAGCAATCTGCGCCGCCGTTTTGAGGCGGAGGCAGAACTGACGCAAGATATCATTGATCAGGCATTCGCAGACTTCTCGGAGGAGGATCGCGCTGCCTCTCAACGGCTCGGGCTCTCAGCGCTTGCTCCGACAAAAGCCGATGTTGAGCGCAATCGGGAGCATCTCTGGCTTGGACTGGAGGTCGTGGCGGGCATTACCCCCTCGGTTTCCAGGAAAAAACGAGGTCTCCTTGATGGTGTGATTGCCAGGGCGGAGGTGGCGCCACGACAGCTGCCGGAGAACACTCCCGGGGAGGACGACGCGGAGAAGACCATGCCGGTCTCGCGTCCGCGCTGGCGCATGGAGGACGGGCAATGACGCATTTGTCCCGTGAGGAGGTCAGCCACATCGTGGCTGACCTTGAACACCGCTTTATCGCCCATGATCCTTACCTGGAACTCCGGGATCAGATCGATGATATTCTCTACCGACGCAAAGCGCATACAGCTGCTGGCAGGGTGACGGCGCAGCGCGGCATTGTTGTCATTGGCAATGCTGGTGCCGGTAAGAGTTTTGGCATCGAGCACCTTCTGCAGAAGCATCCGCATGTGGCTTATGGAAAGCCATATCTACAGGCGTTGACTGTGCGTCTGGCGTCAGAAGCTACGATCAAAGGTGTTGGTCTCGATACGCTCAAAGGATATGGATATGAGAGCAAAGGATCGCGAACAGGGCATTCGATCTGGCGGCAGGTGATGCATCAGGCGCGCTCCCATAAAACGCTGTTCTTACACTTTGACGAGGCGCAGCATATCCTTCGGACCAAGTCGAAGTCTGAATTTGACCAGGTGATGCTGGTCTGGAAATCGTGCCTGGAATACGCTGAGTGGCCGGTCAGCCTAATCCTCAGTGGCACCTGCGAACTGCTGGATCTGATCAACCGGGATGAACAGCTCAGCCGAAGGTTTGAGCCCGTGCATTTTGCGCCCATGAGCTATGCCGCCCATGGGCATGAGGTGATCGGCGTGCTGGGTGCCTATCTCGATGCGGCAAAACTGTCGCGCGGCAAGACGCTTGAGACATCGGCATTCGCGCGACGACTGCTACATGCGGCCCGCTACGAGTTCGGGTCGAAAATTGGGCTGATCATATCGGCTATCAAATTGGCATTGCGCAATGGGAACCAAACCCTTGAACAAAGTCACTTCGCGGGGGCCTATCGGAAACAGAAGCGCTGCGTTGATGCATTGAACCCATTCATTGCTGAGAATTTCCGCTCCATTAAGACGGGCCAGCTTCTCAGCGGTGCAGAGCTGGAGATAGCGCCAGCAATCAAGAGGGGGGCTGCATAATGCAAGTGTTGCCGATCCTTGTTCCTTTGATGCCGGGGGAGACCCCGGCATCATTCGCATCCCGGCTTGCCTGGGCGAATGGTCTTTCCTTTGCCTCGGAGTTCTGCACCGATCAGGGCTTTACGCTTCAGGCTATCGCAGACGGCGATGAACGGGCCCTTTCGATCCTTGCCCGTCTCGGCGGAGTGGAACTTGCTCAACTGATGCGTGGTGTTGTTTGCAAAGTGTCTACCGGGCAGTACCGGCTGGCCGGGCAGCTTATCGAGAAACGCTGGATCACGCGCAGGCGTCTGCGGTTCTGTCCGGAGTGTGTCGCGGACGACATCAGCGCAGACACTGGCGGTGGCGCGGCCCAGAAATGCGCCTGGCATGTGCCCTCGATCGGGACATGCCTTCACCACCAGGTCAGGTTGTATGACGACGACAGCTATTCGCACAGCCGTGGTCCCCATGATTTTGCCGGGCGAATCCGCGATCTCAATCTGGGCACAGATCAGTTGAGAGAGCTGGTTGCAGCTCAGGTCTCAACAGGTCTGGAAGACTATCTCACCCGCCGGTTGGCGGGTGAACAACAGGGCACATGGCTCGATAATATCGGGTTCGGCGCGGTTGCACTTGGCGCTGAGATCTTCGGAGTTGTTGATCTGTTTGGTATCGATGCAAAGCTGAAGCATTTATCCGATAATGAGAAGCGTCGTGCAGGTGCGCGGGGTTTTGAGTTCCTGTCCGAAGGCGAGAAAGGGCTGTTTCGCCTGCTGAGGCGTCTGCATCGTGAGGCCGGTTCTCCCATATCACTTTCGCGTAGAAACTACGGCTGCCTGTTCAGCTGGCTTGAGCAGTCTCATGCAGAGCAATACGAGCCGTTGCGAGATCTTGTCAGAAAGTTCTTCGTCGAAACTTATCCCATTGGAAAAGGCGAGCTGGTGCTTGGCAAACCCTGTGCAACCCGTCGTGTCCACAGTGTTGAAACCTTGCGGCGGGATCTGGGGTTGGGGCGTCGTCAGACAATTGAACTGCTTGGTGCAAACGGGTTTCTAAGACCGGATCCTCAGGCAGGTAATTCTGCGAAAGGTGTTGTGCGCGATGCACAGGCATTGGCGCCGCTGGTCAAAAGCTTTACCAGGGCGATCTGTCAGGTAGCGGCTCAGAAAAAGATCAATGCTCCCAGGGCGCAGTTTGGTGCTCTGGTTGCAGGCGGGATCATCAGACCCATCGCGGGCTCCCCTGTCGGGCGACCATACTACGATGAAGGGCAACTCGATGCGTTTCTCGCCAGTATCGCCCCATGCGCAACGGTGGCAAAAGCGGATGGGCTCGTCGGTATTCAGTCCGTCTGTCGTAAAGCTGTTGCTGGTGCAGTCGATGTGGTGCGACTGATCCAGAATGGCGAACTGAAGACTGTTGTCAGGGATATCGAACAAGACGGGTATTTGTCTGTGCTTCTGGACCCGGCAGAGGTCGCTGAGGCATTGCGTTTGATCAGACCGGACGGATACCTGCGATCAACTCTGGCGGAGTTCTTTGGGATCAATGCATCTGCGGTCCGATATCTGGTGGACAAAAGATATCTGGAGCTGGTTCGGGCGCGTCACCCGATTTCCCGAAAGTCGGTCCAGGTAGTGCCCTATGGCGCCGTCGATCAATTTCTCCAACGGTATATTCCCGGAAAGCACTATGCTGAGTTTCGTGGGGGCAGCACCCGGAAAGTCAGCGACCAGCTCATAAAGGAGCGGGTTCCGTTTATCCAAATGCCGGAAGAGTGTAGTGGGCGCATATTCAGGCGGAGTGAGGTGACCTCCGGCGTAGAAGAGCTGGCCAATCGCCTGCCGTTCTCGCATGATGAAATTGCCTGGCCGGAGTTGTGAAGGTGTTGAGATGAGTAGAGAAAGCAAGTTCCTGAGTCTGGTGCTTCGGCACAAACCTGAAGAGATCGGTCTTCAGCTTGATAAGCACGGGTGGGTCCGTGTTGATGATTTGCTGCGGAAGCTGAAGAGAGCCAACCGCAAGCTAAGCCGCGACGAACTCACTCAGCTTGTCGAAAGCAACGATAAGAAACGCTTCACCCTGTCTGATGATGGTCAGCGCATTAGAGCAGCCCAAGGCCATTCAGTTGATGTGGATCTGGGGCTGGAGTCGCAATGCCCGCCTGATGAACTGTACCATGGCACCGCCAGCGCCAATTTGGACGCAATATTTTCCGACGGGTTGAACCCCGGACGCCGTAAGCAGGTCCACCTTTCATTGGACCCTGATACAGCCGAGCGCGTCGGCCAGCGACACGGAAAACCAGTTGTATTACGTGTCGAGGCGCAACGCATGTATGAGGACGGTTTTGAGTTCTTTCGTGCCGACAACGGTGTCTGGCTCACAGACAAAGTGCCCGCGACCTATCTGGGGTTCGGTATGATCGCTGAACGGTAACAGAGCACATGATTACTGGAAAACTGGTCGGACTGGTTGCATTCGAGTGGAGCTGAAGATGCCGGCTTTCACTTTGTGTCGTTGAAGCAGATCCTCCGAGACCAGCGACTTTCAATTAGTTGCAGGCAGGTGGTTCCCTGAAAAAATCGATAGACTTTTTCTCATCTCCATGTGCGTTCTAATTTGATCGCCGTTTGGTCAGCCGACTTTACGCTGGCCTCACCGATCTTCCCACGCCTTCAACTCATCCGAAGATAACGGTTCAAGAAAATCTGGCGTGGCTCCAACCTTTCCCTCCAACACGCCGAGCTTGAAATCATATTGTGGAATTGCAACCAGCCTCACAGCAGGCTTTGTTCCTATTGTTATCACAACGTCCTCTCCGGCTAGCGCTGCGTCGATGAGTTCCGGCAACTGGTTCTTCGCCTTTTGTATTGTGAATAGCATGGCAACTCCCCTTATTCGCTAACTTTGCCAATCTTGTAGGCAGTTTCAACCACACTCAGTTTTGTCCTTGTTTCTCAGATATCCAACATCGGTTCATCCCGAACCAGCCATTGGTTATCCGCGTAGCGAATTTTGACTCAGAGCACAGAACGGACGTCCCCGGGTTTGATCACTCCTACTGCCGACTCCTGAGAAGAGGCAATAATACACACGCATAAGCCACCTATGGATTTACATCTAAGAAGCTTACGTTGGAACGGAGGTCACTAAATTCGAGCCTGGCTTCAACTCTCCACCTGTAAACAATTGTACATGATCCAAAATTCTTTTCAGTTTTTTGCTATTAGGCCTGTCGGTACAAGTCATCACTACAAACAAGGCGAATTTTGGCTTGGAGCGTTTCTCTGCCCCTGTTTCGCCGATGACAAGGAGGAAAGAAATGTTCAAGATTTCAGCCGGTCTCGGGTGCGTATTTGCTGCGGCAATCACCGCTTCGGCGGCCCAGGCAAACGAATGCGGTGAAGTATCACTGATGCAGGCCGATTGGGGGTCAGCGCAAATTGTGACCGCGGTCTCGAAGTTTCTGATGGAGCAAGGCTATGGTTGCGAAGTGACCACGGTTCCGCTCTCGGGCAACCCTGCGCTGGCATCCGTATCCGAGACCGGAGAGCCCGATATTCTGACTGAACTCTGGACAAACGGCGCGCCGGCTTACCAAGGGCTGGTTGACTCAGGTGCGATCATTCCGGTGACCGAAGTTCTGTCAGATGGCGGTGTCGAAGGGTTCTTTGTTCCGAACTACCTTGTGGAGGCGCATCCGGAACTGGCAACAATCGAAGGCATCGCAGCCAACCCCGAACTCGTCGGAAATCGCTTTCACAACTGCCCCGAGGGATGGACCTGTCTGAATGTCAGTACCAACCTGCTGAAGGCAGGTGGGTTGATTGATGCAGGCATTGATAACTTTATACATGGATCAGGCGAAACCCTTGCGGCTTCGATCGCGGCCGCCTACGAAAACAAAGAGCCGTGGTTCGGCTTCTATTGGGCACCGACATCGGTATTGGGCAAATACCCGATGACCCTGGTCGAAATGGGCCCCCATGACCCTGAAAAGCATGCCTGCAACATCACGGCGGAATGCGAGACGCCAGCAATGAGCGCCTTCCCCCGCAGCGAAGTGGTTACAGTTCTTTCCAAGGAATTCATGGCCGAAAACGCAGAAATCTCTGAACTGATGACAAATCTGTCCTTCACCAACGCACAGATGGGCGAAACGCTGGCATGGGTCGAGGACAACAATGCCTCCTACGATGAAGGTGCTGTGCACTTTCTGACGACCTACAAGGATGTCTGGGGGGCGTGGCTTAACGATGCTGCGCGCGACAAACTTTCCGCATTGCTGCAGTAAACTGCACGAACAGGGGCATCCTCAGTGATGCCCCTAACGCACTGAAGAAGATCGGAAAGTGGGATAAATGGCCTTCTATGACAAGTTATTCAGCGCATTGGGTTTGAGCGAATGGTGTGGCACGCCAGACGATAAAGCGCCTCTTTCGCTGGCGGACCTTGCGGCGCAAGCAGGAGGAGAAGAGGCCTCTGGGCCGCTCATTCCAATTCCCTCGTTTGATAATCTGCACGAAAGCTGCAACCGCATATGGCAGTCGCGCGATGTAACCAACGGGATCGAAGAAGGGTTTCTGGCAGCCAAACCGGTCCTGAAAACCGTTCTGGACCCGATCACACAGCCATTGAGCTGGATATTGGATGGCGCACTTTGGCTGTTTGAAGCGACGCCATGGTTCATCATGGTCCCGCTTCTGGTGGCGATTTCCTGGTACGCGTCGCGTTCGCGCCCTGTGACGATCTTCGTCGCCGTCTCGATTATGCTGCTGGCCGTCGTAGACCACTACGATGTGGCGATGCAGACTCTGTCGATCATCTTTGTGTGTACGACGATATCGGTGCTGTTCGGTGTACCCATTGGCATTGCCATGTCGAAATCTGACCGATTGCAAAAAAGCGTGGTTCCGTTACTCGACCTGCTGCAGACCCTGCCGACCTTCGTGTACCTGATCCCTCTGATTTTCTTGTTCTCAGTCACGGAATCCAAACTCTACGGGATTGCAATCATCCTTTACGCGATTGTCCCTGTGATCCGCCTGACCGATCTGGGCATCCGGCTTGTCGACAGGGACGTGATTGAGGCGGCCAATGCCTTTGGCATGACAGATCGCCAGAAACTGTTGCGGGTGCAACTCCCTTTGGCGTTGCCCAATATCATGGCCGGAATAAACCAGACCATCATGATGAGCCTTGCCATGGTCGTGATCGCCTCTCTTGTTTCGGCACCCGGTCTGGGCGTGAACGTGTTGCGCGGTATCCGGAACCTTGAACTGGGTGTGGGCATCGTCGCTGGCATCGGCATCGTGCTGCTCGCAGTGATCCTTGATCGCGTGTCCAAAGCAGCTCTCACACGGGTCGATAAAACCCAAGTCAAACACTAAGGAGCCTGTTCGATGACACAACCAATGGTCAGCCTGTCCGGGCTCTATAAAATCTTTGGCACCCGCGACAAGGACGTGTTGCAGCATGTCAAAGGAGGCATGGGCAAGGAAGAATTGTTGGCACGGCACGGGCACGTATTGGGTCTCAACAACATCAACGTCGATATGCAGGCGGGCGAAATCACAGTTGTCATGGGCCTGTCAGGCTCGGGCAAATCCACGCTGATCCGCCACCTGAACCGATTGATCGAACCCACTGCGGGCGAGATCATCGTGCAGGGTGAGGATGTGATGCAACTGTCCGAGGACGGGTTGCGCCATGCTCGACAGGAAAAGATGTCGATGGTGTTCCAGAAGTTCGCGTTATTGCCGCACAAAACCGTGCTGAAGAACGCAGGCATGCCGCTCTCGGTGCGCGGCGAGGACGAGGCGACTTGCGACCGTGAAGCCGCCAAGTGGCTGGATCGCGTGGGTCTGAGCGGGTTCGAGAACCATTATCCAGCGCAATTGTCCGGTGGGATGCAACAGCGTGTGGGCATTGCCCGGGCGCTGACCGCGAACACACCGATCATGCTGATGGACGAGGCTTTCTCGGCTCTTGACCCACTGATCCGAACCGACATGCAGGACCTGCTGCTCGAGCTGCAAAAAGAGCTGCACAAGACCATCATCTTCATCACTCACGATCTAGATGAGGCGTTGAAGCTGGCCGATCACCTTGTGATCCTTAAAGACGGCTTTGTCGTGCAGCAGGGCGAGCCGCAGCATATTCTGTTGAACCCCAACGATCCTTACATCGAAGACTTCGTGAGCGACATCAACCGAGCACGGGTTCTGCGGGTCCGCTCGATCATGACCCCGCTGGACGGTGGCCAAGTGCCAGAAGATGCCCATGGCGAAGTGGACGTGAACGACACGCTCGAAAGCATGATCGCGCGGTCCGGCGGGGATACGTCACACGCCTATGTCGTCAAGGATGGGGAGAAGACAGTCGGCTCACTGGATATGACTGAACTGGTTCGCGCACTCGTCCCTCGCGTCGCATCCGAAGCAGGCGCACGTCAGTCCTGACGCGCGCTGACGACAAAGCTGGAATTCATCAGATCAGGCCCGAAATAGCCGCATGGTTGGGTCGGCTTCGATCTGTTCGAACAACCAGTCAACAAACGTATCGAGCTTTGGGTTGGGTGCACGTTCTTTTTGCGTCGCCAGATACCAGCTGCCTGGCTCGGGCACCGAAATATCAAACGGTTTGACCAGGCGCTCCCTTTCAAGGTCACGCGTGCAAAACGGTGCTCTTGCGACGCTGATACCGTGATTTTTTAGAACAGCTTCACGGACCAGCGGGTAATTGTCGAAAACAGAGCCAAATTTCATCGTTTCGCGATCTAAGCCCGCCGCATCCAACCAGCAGTCCCAGTCATCCGGCTCATTCCATGTGTTTGGGACACTCAGCAACAGGAAATTTCTTAGCTCTTCCAGCGGCATTCCACCGCTTGCGGCTTTCAAGGCCTCCGGAGCACATACCGGGTAGATATTCGTTTCGAACAAGGGGCTATAGTCAAACCGTTTGTCAAATGGTGGCGCGTTGAACACGCCCACATCGAACCGGTGCATGTCATAATCACCGTCTTCAAAGGTAGAGACGATGCGCACGCGTGTGTCCGGATTATCCTGAAGAAAGTCTGCCAATCTGGGCTGTAACCACATTGTATTGAAACTTGCGTAGGACTGAACGAGCAACACGTCCGGTTCCTCAGGTGTCTGGATGCGCCGAGTGGCTTTGATGATTCCCTGAATGTGTTCGCGTATTGGCGGGTAATATTGCTCGCCAGCCGGTGTTAGCTCGACCGAACGGCTTGTGCGTTCCAGTAGTTTAACACCGATTGTTGTTTCTAATGCTTTGACCTGGTGGCTGACTGCCGCATGCGTCACACAAATCTCGTCAGCGGCCTTTCGGAAACTCTTGTGACGCGCCACCGCCTCAAAAGCGCGCAGTGAAACCAGCGTGGGCATGTGAGTGGTCATTGCTGCATCTCCTCGATGAAATCAATTCTGCTTACCCTCAAGCAGAGTTATCCGACGACGGGCGCGAATATAGCAGGGTATTGATACTCTTTTTCATAACCTGTCAGGGGGTAGCACGCAATTCGCGGTGCGATGTGATCGGTTAGAATTTCTTGATGAAAGGAAATTTCTTTCAATTCTTCAACTGGGTGAGAAATGCCAGATTAGCAGATAGAGATGTTATGGGATTCCACCTTCATGCCACCACTTTCACCTTCGCCAAATGCATATGGCTATCCGTTGCTGATTAAACACTTGCTGGCCGGATCCCAGCTCGCGTCAGCCAGCCAAGAGATCGTCAGCGGCACCGAAATGCGACTGAGCTACGCGGACTTGGGCAAACGCGTGCGCCAACTTGCCAATTCTTTAAAGGCGAGCGGGATACATGAGGGCATGCGCGTCGGTGTCATGGATTGGGATACGCACCGTTATCTTGAGTGTTTTTTCGCGATCCCGATGATGGGCGCGTCCCTTTTCACGATCAACGTGCGTCTGTCTCCTGCTCAGGTTCTTTATACGATCAACCATGGGCAACCGGATCTGATCATCGTGCACCGCGATTTCATGCCGCTCATTGAGGGTATCAAATCGGGCTTTGATCGGGACATCATCATCGTGCCGATTGGAGACGGAGAAGGGTATGAAGAGTGGATAGGCGAGGCCCCAGGCTGCTTTGACTTCCCGGACTTCGATGAAAACCAAACGGCAACCCTGTTTTATACGACCGGGACCACCGGCAATCCCAAGGGGGTGAGCTATTCACACCGGCAGTTGGTCCTTCACACATTGGGCTTGATCGCAGGTTTCGGCGCATGGCCCGGGAATGCCGGATTTCATCGCGGCGACGTCTACATGCCGCTGACGCCCTTGTTTCACGTCCACGGCTGGGGATTTCCATATGCCGCAACGATGCTGGGGCTGCGTCAGGTCTATCCCGGTCGATATGACCCTGACACAATCTTGCGATTGATTGCAGACGAAAACGTCACCTTTTCACACTGCGTGCCCACGGTTCTGTCAATGGTGCTCGACCATCCGGGCTGCCCACAAATTGACCTGGACAGATGGAAAGTGATCATTGGCGGGGCCGCTTTGCCGCGAGGCCTGCAGGACCGCGCCGCGGCGGCAGGCATATCCTTGCATGCGGCCTATGGGATGTCCGAAACCTGTCCGTTTCTGACGGTGGCCGATTTGTCCAGCAATGACCCCGAGATGCAGGCGCAAACCGGCTTTCCCGGCCCTCTTGTCGACCTTCGTGTTGTGACACCGGATATGCAGGACGTCCCACATGACGGCGAAACAACCGGCGAAGTTGTTGCTCGGGCTCCCTGGTTGACACAAGGCTATCTGGATAATGCGCAAGCCTCGGATGAGCTTTGGGACGGTGGGTATCTGCATACCGGGGATGTTGGGTATATCCGCGAGAATGGATCGTTGCAGATTACTGACCGCCTCAAGGATGTGATTAAGACCGGCGGCGAATGGATATCCTCACTGGCCCTGGAAAACATAGCATCGTTTTGCAGCGGCGTTGAGGACGTCGCAGCAATCGGGCTGCCGCACGCGAAATGGGGCGAAAGGCCAGTGTTGGTCGCTCAAGCCGCAAAGGATGCCGACCCGGATATTGTGCGCTTGAGAGTCATGGAAGAAATCCAGTCGCGGGTTGACGCAGGCGAGATCTCAAAATGGGCAGTTCCAGACGAGATAATCTTTGTCGCCCGCCTACCTAAAACCAGCGTCGGCAAGCTCGACAAGAAACTCGTGCGGAAAGATATTTCAACGCGCTCGGACTTTAAATCATGACAGACAAACAACGCCGTATTCAGGCGCTTATTCAATCCATTGTCACCTATCTGCAGGCTCACAGAGCTGCCACGCGCGGCGTTGATCTGACGTTGGACAAGCTGGCAGCCATGGACCTGAAGGGTGAGAGGCTCATTGATTTACCTCCCCAAGGAACCCGGCACGATGAGGTTCTGAAGAACGCCATCGCCGGGATTGTCGCCCCCGAATTGCAAGAAATCGCACGTTGTCTGAAAGCTGCCAAAGAGGATCTGGCCTGGCGCGAAGACAACGCCCAATTCTATCCACCTGATGCCGATTTGGGCGAAGGATATGCAAAGTGTAACCTGCATACTTTGCTGATTGGGCCGGACGCATGTGGGCATCATCATCCCGATTTCAGCCTTGGCATTTTCATGTTGGGTCCACGGACGCTGTATCGGGACCACAACCACGATGCGCCAGAGCTTTATCTGAACCTGTCCGAGAAATCTGGTTGGCGGTTTGGCACTCGCGATTGGCAGGATTATCCGGCTGGATCACTTATATGGAACGCAGCTGGCGAGCCCCATGCCACCCGGGTCTATGACCAGCCGTTCATCTCGGTCTTTGTCTGGCTCGAGAACGTGAATTCACCCTGCAATGTAATCCACTTCGACGATTGGGCAGAGATCGAACAAGATCTTGCCAAACAGTCCAATTGAGGTTTCCAAACATGATTTCCATTAAACACACCGAGGGTGTCGCTTTCATTGAGCTGAATGCCCCGCCAGTGAACGCTCTTGGCCTGAAGATGCGGCAGGCGCTTTCCTCGGCCATCCACGAGTTGGACGCCGATGAACAGGTCAAAGCTATCGTTCTATGCTCGGCTCTGCCGCTCTTTTGCGGCGGCGCTGACATCGCTGAGTTTCGTACAGGGGCAGTCTGGGACAAGCCGGACCTGCCAGACCTGTGTGTAACGATTGAAACCAGCAAGAAACCTATTATCGCCGCGATAGCAGGTCCCGCTATGGGTGGCGCGCTGGAGATTGCGCTTGCCTGTGATTACCGTGTCGCCACGCCGGATGCGGTGATGGGCCTACCTGAGATCAAACTGGGGCTGCTGCCTGGTGCCGGCGGCACCCAGCGACTACCCCGGATTGCCGGGCTGGAAGCGGCAACGCAAATGATCCTCTTGGGTGATCCCGTGAAAGGCGAATATGCCCTGTCTTGCGGGCTGGTCGACGCACTGTTTGAAAACAACCAGGATTTTCGCGCGCATGTTTTGGGTTTTGCCACCCGTGTCAGCCATGAGGGCGATCCAAAACGCAGTTGTGCGGATATGACCGTCACACACCCTGATCCGAAGGGATATCTGACGGGTTTCCGAGACCAGATAGCGCACACGTCCAAAAACCTTGTCGCCCCTGAACGATGTTTGGTGTCCATCGAGACCGCGTGCGAAATGCCGCTGGCCGAGGGGTTGGCACAAGAGAAGGCGGGTTTCGCTGAACTGCTCGACACACCTCAATCGCGCGCGGGGCGGCATCTGTTCTTTGCAGAGCGTGAATGCACCAAGGTTCCCGGCGTTACCCGTGCTGACCAACCACGTAGCATTTCATCGGTCGCCGTGATCGGTGCCGGAACAATGGGGCGCGGCATTGCCATCGCCTTTCTGCAGGCGGGGTATCCGGTCACGCTTCTGGAAACCACACAAACTGCGCTGGAACAGGGGCTGGATCAGGTCAGGGAGCATTTCCAACGCGCGGCCCAAAAAGGGCGGCTTAGTGCCAATCGGGCAGAGGCAATCGCCGCCAACGCCACTGGGACGCTTAGCTATGCAGACCTTGCGAAGGCCGACCTGATCATTGAAGCGGCGTTTGAAAGCATGAATGTCAAACGCCAGATTTTCGAAGCGTTGGGCCAGCACGCTAAACCCGGCGCGATACTGGCCTCAAACACATCGACGTTGGATCTTGATGAAATAGCTGCGGTCACGTCCCGTCCGGAGGATGTGATTGGTCTCCATTTCTTCAGCCCGGCGAACGTCATGCGCTTGCTAGAGGTGGTGCGGGGCGCCAAGACCGCTCCCGATGTCATTGCAACGGCAATCATGGTCGCAAAGAAGATCCGAAAGCTCCCTGTCACGGTTGGCGTGTGCTACGGCTTTGTTGGAAACCGGATGCTGGAACCATACTTCCGCGAAGGATCCCGTCTGCTTCTAGAGGGGGCGACACCGAAACAGGTGGATAACGTCCTTGAAGGCTTCGGCATGGCCATGGGCATTCATGCGATGGCAGATCTGGCCGGAGTCGATGTGGGCGCACGCGTGCGTCAGGAACGGCGTAGTGAAATCGCGCATGACCCGACATACCAGGTTGTGCAGGACAGGTTGTTTGAACTAGGCCGACTGGGTCAGAAAACCGGGCGTGGAAGCTATGTCTACGAGGGACGGACACGGGTCGAAGACCCTGAGATGGTTCAAATCAGTTCCGAGCTGTCGGACCTGCATGGCGTGAAACGCAGGGACATCGACGATCAGGAAATCCTTGAGCGATGTCTCTATCCCCTGATCAACGAGGGCTTTTTGATCCTTGAAGAGGGCATTGCAACGCGCCCGGGTGATTGCGACCTGATCTGGGTCAATGGCTATGGCTTTCCAAACTGGCGCGGCGGCCCAATGCAATATGCCGACGAGATTGGATTAAGCCAGATTTTGGAACGCATGACCCACTATCAGCAGTCGCTTGGCACCTATGGCGAGATGTGGTTCACGCCTGCGCCTTTGCTGGAACAACTTGCAACCTCGGGTGTGACACTTGCCGCACATTTTGATGCCAAAAAGGAAAAATCATGAGAGAAGCCGTTATCGTCTCAACCGCACGAACCCCTATTGGGGTGGCCTTCAAAGGTGCGCTGAACAACATCAAATCCCCCACCATGATGGGGCACGCCATTCAGCACGCGGTTGAACGTGCAGGCGTGGACCCCGGTTCGATCGAAGATGTCGTCATCGGATCGGTCTTGACAGCGGGAACCGCAGGCATGAATGTCGCTCGTTTGTCGACGCTGGCGGCGGGTCTTCCCAATACGGTGGCAGGACAGACGATCGACAGGCAATGCTCCTCCGGGTTGATGGCCATCGCGACGGCTGCAAAGCAGGTCATTGTGGATGGTCAGAATGTCGCCGTGGCAGGCGGGCAGGAAAATATTTCCGCCATTCAGAATGCCTATCTGAAATGGGCGGGCGATGAGAAAGATCCAAACGTTATCGCGAGGTCCGAGCATGCCTACATGCCGATGCTGATGACGGCGGAAAATGTGGCCCGGACCTATGGTATCAGCCGCGAAGTGCAGGATGAATACGCCGCACTTTCGCAAGGTCGGACCGCCCGGGCTCAGGCCGCTGGCGCCTTTGATGACGAGATCGTCCCGATCACAGCGATTAAGCGGGTCAAGAACCGCGAAACCGGAGAGGAAACCCTGGAAGAGGTGACCTTGTCAAAAGACGAAGGCAACCGGCCGGGCACGACGGCCGAAACTCTTGACCAGTTGAACCCGGTTGTCGAAGGCGGCGTGATCACTGCCGGAAACGCAAGCCAGCTTTCTGACGGGGCCTCGGCTTGTGTGCTCATGGAAGGCAAAATGGCTGAGCAGCGGGGCCTCACACCGCTGGGTATTTATCGCGGCATGGCTGTTGCAGGAAACGCACCGGAAGAGATGGGTGTCGGCCCGATCTATGCCATTCCAAAGCTGCTGAAGAATGCAGGTCTTCGCATCGAAAAAATCGGCCTTTGGGAGCTTAACGAAGCCTTTGCCTGCCAGGTTCTCTATTGCCGCGACCATCTTGGGATCGATCCCGAAATCTACAACGTGAACGGCGGTGCGATATCGATTGGCCACCCCTACGGCATGACAGGTGCGAGACAAGTCGGGCACGCTCTGATTGAGGGGAGGCGTCGTGGCGTAAAATACGTGGTGACCTCCATGTGTGTTGGCGGAGGCATGGGTGCCGCAGCACTGTTCGAAGTCGCCTGACCCCACTGAAATTAGTTCAAGCAGAGCGTTATCTGGTTCGGACATTGACATTCTGTCATCTGCGAAGGTCGCCATCTGCATGTGCTGTGTTTCATGTCGACCGGAATTGGTGATACCTCCTGAGGCGTTATGACCAATGTCACACCAACGATCCTCTCCACCGTTTCCAGCCAGTTTGTCGATGACTGGCTGGTGGCGCTGCACGCCCTGTGCCCAGAGGCGCAGATGGCGTCGCTGCTTGGCCGGTCCGGTCTGAACGCGGATACGCGCTCGCCGAATGGTCGCGTCACGCTGGATCAGATCGTTTGCCTCTATCAACTTGCCGCAGTTGAGACCGGTGATGAGATGATGGGGCTTTGGAGCAGACCCGTCCGGCCAAGGGCTCTACAACACCTTCTGACGACTGTCAGAGAGGCCACGTCTCTGTCATCGGCTCTTTACCGGTTTTCGACCTTCTGGAACTTGCTGTTGGATGATTATCAGTTTGTTCTGGATGACGCTGAAGGCGCATTGGTGCTCACCCTGAAACCACAAGGCGACGTGCCGCTTCAGCGGTTTGGGCATATGCTGATCCTCAAACTTGCCCACGGGCTCATGTCTTGGCTGG
Organism: Ruegeria sp. CDSA033; assembly: GCF_059612305.1. NCBI lineage: Bacteria > Pseudomonadati > Pseudomonadota > Alphaproteobacteria > Rhodobacterales > Roseobacteraceae > Ruegeria > Ruegeria sp. CDSA033. The sequence continues at coordinate 298,367 of NZ_JBXWQI010000002.1, read as the reverse complement.
CAGGGCATGAGGTTCCGGTTAAGGCTGTCGGTTTCGCGTTTGACCGCCCGGACTTTGATCAGGATTACGCGATCATCTTTCCTGCACCGCTGCGGTTTGGCCAGCCCGCCACCGCAATCTCGTTCGATCCGAATGCACTGGGTCCCGTGCAGACGCGCAGCACCGCTGACCTTGACCGGTTTTTGCAAAACGCGCCCCGGGACTGGATCTTCACCTCTTCGCGCGAGCACACCCAATCGCTTCGGGTGCGCACCTATCTGGGTCAAACGGGATGGGACGCGGCGACCCTGACCCAGACAGCATCCGCAATGCACATGACCCCGCGCACCCTGATCCGCAGGTTACAAGCGGATGGGACCTCGTTTCAGGCGATCAAGGATGCCCTGCGGCGCGACATCGCGATCCGCGACCTGCAGGCGGGACGCAAAAGCGTCGAGGCCATCGCACATGATGTCGGCTTTTCTTCAGCTGCCAATTTTCACCGGGCCTTTCAACGCTGGACCGGCAGCACCCCCAGTTCGTATCGCAGGACGAATATCTGAGACGCACTTTTTGTCACTTTTGGACAATACCCTGTCACCACGCGAGATAGAGCGAAGAAGTTTCTCCTGCTAAATCTTGCGCAATACATGGCGTTCTCACCTGGTTCTCCTCTAGAAGCTTGACCCGCTGCCTGCTCAGCAGGTTCTGAAGTGTGGCGTCATGTGAAAATAGCCGCTCACAAAAGGACCGACCAATGTCAGACAAACTCGCCACCATACTCCAAGCCGCACGCGACCACGCCGAGCAGGTCATCCTGCCCAATGTGGACGCCTGGAACGCCGCGAAGACATGGCCCCGTGATGCGTCGGACAAAGCCGGGGCCGCTGGCCTGACGGGGCTCTACGCCCCCGAAGAGTTTGGCGGCCAAGGCTTGCCCCTTTCAGAAGGCATTCAGGTCTACGAACAACTGGGACTGGGCGATGGTGCCTATGCCTTTGCCCTGTCGATGCATAACATCTGCACCTTCGCGGGCTGCGGTTATGGCACAGATGCCTTCAAGGAAAAATGGGCACGGGATCTGACCTCTGGCCGCAAGCTGGCGAACTTTGCACTGACCGAACCGCAATCGGGGTCGGACGCAACAAACATGTATTCGCGGGCTGTGATCAATGATGACGGCACTTGGACGATCAGCGGTGCGAAGGCATGGGTCAGCTTGGCGACCGAGGCTGACATCTATTTCACCGTGGTCAAAACCAGTGACACACCCGGCCACAAGGATATGGCGATGATTGCCATCCCGGCCGACACTCCGGGCCTCAGCTTTGGTCCGCTCTACGATACCCCGTCCTACAACTTCCTGCCTCTGGCCGAGATGTACATGGACAAGGTCGTGGTGAGCGAAGACAACATCATCCTGCCAATCGGTCAGGGCTTGCAAGGCTCGCTCATGGCGATCGATATCGCCCGTGTGTCGATTGCGTCAGGATGCTGTGGATTGATGCAAGCTGCCTTGGATACGGCTCTGTCCTATTCCAAGAACCGCAAGATGTTTGGCGGCAAGAACCTCGATCTGGACGGGATCCAGTGGATGCTGGGCGAGGTTGCAACCGATCTTGAAGCCTCCAAGCTGCTTTATCGCAAAGCGGCAGAATCCCTTGGCACACCCGAAGGCCCTCTGATGGCCGCTCATGCCAAACGGTTTGTGCCAGATGCCGCCGTGAAGGCTGCGAACACCTGCACGCAAGTGTTGGGCGGCATGGGGCTGTTGCAGCCTTATGGACTGGATCGTTTGTCCCGTCTTGCACAAATGCTGCGGATTGTGGACGGGACGACAGAAATCAGCCGCGTGGTCATCGGGCGGGCCCTACAAAAACGAGCAGCGACATTGTCTGATCTGCCAGTACCGAAAGGATTTGGTGAGGCCGGCTGAACATCCCACCCACCGGTGAAGCGGAGCCGACCTGAAAATCTCCTCAGAGATCGGTAAAATCGAAACACCGGCCGCGCATATGCGGCCGGTTACTCGAGATTGCATACCTTGGTGCCACTGCAGCGAATTCACCCTTTGTCCGCGCAGCTGACTTTTAGTAATGTTTTGTCGAACGGCGGCTCGCCGGATCATTGATAAGGCGCTTCTATTCAGATTGTCGGTTCGGTCTCTTGAGCAACCGAGTGGGGATTTGCCTTTAAAGGGGTGCGACGAGGCAATCGGTCGCTCCATGAAAAGAAGGTAGTTCATTACGAATTTTTTGGTCAGTATACCGTGCCGCTGTGATATGAGTGATTTGAATTAAAAAGGTTTATCATGTGTGGATAGGTAATGTCAGATGGAGCGCCACACGTCGGTTTCAAATTGGTCTGACCAAAGAAGTGCCAAGCCTGTGTTGAGAAGGTTTGGCATTTTTTTGAAAGCCCAACAGCACGCAGGCCAAGGACGAACGGGACGTAGTGTATTGAAGGTCGTAGTTCATCAAGGTTTCCATAAAACGGGCACAACAACGCTGCAAAAGACGCTCTCGAAAAATCGGGAATACCTGAAAGATCGCGTGAATGTTCTTTTGCCTGATGACTTGCAAGAAGCCAGCCTGGCTGCACGGCGGTATGCGGTCGCCCCCAAGGATCGCACCCTTCGCAATTTCGGAGCAATCGTTCGCGAGGCGCTGAAGCCTTTTGCGGGCCAAGGTGGCAAACCCCTGCTGATCAGCAATGAAGAATTCGCTGGTTTGATCCCCGGTCGCAAAGGGGTTTGGTCATATGAGCAAACGCACGTTCTTTCCAAAGCTCTGTTGGATGAGGTTTCGCGCCTGACTGATGCCGGGGATCGCATTATCTTTCTGTTTACGACCAGAAACGCGGCCGATTGGATCAGAAGTACGTATTGGCAAAACCTTCGCAGCCACAGAATCCGCGAGGATCTGTCACAATACGGGAGGGCGTTGCAACAGGGTGCAGATCTTGAGGCGGTGGTGTGCCGGGTGAAAGAAGCGGTTTCACCGCGTGCCGAGGTCGAATCTGTCAACGTTTCCGGGCTGGGCGATCACGATTATCCGCTCATCAAGGCACTTTCCATTCTGAATGTGAGATCCGACAGGCTCATCACAAGTGAAAATCGGAACGTACAGCCAGCCGGAGGCGCAGACTATTTTCTGGACCTGAACCGGTCGAATTTGAGCGATGCAGAGGTAGCGGCCGCGAAACGCGTGTACTTGGAAAAGCTGAAGCGGTCGAATGGCATCCATTGATGAGTTGAAGCAGGGGCAGGCCCAAATTGGTACCGCTGCCCAATTTAGTTGCTGTAATGCAACGATCGGACGGCTCAAATCGGATGCCCAGACTGGATTGGATGAACCGGAATATCATGGTTTCCAAAACACCGCTTGGAATTGATGGTACATGAAGAGCGAATACCCTAGGATTAATTTGAATTTAAAAACAAAAGTTTGAGTAGAGAATCGCTTTGAGAATTCTTGAGACTGGTGCGTCGCTATTTGACAAAAACAATCTAAGGTTGAATTATTTTCACTTTTAGTATCAGTTTGACTTGACACACCGGAAACATTTACGTGATTGCTGCACTTCGGTCTCTTTTCCGCCAGATTCTGTCCTGATAAGTAGGTGTAGTAAGCAGTGATTTGTTGAAAGGTACAGGCGGATACAATGACAGCCGGGGACAGCGGTCGCATATCCATTTCGTGGACGCAGACAGAGTTAAACGGACTTGAGGCGGCGCCTCAGTCTTTTTTGAAAGTAGGAGCCGCATGGTCGTGGCGTGGGCAGGCTCTTTCATTGGCCAGTCCGGCCGAGCAGGGCCTTGTGTTGTCGGGTCAGGCCGAAGCATTCGCATCAAAAGTGCTAAGCAACATAGCGCCGTCGCCGAATCTGGCAGACGGAGCACTGGGTCGTATCGTTCTGACCAATGGCGCACAAAAGTACACGGCGCTATTGTTTTCGGTTGCCGGAGACACACACCCGACGCTGGTTTTCGAAAACGGGTATCCCGCGCGCGATCAGGAATTCTGGGTCAGTGCGTATACCGAGTTTGAAAGTGAAAGCAATTCCAGCCTCCCGGACCAAACCGTTGTCGCTTTCCCGACGCGGTCGCCGATGGATAAGAGTTGGGAAAACGCAGTTGCGGGCGTCCGAAGCGTAGCAGACTAAAGTTCCAATCAGGCTGCCTGCATTCGCACATAGCAAAAAAACCATAGCCGTGTTGACTCCGCCAGTTCTGCGGATATAAGCGCGGCTTCATTGGTGTTGGTGGGCCCCGTAAGGGGATTCCTGTCATGGGGGAAACCTCAAGAGGACAACGCCCTTCATAGTGGCCTGTACGGGCCTCGACCTAAAGAAGGAGATCAGCCGTGACCAAACGCACGTCTGCCAAGTACAAAATTGACCGCCGGATGGGTGAAAACATCTGGGGTCGTCCGAAATCCCCGGTCAACCGTCGCGAATATGGCCCCGGTCAGCACGGCCAGCGCCGCAAGGGCAAACTGTCGGACTTCGGTCTGCAGCTGCGCGCCAAGCAGAAGCTGAAGGGCTACTATGGCGACCTGACCGAGAAGCAGTTCCGCCGCATCTACGCCGAAGCCGTGCGTGTGAACGGCGACACCGGTGAAAACCTGATCGGTCTGCTGGAGCGTCGTCTGGACGCTGTTGTCTACCGCGCCAAGTTCGTTGCAACCGTCTTTGCTGCACGTCAGTTCGTGAACCACGGCCACGTCAAAGTGAACGGCCAGCGGGTCAACATCCCCAGCTACCGTGTCAAAGAGGGCGACGTGATCGAAGTACGCGACAAGTCCAAGCAACTGGCTGTAGTTCTGGAAGCCGCTGCTCTGGCCGAGCGTGACGTGCCTGACTACATCGACGCCGACCACTCGAAAATGACCGCGACCTTCGTTCGCGCGCCGGGCCTGGGCGATGTGCCTTACCCGGTCGTCATGGAACCGAACCTGGTCGTCGAATTCTACGCGAAGAACTAATTTTCGCCGACATCCAGAATTCCAGGGCCGCGCAGTTTGCGCGGCCCTTTTTTGTTTGGTCATGTGATGACGCGTATTGGGTTTGAAGGCTGATCCAGCAAGTTGCATCTCGGGCTTTCAAAAATATCCACGGAAGTGCCCCAACGGAACGCCTGTATTGAGTGGGAATGCAAAAGTTAACGCTCGGGTTGCGCAAGCTGTATTTTGAACTGAATGCGTGTCAACCTATGAGCAGCCTTGCAGCCAGATCACTGATCAAGCCCGCCGAAGGCGCTGAGTCAAATTGGCAGCGGCCTGCTTTCGGCGATGGCCTCCATCGCAAAGTACGAGGTCACACTGTCCAGTTCGACCTTGTCGATCAATCGCTGATACACCTTGTCATATGACGTCATATCTTGTGTGACGACTTTCAACTGATAGTCATAGTCGCCACCAATGCGGTGAAAATCCACCACCTCGGGGATGGTCAGGACATGGCTTCGAAAGGCTTGCAGCCATTCCGCCGAATGGTGCCGGGTGCGCAGCATAACAAAGACCACAAGGCTCAGCCCCAGTTTTTCGCGGGCAATCCGCGCGGTCGAACCGGTAATGACGCCATTTTCGTTCAACGCCTTCAGCCGCCGCCAACACGCATTTTGCGACAATCCGACTCGGTCTGCCAACTCACGCTGGGACAGTGTTGCGTCTGTTTGAAGTTCGCGAAGGATGCGCTTGTCAATTTGATCTAGTTTTTCGGCCATATCGAAGCATATGACACGAAATTTAAGAAATCTACCAAAAGAAAGGTGAAGTTTCTGCATCCTCATTCAATCATATTTGGTAGTGCAATACGGAGAACTAATCATGACCTTGTCCAAATTTCGCGCAGACCTCCAATCCACCACTCGCAATTCAACCCTGCGCGATGGGCTGATCGGAGAGAATGTTCTGATCCCCGGTCTGAATGGCGACGTGCCGCTGGTTTACGCGGACTACGTCGCTTCCGGTCGTGCGCTGCAGCAGGTAGAGGATTTTGTCGCCCATGAGGTGCTGCCTTTTTATGCCAACAGCCATACCGAGGCCTCCTATTGCGGGTCTTACATGACCCGTCTGCGCCGCGAAGCGCGCGCGGAAATAGCCCGCATTGTTGGAGCAAAGGAAGACGACGCGGTGATCTTTACCGGGTCCGGCGCCACTGCGGGTCTTAACCGGCTGGTCAGTTTGATGGGAATTGAGGGGGCTGACCGGCCGGTTGTTCTGATCGGGCCGTATGAGCATCATTCGAACATCCTCCCTTGGCGGGAAAGCAAAGCGCAGGTCATCGAAATTCCCGAAGCGCCCGAAGGCGGCGTTGATCTCGGTGCACTTGAACGGACATTGGTGGACAATGCAGATTCCGATCTGATTGTCGGTTCTTTTTCCGCCGCCTCTAACGTAACCGGTATCATTACAGACCCGGACCCGATCACGCGGCTGCTCAAGTCTCATGGCGCTGTTTCGATCTGGGATTACGCTGGTGGTGGACCATATTTGCCGATGGACATGGGGCCAGAAGATGCGCGCAAGGACGCCATCGTAGTATCCCCGCACAAATTCCCGGGCGGCCCGGGCGCGTCCGGTGTGCTGATCGTCAATCAGAACGCAGTTCGCCGCACTTGCCCAAGTTGGCCTGGTGGCGGCACTGTCAGCTTTGTGTCGCCCTGGCGCCATGACTACAGCGAGGATTTGGCCACGCGAGAAGAAGCCGGAACACCCAATGTGATCGGAGATATTCGCGCCGCGCTGGCCTTCATCGTTAAGGATGTCGTCGGCACGGATGAAATTGCTGAACGCGAAGCCCGGTACAATGAAATGGCATTGAAAGGGTGGGGCGACAATCCGAACCTGACTTTGCTAGGTACTGAAAACCCGCATCGTTTGCCGATCTATTCTTTCCTTGTGCGGGACAACTCTGGCCAGCCGGTGCATCAGCAGCTGTTTACCCGGATGCTCAGCGACATCTACGGCATTCAGGCGCGCGGTGGTTGCGCGTGTGCCGGGCCATATGCGCATCGCTTGCTGGAAATCGACCGTGAAACGTCCGCTGAATTGCATGCCGCATTGTCCGCAGGGGAAGAGATGAAGAAACCCGGATGGGTCCGCCTGAATTTCTCGTATCTTATGAGCGAAGAGACGGTTCAGTTCATCATCGACAGCGTCAATGACCTGTCCCACAGGACAGAAGAATTCGCCCCTTATTACAACGCCGACCCGGCGACGGCCCGCTTCAAAGCGGCGTGACGGAATTGCCGCTTTTCTCAACGCTTTGAGACGGGTATGAGAGGCTCCAACAACGGAGCCTCTCATGAACAAGATCACCCCGCAACCCGGCATTATGGACATCGCGCTCTATCAGGGCGGCCAGTCTCATGTGGCGGGGGTAGAGCATGTGATCAAGCTCAGCTCCAACGAAAACCCGTTCGGTCCCAGCCCCAAGGCAATCGAGGCCGTACGCGATAGTGCGGCGACACTGCATCGGTATCCCAGTACCGATCACGCAAGCCTGCGCTCAGCGATTGGTGAACGGCACGGGTTGGACCCTGCGCGGCTTATCTGCGGCGTTGGCAGTGACGAAGTGCTGCAATTCATTGCGCAGGCCTATGCCGGACCGGGTGATGAGGTCATCTATACCGAGCACGGGTTTTCAATGTACCCGATCATCGCCCGCATGGCTGGAGCAACCCCAGTGATGGTGGCCGAGCGCAATCGCCATGTGGACGTAGACAACATTTTGGCCGCCGTGAACGACCAGACCCGGATAGTTTTCGTGACCAACCCGGGAAACCCGACCTCGACCATGATCCCCGAGGCTGAATTGCTGCGTCTGGCCGAGGCATTGCCCAAGACCTGCCTGATGGTGATCGACGGGGCCTATGCCGAGTTTGTCGACGGGTTCGACGGTGGTGCATCGCTGGTAGACCGATTTGACAACGTGATTATGACGCGCACCTTTTCCAAGGTGTACGGTCTGGGTGGGATGCGTGTCGGCTGGGGCTATGCAGCGCAGTCAATCGTCGACGTTCTGAACCGCGTGCGCCAGCCGTTCAACCTGTCCTTGACCGCATTGGTTGCCGCAGAGGCAGCGGTGAATGACATAGAATTCCTGTCCTATTGTCAGGCTGAAAATGCGCGCCTGCGGGTGTGGCTGTCGGAAGAACTGGCCAAGATCGGAGTTCCTTCGGATGCATCCTGCACCAACTTCATCCTCGCCCGCTTTGCCGATCGGGCCGAGGCCGAGGCTTGTGACGACTATCTCAAAACGCAGGGTTTGATCGTGCGCCGTGTGGCGGGCTACAACCTGCCAAATGCCCTGCGGATCACCGTAGGCGATGAAGAAGCCTGCTGCCGCGTTGTTGCGGCCATCACCGCGTTCAAAGGGGGCGTCGCATGAGCCAAGTTTACGACCGTGTGGCCTTGATCGGGCTTGGCCTGATCGCCTCGTCCATGTTCTGGGCGATCAAACGCGCCGGGCTTGCTGGCGAAGTGACCGGTTATGCCCGGTCCGAGGCGACACGTGACACGGCCCGGCGCATCGGCCTATGTGATCGCGTCTGCGATACTGCGCAAGAAGCGGTCGAGGGCGCAGATCTGGTCGTTCTCTGTGTTCCTGTCGGCGCGATGGGCGCTGTTGCAAAAGATATTGCAGCTGTCCTGAAACCCGGGGTGACGGTGACAGATGTCGGCTCGGTCAAGCGTCATGTCATTCAGGCCGTTGGGCCGGAAATCCCGGATGGTGTGCATTTCATCCCCGCGCACCCGCTGGCAGGGACGGAGCATTCTGGCCCGGAATCGGGTTTTGCAGAACTCTTTGACAACCGCTGGTGTCTTTTGGTCCCGGTTGAAGGCTCGGACCCGGATGCGATTGCCCGTTTGCGGGCACTCTGGGAAGGCATGGGGTCAAACGTCGATGAGATGGACGCGGATCACCATGATCTGGTTCTGGCTGTCACATCACACGCGCCGCACCTGATCGCCTATACGATGGTGGGCGTTGCGGATGATCTGCGCCGGGTCACCGATACCGAGGTCATCAAGTATTCCGCTGCTGGATTCCGAGACTTCACCCGCATCGCGGCCTCTGACCCGACCATGTGGCGGGACGTGTTCCTGACCAACAAGGATGCGACGCTGGAGATCCTTGGCCGGTTTACCGAAGAACTGTTTGCATTGCAGCGTGCGATCAGAACAGGTGACGGCGAGCAGCTTTTCGACTATTTCACGCGTACACGCGCCATCCGCCGCGGCATCATTGATGCAGGCCAGGATACGGATGCGCCTGATTTCGGACGGGGGAAAACGAACCCATGACGCAGGGCTGGAGAACCATTCTGACCGGATTTGCAGCGCTTTGCGCAATGTCAACTCAGGCTGGTTCGCTGGAACGTTCTTTAATACCGATATCGCGACCTCAGGCTACACTTGCCGTCCTTAGCAGCGCAGTACCTCAGCTGCCTCCGGCAACCATACGTCCAGAATTGCGGCCGGCATCCCCGCAGGTTTTGGCAGCCGCGGCACGGCCTGCAGAGCTGCCTCTGCTTGGCCCGGACACGTCGCTGATGCCTTACCTGCGGCCCAAAGCACTGGAGCAGGAGGCGCTATTCAAGAAGCGCAAACTGCGTAAAGGATCGGTGTGCGGCGACATTGATATTCAGGGTAAGTCAGTCGGGACGGTACCGGGCAGGATCAAGGCTTGCGGGATCAAGGACGCTGTTCAGATCACCTCGGTCTCAGGCGTGACGCTTAGCCGTCCCTCCACGATGGATTGTGGAACGGCAATTGCGCTGAATAAGTGGGTTGAGAAAACGGTCAAACCGACGTTCAAGCGACGCGGGCCGGTGGTTCAATTGCAGGTTGCCGCACACTACGCGTGCCGGACGCGCAACAACCGCAAGGGCGCCCGCATTTCCGAGCATGGAAAAGGCCGCGCGATTGATATCTCGGCCTTCAAGATGGCCGATGGAGAGGTTGTGACCGTCCTGAATGGCTGGCGCAAGAACCCATCGCAAAAACAACTGGTCAAGATCTGGCGCGATGCATGCGGGCCGTTTGGCACCGTATTGGGGCCAAACGCCGACCGATATCACCGGGATCATTTCCATCTGGATACCGCCCGCCATCGTCGCGGGCCATACTGTCGTTAACGCAGGATCAGGCGGGGCGCTGGCCCTAGCGGCAACGGCCCAAGCGCCACGAAACCGTCGCGGAAGTTAAGCTGCAGATCCAGCGCATTTGGGTTTCCACCCAGCCCGGCCATAAAGTTTAGTGCCCGCGTCACAGGATCAACGGCCTGATCGGGCAGGGCGCCTGCGGCATTGGCCATGGCAATCATGTCGCGCCAGTTTTCAGCTTTGACCGCAATTTCGCCCGTTGGGATGCCTTGGTGGTCGATATCAAGCTCGCCTGCCGCAAACAGACGCAAAGCGCCCCATTTCATCTCGGCGAGGTTCAGGTCAATCATTACCGGTTGCGGTCTGCCCTGTTCCAATGCCGTGCGATCCCACGGCTTGTTGAACGTGGCGGTCATGTCCAGTTCGAGCGTCTCAAACGCCTGCGGCAATGTGGTGGCCGACCGCATCAATTCTCGCAGGCCGTCACCCGGGGTGAACCCGTCAATACGGGCACCGATGGCATAGGTCACCGGAATAGAAGTCTGTTCCATGACCAGCGTCAGCGTATCACCTCCGGCCAGGGCTTCGGCACCGTCGGTGATCAGCCATGAACTAGCGGTCAACGCCATTTTTTCCAGTACCAACGCCACACCGGGTTGCAACTGCAGCTCGGCTTGCAGATTGCTGGCTTCGATGGTCGCCGTCTGATCAAAATAGGACAGGCGCTGGGGCGTGTCGGCAAAGCGCAGCACCTGGCGTCCGGGCCAGATCGCAGGACTTTGGAATTCGATCCAATCCGCACTCCACGCGGTGCCGTTGACCGGGTCTGCCAGCGCCGGACTGTTCAGGCGCGTAACGTGGCGCAACGGATACCCCGCTGTTGAAACGTCGGAAAAGTCGGCCTGCCAACCTTGTTCTTGCTGTTTGTCGAACCAGGCGGTGATTGCATTGCGCAATCCGAATCCGGCGACGAACCAATAGGCGCTCCAGATAACCGTTAAGAAAATGACTACTCGTATTAGACCGCGCATGGCAGTTGGCCCTTTTTCCCGCGTTGAATTTGATGTTTATAGGCCCAAACGGGCAAGGACCAGAGCTATGACGATGTGGGTTTTCGGATATGGATCGCTGCTGTGGAATCCGGGCTTTCCGGTGGCCCGAAGCGAACACGCCACGCTGCATGGGTATGCGCGGTCCTTTTGCATGAGTTCGATCCACCACCGCGGGACCGAGGAACATCCGGGTCTGGTGCTGGCGTTGGACGAACAGACCGACGCCAATTGCACAGGCTTGGCGCTTGCGGTCGAAGCTGGCCATGAAGAACGCACCCTTCAAGAGCTGCGCGAACGCGAGCTGATCTCTTCGGCTTATGTCGAGAAAAACCTTGATGTGCATCTGAACACTGGCGAGGTTATCACTGCCGTAACTTATGTGATCGACGCAGAACATGTCCAATACTGTGGTGGCATGCCGTTAGAGGAGCAGGCGCAGATAATTGCACATGCGATTGGCGGGCGCGGACCGAATACGGAATATCTGTATAATACTGCGGAACATCTGGCCGAGATTGACCTGCGCGATCCCGATCTTGAGTGGTTAGCGCAACGGGTGCGCAGCATCACAGCATAAACCCTTGGCGTCACCGGCGGATTTTGGCTAGATTCAGCCAGAGCAGGCAAAAACCGGGAAACACGCGCATGGCGCAGGCACATCAGGGCGCGAGACCCCATTTCTCGCATCCCATCCGTCAGATTGTGATGATGTTGGTCGCAATTGGCCTGGCGGGCTTGGGCGTCTTCATGGCGCTGCCTTATGTGCTGCCGGTGTTTCAGGCCAACCCGTACCTGAACGGCTTTATCATCCTGGTTTTCATAATCGGCGTTTTCGCCTGTTTCTTTCAGGTGACACAGCTGATTGGGTCGGTTCGTTGGATTGAGGCATTTGTTGGTGGCGTTGTCCGCGAAGACGCGCGCACGCCGCAATTGCTGGCTCCTCTGGCCTCACTGCTGCGCGAACGCGGTGCACGATCGCAGATCAGCTCCAGTTCGACCCGGTCGATTCTGGATTCGGTCGCGGAACGCGTCGAGGAAGAGCGTGAGATCACGCGCTATATTACCAATGTTCTGATTTACCTAGGTCTCTTGGGCACGTTTTTTGGACTGGCGACCACCGTCCCAGCCATTGTCGACACGATCCGCAGCCTGAACCCGCAAGAGGGCGAAGAAGGGCTGGCCGTGTTCAACCGCCTGATGGTGGGGCTTGAAGCCCAGCTACAAGGAATGGGCGTGGCATTTGGGTCGTCCCTTTTGGGCCTTGCCGGGTCTCTGATCGTCGGTCTGCTGGAACTGTTCGCAGGTCACGGCCAGAACCGGTTCTACCGCGAGCTTGAAGAATGGTTGTCCTCAATCACTCGCGTTGGCTTTGCTGCCGCAGAAGAAGGCGGGGCCGAGATTGCGGTTCTGACCCCAGTTCTGGACGCGATGTCCGAACAGATGGATGCGCTGCAGGACCTGTTTTCGGGGCAAGAGGCTGATCGTGCGGCCGTGTCGGTCAAACTGGGCCAACTGATCGACGCGATCGGTGAGATGAACGTGCGACAGTCTGAATCCGAAGGGGTGACAGCCGCATTGGAACGTGTGGCCCTTGGGCAAGACGCCCTGCTGGATCACATGCGTGATCAGGGAACGGGGGATGGCATCGACGCCGAAAGCCGGATGCGACTGCGGTCGATGGATGTTCAGCTATTGCGCATCCTCGAAGAAATCTCGGCCGGTCGTCAGGAAAGCATGAGCGAATTGCGCAAGGATATCGAATTGCTTGTCAAAGCCCTGACATTGCCCCGGGGCGCGGTGCGCACTACTCCGGAAGGACAGTAATCCATGGCTCTGTCCCGTCGCACAGGTCAACGTTTTCAGGGCTCGGTTTGGCCGGGTTTTGTTGACGCGATCACCGGGTTGCTGATGGTGCTGACCTTCGTTCTGACCATCTTTATGGTGGTGCAGTTCGTGTTGCGCGAAACCATTTCCGGGCAAGAGGACGAACTGACCGCTCTGTCAGATGAAGTCGCAGCGCTGGCCGGGGCATTGGGATTGGAGGAGCGTGAGAATAGCCGCCTGGAGGCCCGTCTTGGCGCGTTGAACACGACCCTGTCGCAAACCGAGGATACGCTGGCGCGGGCCGAAGTGGACCTAGCGCTGTCGCAGGCGCGTATCACGGATTTTGAGGCGCAGGTCGCCGCACTTCTGACGGATCAGGAGCGGGCCCGCGGCGCAATTGCAACACTGGAATCCCAGCGCGCCAAGTTGCTGGAGGACCAAGAGACGCTGAACCTCGCGCTGGCGCAAAGCCGATCTGAAATCGACGAACAGGCCGAAGCCGCCCGGCTGGCAGCCGCCCAACGCGAGGCGCTGGAGGCGTTGGTTGCGGATCTTGAACAAAGCGACGCGGCGCAATCCACCCGGATCAGTGAACTGGAAGAACAGATCAGCGCGGAAGAGGCCGCCAAGCTGGCCGAAGCTGCCGCTGCCGAGAACCTGCGCAACCGTCTGCAGGATGCAGATGCCGAGTTGACGGCAATGACACTGGCATTGGAAGCGCAGCGCAAAGAAGCGGAGGATACACTGACCCTGCTTGCCGCAGCACAAGCCGCCAGGGCCGAGCTTGAGCGCCAGTTTGGTGCGTTGGATGCGGACGAGTTGCAGGCGCAACTACAAGCCGCCTTGGCTGCGCAGACCGAGGCGCAGGCCGAGGCGCAATCGCAGCGCTCGTTGGCCGAAGAGCGTGCAAACCTATTGGCTGTGGCCCGTGAAGCGATCTCGGCGGAGAAAACGATTTCCGCAAAAGCGCAGCGAGAGACGGCGTTGTTGAATCAACAGATGTCTGCGCTGCGCCAACAACTTGGCGGGTTGCAGGCGTTGTTGGACGACTATGAAGAACGCAACGCCGCTTCGGACATTCGAATTCAGACCCTGGGTCAGGACCTGAATGCAGCTTTGGCCCGTGCGGCCTCGGAAGAACGCCGCCGGCGTCTGCTGGAAGAGGCTGAGCGTGTCCGGCTTGAAGCCGAGGCAGAAGCTCTGTCTGGGCAAAATCAGGAATTGGCGGCGCAGGCAGAAGACCTGCAGCGCTATCGGTCAGAGTTCTTTGGAAGATTGCGCGACGTGCTTGGGGATGAGGAGGGCGTTCGGATCGAAGGCGACCGTTTTGTTTTCTCGTCCGAGGTCCTGTTTGACACGGGTTCGGCCGTTTTGTCACCAGCCGGGCAGCAGGACATCGCCAAAGTGGCCAATATCCTGCGCAGTGTGGCGGCTGAAATTCCCGAAGGCCTGAACTGGGTGATCCGCGTCGATGGTCACACCGATAACGTGCCACTTGCCGGGTCCGGGCGTTATCGCGACAATTGGGAACTTAGTCAGGGCCGCGCCTTGTCCGTGGTGCGCTACATGGTCGATGCGCTGGACATCCCGCCGAGCCGGTTGGCCGCAAACGGTTTTGGTGAGTTCCAGCCCGTAAACCCGGCAGACACCCCGGAGGCCCGGGCGCAAAACCGCCGGATCGAGCTGAAACTCACCGAAAGGTAACCGAGACACTCGTTAAGAACCCGGGTCAGCGACGACCAAACCGAAAGCTGCTATCGGGCTTGCCTGCAAAGCAGCGCGGGATGACTGGGTAACTTTCAGTCAGGAAATAGGCATACGTTCCAGATGGATATTCAGGCGAAATCGTAAAGGCTCCGTTACATTCATCCAGATTTCCAGCGCCTGCTACATAAGCGTAGTCCTCATTGAACGTGCCATCATGCTTTCCGTAGGGCGCGCTTCCTCCGGGCCGGTTGCCGCTTTTCAATCTGTACGACGACTTCATTTGCGTCACTTTCCCATCCACAATGCCGGTCATTGCGTAAATCGGGAAGCCGTCAGCGGCATATCCGATCAGCGGTGAATGTCGGTTGGGTGTATAGTTCAGCAGCTCAATAAAGCCCGTAGGGATGCCGTGGTAATGATATTTTCCATTGGGTTGCACATGGGCATAGTTTTCGTCGAACCCCAAAGTAACCGCGCCCCCAAGCGCATTGTAGGACCAGCCTGAGCCGGGATTGCCTTGCCAGAACTCCGCGGCCAACGGGTCGAACACGACGCCGTTCAGAGACACACCAAAGTTCCATCCCATTTCAAGCGGGGTGGTGGATCGATTGGATTTCGGGTTCGTCGGTACTTTCAAGTTGACGCGTTGCTCGGAAATGCTGTGCGGATTGCCTTGGTTCGGAAAGCGCCCGACAAGGTGATCGGGGATCCCGTTGGCTGAGACGCGTATACTTTTGCGGGTCTCAGAGAATTCAGAGTGGCTGTTGCCCGGATCAACCGTTGCGGCCTGCAGGCGCAACGGTCGTGTTTCCGTTTCGTCATGATCCCGAAATCTATGCTGAGCGGTTGCTATGGCGGCAACGGCGGAAAGGGCGAATGCTACGCTCCAAACGGCGACGGTTTTGGTCATCAAAATCCCCTTTGCAATTCATCAGTGATAATGAAACGCGCAGGTTTGGCTGTTCCGTCGAAAAAGTTTGTGGCCGAAAGGAAATCGCCCGGCTGCTGAACAACCGGGCGATTAGATTCGTTACGCGAATGCGGCGTCTTAATCCGCCGTCAAAAGCGGAGGTTTGTCGCCCGGAATTCTTGGCTGATCGGGGCCAAGGATATCCAGATTCAAATCGCCTTTCTTGACAGACACGCGGACCAAACCACCCTTGGCCAGCTTGCCGAACAGCAACTCCTCGGCCAGTGGTTTCTTGATGTGTTCCTGAATGACGCGACCCAGAGGACGGGCACCCATCTTGTCGTCATACCCTTTTTCCGCCAGCCACGCGGCGGCTTTGGGGGTCAGATCGATGGTCACATTGCGATCCAGCAATTGCGCCTCAAGCTGCAGAACGAACTTCTCGACCACCTGTAGGATGACCTCTTTCGGTAGTGGCGCGAATGAGATCACAGCGTCCAGGCGGTTGCGGAATTCGGGCGTGAACATACGCTCGATTGCGGCCGTATCCTCGCCCTCGCGTCGGTCACGGGCAAAGCCGATGGCGGCCTTGGCCTGTTCTTGTGCACCCGCGTTAGAGGTCATGATCAGCACCACGTTGCGGAAGTTCACCGTACGTCCGTTGTGATCGGTCAACTCACCGTGGTCCATCACCTGCAACAGGATGTTGAACACGTCCGGATGGGCCTTTTCGATCTCATCCAGCAGCAGCACGCAATGCGGATGCTGGTCGACGCCATCGGTTAGTAAACCGCCCTGATCAAAGCCTACATAGCCCGGAGGCGCGCCGATCAGACGGCTGACGGCGTGCTTCTCCATGTACTCGGACATGTCAAAGCGCAGTAGTTCCACACCCAGCGTATCCGCCAGCTGTTTCGCAACTTCGGTTTTGCCCACACCGGTCGGGCCAGCGAACAGATAGTTGCCGATGGGCTTTTCAGGTTCACGCAGACCGGCACGCGCCAGTTTGATCGCACTGGACAGTGCCTCGATTGCGAGATCCTGGCCGAATACAACACGTTTCAACGAGGCCTCGAGGTCTTTCAGCACCTCGGCATCGTCTTTGGTGACGTTCTTAGGTGGGATGCGGGCGATCTTGGCGACGACCGCCTCGATTTCCTTGACCCCGATGGTCTTGCGCCGTTTGCTCTCAGCCACCAGATGCTGCGCCGCACCGGCCTCATCGATTACATCGATGGCCTTGTCGGGCAGTTTGCGGTCGTTAATGTAGCGGGCCGAAAGCTCCACCGCGGTCTTGATCGCATCGGCGGTGTATTTGATCTCGTGATGTTCTTCGAAATAAGGTTTCAGACCGCGCAGAATTTTCACGCTGTCTTCGACTGAAGGCTCGCTTACGTCGATCTTCTGGAACCGGCGGCTCAGCGCGCGGTCTTTTTCAAAATGCTGACGGAATTCCTTGTATGTGGTCGAGCCCATGGTGCGCAGTTTGCCGCCCTGCAGGGCAGGTTTCAGCAAGTTCGACGCATCCATCGCACCGCCCGAGGTGGCACCGGCACCGATCACAGTGTGAATCTCGTCAATGAACAGCACCGCGTCGGGGTGGTCCTCCAACTCGGTCACAACCGCCTTCAGGCGTTCCTCGAAGTCGCCGCGATAGCGGGTACCTGCCAGCAGAGCACCCATGTCGAGAGAATAAATTGTGGTCTCAGACAGCACATCTGGCGCTTCGCCGCCAACAATCTTGCGTGCCAGGCCTTCAGCGATGGCGGTCTTGCCCACGCCCGGATCACCCACCAATAGTGGGTTGTTCTTGCGGCGGCGGCACAGGACCTGAATGCAACGCTCAACCTCATCAGCTCGGCCGATCAGCGGGTCGACATCGCCTGCGCGCGATTTAGCGTTCAGGTCAATGCAGTATTTCCCAAGCGCGCTTTCCTTCTGTTCGCCTTCGGTGACGCCAGGCTGAGCCTCTTCCTCGACCTGATCCGCGCCGGATACCGAGCGGTTTTCGCCGTAGGCAGGGTCTTTGGCCACGCCGTGCGCGATGAAGTTTACCGCGTCATAGCGCGTCATGTCCTGCTCTTGCAGGAAATAGGCCGCATTGCTTTCACGTTCGGCGAAGATGGCGACCAGAACGTTTGCGCCGGTCACTTCGGTCCGGCCCGAACTTTGGACGTGGATCGCCGCGCGTTGTATGACGCGCTGGAAAGCGGCGGTTGGCACGGCCTCGGAACCGTCGATATCCGTGACCAGATTGGACAGGTCTTCGTCAATGAATTCGACCAGAGTGCTGCGCAGTTCTTCCAGATCGACGCTGCAGGCTTTCATGACGCGGATGGCGTCAGGTTCTTCCAGTAACGCCAGAAGCAGATGCTCTAGCGTTGCAAATTCATGACGCCGTTCATTCGCAGCCGCCAAGGCCGCGTGGATGGCTTGTTCTAATGTGCTCGAGAATGAAGGCACGCGGGTGCTCCTCTGTCTTGGGTCGAAAGGGGCAGGCTTCGGCCGGAACCCCATCCCAACCATGTCCTCATACTATTAGAGTTTGGTTGATCGTGGCCCGGCTTCAAGGGTTTTCTTGCTCTTGACAGTCACATTTCACGTGACCGTGGCCGTGAGGAAGGCAATTTGGGTACTAGAAGCTGTCTTTTCTAGTCCGAATTTCAGCAAAAACTTCTGCGGGGTCCGAATTTTGCATACCCAAATGCGCCTGAATCGCCGGGTCAGCGGCCCGCAAGAACGGGTTTGTGGCCTTTTCCAGCGCCATCGTCGAAGGAACCGTGGGTTCTCCGGCAGCGCGCGCGCGGTTGATATCATCAGCGCGTTTTTGCAGCGCAGCATTGGTTGGATCGACGGTTTCCGCGAATTTTGCGTTTGATTGCGTGTATTCGTGGCCTGAGCATACGATTGTCTCATCGGGAAGGGCGGCCAACTTGCTGAGCGAGGCCCACATCTGTGGCGCCGTGCCTTCGAACAAGCGCCCGCACCCCAAAGCCATGAGGCTGTCTGCAGTGAAAACAACTGCGCTGTCCGGCATGTAATAGGCGACATGGCCAACAGTATGGCCGGACACATCCAGCACCCGAATCTGCTCGTTTCCGAATTCAAATGTATCGCCGTCGCTGACCTGCTGATCCAGCGGGGGCAGCCGGTGCGCATCGGCGGCCGCGCCAACAACTTTGGCCGGATGTCTTTCCAAAATGGCAGACAGGCCATCCACATGGTCCCAATGATGATGGGTTAGAAGAACATGGGATAATGTCCAGCCGCGCTTGTCCAACTCGGCCAGAATGGGTCCGGCTTCGGGCGCGTCGACCAGTGCGGTATTGCCGCTTGCGGCGTCATGCGCCAGAAATGCGTAATTGTCGCTGAGACATGGGATGGTAACGACCTCAAGAGGCATGGCCTTTTGCCCTTTCGTTGCTAGACTGCGCCCAGCTAAGCCGATTGACCGGGTGTCTGCAATGCATCTTGATGTGCAGGATTTGAGGAACTTCTACTATCGCAGCACTCTGGGTCGTGCCGCGCAAGCGGCGATCCGTGGGCGACTGATCGAGCAATGGCCCGAGGCCAAGGGGCAAACGGTTGCAGGATTCGGCTTCGCGGTTCCATTGCTGCGTCCTTATCTTGCGGACGCCCGCCGCGTGATCGGTTTGATGCCAGGCCCGCAAGGCGTCATGCCCTGGCCCGCCGGAATGCCCAATGTGTCGGTTCTGACCGAAGAAACCCTGTGGCCGATTGAAACAGGTCATGTCGACAAGCTGATTGTGATGCACGGGCTTGAAACCTCGCAGCGGCCCAGCCAATTGCTAAATGAGTGCTGGCGCGTGTTGGGGCCAGGGGGGCGCGCATTCTTTGTTGTGCCCAACCGGGCTGGTTTGTGGTCTCGGACAGATAAGACCCCGTTTGGCTTTGGCCGACCGTACACAGCCTCGCAGCTGGAAAGTCAGCTCAAGGCGCATCACTTCATCCCGGAAAGCCATTGCTCGGCTCTGTATCTGCCGCCGTCATTCCGCCGTTTCTGGCTGAAGTCGGCGAGCCTGATCGAAAAGACTGGCCAAAGGCTGCCAACAGTCATGGCAGGCGGAGTGCTTATGGTTGAGGTGACAAAACACATCCGACCGCCCAGCGGCAGTGTTGCAAAGGATGCCGAACGTCGTCCGATAAAGGCGCTTGATGGCCTTCTGAAACCAGCCTGAGCAGCCCAGTCATTTCCCCTCTTCAATTCGCAAAAATTGAGGGAAAAAGGACACAGGAATCGCAAAAACCTACACTTTCGTAACATTTTTCGTCTGTTTCAGCCGGATAAAAGGGTCGCACCCTCCTTAAGTAATTGAAATTGAACATTTTGTGGATAAACCTGTTGCCGTGATAATATATTGCTAGCTGGGTTCGGCTCTGCTACATCCCCGGTGATTTTGATCCCCGACCGTCTGGCCGGGGTTTCTTCACGCCCCCGGGGTAGCTGCCGCAACGCGAATTCGGGGCCCAAAATATCGGAAGGGTGGACGTGTCCGAACCAGCTTCGATTTCCACAGGCATTGCCAAGCGCTATGCCACCGCGATCTTTGAGATCGCCAAAGAGAATAATGACCTCGCAGGTCTGGAAACCGGAATCAATGATCTGGCAGCAGCATTGGGCGAAAGCGCCGAACTGCGCGACCTGATCGCATCGCCTCTGGTTTCGCGTGCCGAACAAGAAGGCGCCATTACCGCAATCGCTGACAAAATGGGTCTGCACGCCATCATGCGTAACACGCTGGCTCTGATGGCTCAGAAGCGCCGTCTGTTCGTAGTTCCCGAGTTGGTGCAGGTTCTGCGCGACATGCTGGCGGACGAACGTGGCGAAGTGACCGCCGATGTCGCGTCGGCCAAGGCGCTGACCAAGACACAACTGGAAAAACTGTCCAAGACGCTGTCCGAGCGTGTGGGCAAGACCGTGACAATAAATGCGACCGTTGATGAAAGCCTCATTGGCGGTCTTGTCGTTAAAGTGGGCTCGAAGATGATCGATAGCTCGATCCGTTCGAAGCTCAACTCCCTACAGAATGCAATGAAAGAGGTCGGATAAATGGGAATCCAAGCTGCAGAGATTTCTGCAATCCTGAAGGACCAGATCAAGAATTTTGGTCAGGAAGCCGAAGTGGCCGAAATCGGTCGCGTGCTGAGCGTCGGTGACGGGATTGCCCGCGTATACGGTCTGGACAATGTGCAAGCGGGTGAGATGGTCGAATTCCCCGGTGGCATCATGGGCATGGCGCTGAACCTGGAAAGCGACAACGTTGGTGTTGTTATCTTCGGTTCCGACCGTGACATCAAAGAAGGTGACATCGTCAAGCGCACCAACTCGATCGTGGACGTTCCGATTGGTAACGGTCTGCTGGGTCGTGTTGTTGACGGTCTGGGCAACCCGCTGGACGGCAAAGGCCCCATCGAATCCACCGAGCGTGGCGTTGCTGACGTCAAAGCACCTGGCATCATCCCGCGTAAATCGGTTCATGAACCGATGGCAACCGGCCTGAAATCGGTTGACGCGATGATCCCGATTGGTCGTGGCCAGCGTGAGCTGATCATTGGTGACCGTCAGACCGGTAAAACTGCCGTTGCTCTGGACGCCATCCTGAACCAGAAAACCTACAACGATGCAGCAGGCGACGACGAGTCGAAGAAGCTGTACTGCGTTTACGTTGCGATCGGCCAAAAGCGTTCGACCGTTGCGCAGCTGGTGAAGAAACTGGAAGAGTCCGGCGCGATTGACTACTCGATCGTTGTGGCCGCAACCGCGTCCGACCCGGCGCCGATGCAGTTCCTGGCACCCTATGCCGCAACCGCAATGGCCGAATTCTTCCGCGACAATGGCCGCCACGCACTGATCATCTATGATGACCTGTCGAAACAGGCTGTGTCTTATCGTCAGATGTCGCTGCTGCTGCGTCGTCCGCCCGGACGTGAAGCCTATCCTGGCGACGTTTTCTATCTCCACTCCCGCCTGCTGGAGCGTTCGGCGAAGCTGAACGAAGACTTCGGTGCTGGTTCGCTGACTGCTCTGCCGGTTATCGAAACGCAAGGTGGTGACGTTTCGGCGTTTATTCCGACCAACGTGATCTCGATCACCGACGGCCAGATCTTCCTGGAAACCGAACTGTTTTATCAGGGCATCCGTCCTGCTGTGAACACCGGTCTGTCGGTTTCGCGTGTGGGCTCTTCGGCTCAGACCAACTCGATGAAGTCGGTTGCCGGTCCGGTTAAGCTGGAACTGGCTCAGTACCGCGAAATGGCTGCGTTTGCGCAGTTTGGTTCCGACCTTGACGCCGCGACCCAGCAGCTGCTGAACCGTGGTGCGCGTCTGACCGAGCTGATGAAGCAGCCGCAGTACTCGCCGCTGACCAACGCTGAAATCGTCTGTGTCATCTTCGCCGGCACCAACGGTTACCTCGACAAGATCGACGTTTCCGATGTTGGCCGTTACGAAGCTGGCCTGCTGGCGCACCTGCGCGGCAAGCACGCCGACCTGCTTCAGTGGATCACCGACGAAGATCCCAAGATCAAGGGCGACGCTTCCGACAAGATCAAGGCTGCGCTGGACGAATACGCCGCAACCTTCGCTTAAGGGAGAGGCGGGCACATGCCAAATCTTAAGGATCTTAAAAACAGGATCGAGTCGGTCAAATCGACCCGCAAGATCACCAAGGCCATGCAGATGGTCGCGGCTGCAAAACTGCGCCGCGCCCAGGAATCTGCCGAAGCCTCGCGTCCCTATGCTGAACGGTTCAATGCCGTGATGGCGGGGCTGGCGGCATCGGTCGGGGGCAGCGACAGCGCCCCCAAGCTGCTCCGTGGTACGGGCAGTGATGATGTCCACCTGCTGGTTGTCATGACAGCTGAACGCGGCCTGTGTGGCGGCTTCAACTCGAGCATCGCCAAGCTGGCCCGTGTCAAAGCGGAAGAGCTGCGCCTGAAAGGCAAGACGGTCAAGGTTTTGACTGTCGGCAAAAAAGGCCGCGACGCGCTCAAGCGTGACCTTGGCGATCTGTTCGTTGGACATATCGACCTGAGCGAAGTCAAGCGTCTGGGTTACACCAACGCGCAAGACATCGCCAAGGGCATCCTGTCCCGTTTCGATGGGGGTGAGTTCGATGTTGCCACGATCTTCTACTCGAAGTTCGTCAACGTTGTGACCCAGATCCCGACGGCACAACAGGTCATCCCAGCCTCGTTTGAGGATACCGAGGGCGACGACAGTGGTGCCGTGTTCGACTACGAGCCCAGCGAAGAGGCCATTCTGGCCGACCTGCTACCAAAGGGGGTTGCGACTGCAATCTTCTCGGCTCTGCTCGAAAACGGAGCCTCGGAACAGGGTGCACGTATGTCCGCGATGGACAACGCAACACGCAACGCGGGTGAGATGATCGACAAGCTGACGATCCAGTTCAACCGTTCGCGTCAGGCCGTGATCACCAACGAGCTGATTGAAATTATTTCCGGCGCTGAGGCGCTGTAGAGACAAACCGGAGACGAAACATGGCGAATGCAAAAGGCAAAGTCACACAGATCATCGGGGCCGTCGTCGACGTGCACTTCGAAGATCAGCTGCCAGAAATTCTGAACGCGCTGGATACAACCAACAACGGCAAAAAGCTGGTTCTGGAGGTTGCACAGCATCTGGGCGAAAACACTGTCCGCACCATTGCGATGGACGCAACCGAAGGTCTGGTTCGCGGCGAAGCTGTAACTGACACTGGCGCACCGATCGCGGTTCCGGTCGGCAACGCAACACTGGGACGAATCCTGAACGTTGTGGGCGAACCTATCGACGAAAAAGGCCCCGTTGAAACCAAAGAAACGCGCGCCATTCACCAGCCTGCGCCAGACTTTTCGGATCAGGCAACGGAATCCGAAGTTCTGGTTACCGGCATCAAGGTTGTTGACCTGCTGGCCCCTTACGCCAAAGGCGGTAAGATCGGTCTGTTCGGCGGAGCCGGCGTTGGTAAAACAGTTCTGATCATGGAGCTGATCAACAACATCGCCAAAGTGCACTCGGGCGTGTCCGTGTTCGCGGGTGTTGGTGAACGGACCCGTGAAGGCAACGACCTGTATCACGAGATGATCGAATCCGGTGTTATCGTTCCCGAAAAGCTGGAAGATTCGAAAATCGCGCTGGTGTACGGCCAGATGAACGAGCCTCCGGGTGCACGTATGCGGATCGCTCTGTCGGGCCTGACCCTTGCGGAACAATTCCGTGACGCAACCGGTACCGATGTTTTGTTCTTTGTCGACAACATCTTCCGCTTCACACAGGCAGGTTCCGAAGTGTCCGCCCTGTTGGGCCGTATCCCTTCGGCGGTGGGCTATCAGCCGACACTGGCGACCGACATGGGCGCGATGCAGGAACGGATCACCTCGACCAAGTCGGGCTCGATCACCTCTGTGCAAGCCGTCTACGTCCCTGCGGATGACCTTACCGACCCCGCGCCTGCGACGTCGTTCGCGCACCTCGATGCGACCACCGTTCTGAACCGTGCGATCTCGGAAAAGGGTATTTACCCTGCTGTTGACCCGCTCGATTCGACCTCGCGTCTGCTTGATCCGGCAATCGTCGGTGAAGAGCACTATACCGTTGCGACCGACGTTCAGCAGATCCTCCAGCGCTACAAGTCGCTGCAGGACATCATCGCCATCCTCGGCATGGACGAACTGTCGGAAGAGGACAAACTGACCGTGGCCCGTGCCCGTAAGATCGAACGCTTCATGTCGCAGCCGTTCGACGTGGCACAGGTCTTCACCGGCTCGCCCGGCGTTCAGGTTCCTCTGGATGTCACCATCGCGTCGTTCAAGGCCGTTGTGGCCGGCGAATACGATCACCTGCCCGAGGCAGCCTTCCTGATGGTTGGCGGCATCGACGACGTGATCGCCAAAGCGGAGAAGATGGCCGCAGAAGCCGCCTAAGGAGCAAACCTGATGGCAAACACGATGCAATTCGACCTCGTCAGCCCCGAGCGGAGCCTTGCTTCGCTCAGCGCGACCGCGGTCCAGCTTCCCGGCGCGGACGGGGACATGACGGCGATGCCTGATCATGCCCCCACCATCACGACGCTGCGCCCGGGCATCCTGAAGGTCGAGGCACCCGAAGGGTCCAGTGAATATCTGGTCACCGGCGGGTTTGCTCAGATCAATGGCGATGGCCTGTCGGTTCTGGCCGAAAAGGCCATTCCGGTCGCCGAAGTGACACGGTCGCATCTGGACGATCTGGTCGCCGAGGCGCGTGCTTCGCACGAAGCAGCCAAGGCAGGCGATGATCAGACAATTGTCGATGACGCTGCCAAACTGCTGGCCGACATGGAAGCCCTTGGAACGCATATGAGCCTGTAAGGCTCATCGTATTCCGACAGTTAGAAACGGCCCCGTAAAAACGGGGCCGTTTTTTTATCGTGATTTTATCAATGCGACGGGTTAAGGTCCGGAATTACATAGATAAAGACAAATCAATGAAGACGTTTCGAACCCATCCAATTGGTATTGACCAAGGCGAGGCAGTTATTTTTTCCGAATTCGCCGATGGTGGCGAGATGTGGACGGGGGAAGGACCGCGCCAGCGGCGGTCGAGCGTTATGTTCAGCCAACCGTTCCGATCAAATCCGGTGGTTCAGATCGGTGTCTCTTTGTGGGATGTGGATACATCTTCCGCTCTGCGCGCCGAAGTTACGGCCGAAGACATCACGCCAGAGGGCTTTAGCGCCGTTTTCCGCACATGGTCGGATACACGGATCGCCCGGATACGGGTCACATGGACCGCCATCGGAGAGGTGGCCCATGACGATGATTGGAATATCTCTTAACGCATCCGGGGGCTAAGGTCTGGCAATACCTTTGTTATTTTTGCTCATAGTTACTGCAGCGCAGAATTGAAATATTCCAAGAACTGAATGGGAAATCCTGTGAAGCGGACGGTCGAATAAGTCGCCAAAGCACCGATTAGAAAGTACACCGGCACTCGAACCAGGGCATATCTGCGCAGAAGAACGCCAACTAACCCAATGAAGATCGAGGCAACAAGCAATAAAACCGATGTATGAAAAGCAATCCGAAAGAACTGATACGCGGCCTCGGTTGCAATTTTTGTAGCTCCGGCTCCTAGAATTAAGCTTGTGCATGCACAAACGCCGAATATCAGGCCTAAAACAGAACTAAGCGTCCGCGCCCTTTTGGACGCCGTGCGGTTCTGACCCGGGCCTGTTTCTGACCCGTCGGAGATTGGTTCGTTCCCCTGTTTATTGGCCGCAGTGAAGCCTCGGTACATCAGGACAACGCCAACCACCAGCGCCACAGCGCCCGCAACACCCAACCCGGCTGCTGCACCGATCCCGTAGCTCTGCTTTATCGCTTCGTAGTTTTCGTTCGCCTGTCTTACCGCATGTTGTCCGGTGCTTAAAAACCCAGCGCCAATCAATACCTTTCCGTAATTTGGTCGGGATAACGGGGTTTTGGCAGCCCTTTGTGCAAGAGCAGAATTCGGCTGTGGGCTTTTGGCGTTGATGCGTTGAATTCGATCTTGAAAATTGGTGTTTGACATATGGTATCTTCTTTCAGCTTCGAAATCACTTCATCGTGCCGACGGAATGTGGTGACAATTGGTCGGGAGGCAGCTTCTGAGTTTTCCCAAACAGGCGCAACGTTGAAACTCGTTGTAACTGGGTGTGCGACAAGGACGGGCGGCTAGGCTGAACCACCCACCCGGTTCATAGGGGGGCAGGCGCTACATGTTTGCATCCGTGTCGTGGACACGCGGTGATGCACTTAGTTTCACTTTGAATGGCCTTTGGAACGGAGCCCTAACCGTCTTTTTCTTCGATCATGTCCACACGGGTTGCGTGACGCCCGCCTTCGAACTCGGCCTCCAGAAACGCATCTACGATATCCAGGGCCTGACCTTCACCCACGACACGTGCGCCAATCGACAGCATGTTGGCGTTGTTGTGCGCGCGGATCATGCGGGCCGAGAAGGCGTCAGAACACACGCCACAGCGAATGCCCGGAACCTTGTTGGCCGCCATCATGATCCCCTGACCTGTACCACACAGGACGATCCCAAGGTGGCAATCGCCCGAGGCAACGGCCTGAGCCGCAGCTTTTCCGTGGACGGGATAGTGTGTGCTTTCAGGCGTCTTGGGACCGATATCGAAGACCTCCCAGCCTTGCGCTGCGATGTGGTCGGCGACCGCTTGGCGCAGCTCGATAGCCGCGTGGTCGCTGGAAAGAACAATGCGTTTTGAGGCTGTCACGGGTACGTCCTGTCTTGCTGTGTTGACAAAAAAGGGCGGCTGTTACGCCGCCCAACTCGGTCAGTCCATGTGATACATCGACTCGTAGATCGGTGTCAGAGTCTTATCCTCGAACAACGAAGACACGCTTGTCCCGTTCCAGATGTTCAGGATCGCCTGAGTGAAAATAGGCGCGGTTGGCACAATGCGGATGTTCTTGGCGTTGGTGATCTCTTTGGTGGGCTGGATCGTGTCGGTCAGCACCAGAGATTTCATCACCGAATTTGTCACACGTTCGACCGCCGGGCCGCTCATGACGCCGTGGGTGATGTACGAATGTACCTCTTTCGCGCCGTTATCCAGCAGAACCTGAGCGGCCTTGCACAGCGTACCCGCGGTGTCGCACATGTCGTCGACGATCAGGCAGATCTTGTCTTTGACGTCGCCAATCACTGTCATCTCAGCCACTTCGCCAGCCTTTTCGCGACGCTTGTCCACGATCGACAGGGGGGCGTTGATGCGCTTGGCAAGCTCCCGCGCGCGGGCAACGCCACCAACGTCAGGTGATACGACCATAAGCTCGTCCAGATTGTCCTGGAACTGGTGTTTCACATCCAGCGCAAAAATCGGCGATGCATAAAGGTTGTCGACAGGCATGTCGAAGAACCCCTGAATCTGTGCTGCGTGCAGGTCCATGGTCAGGATCCGCTCGATCCCGGCGCCGGTCAGCATGTTGGCCACCAGCTTGGCGCTGATTGGCGTCCGCGCCTTGGTGCGGCGGTCCTGACGGGCATAGCCAAAGTAGGGGATCACGGCGGTGATACGCTGAGCAGAAGACCGACGCAGTGCATCGGCAATGATCAGCAGCTCCATCAGGTTGTCATTCGCCGGGTTCGATGTCGGTTGGACAATGAACATATCCTCACCGCGTACGTTTTCGAACACTTCGACGAAAATCTCGCCGTCATTGAAGCGCTCGACCCGCGCATCGACCAGATTCTGATCGACGCCGCGATACAGGCTCATGCGTCGCGAGATGGATTCGGCAAGAGGAAGGTTGGCGTTCCCAGCGATAAGCTTGGGTTCGTTGAGTGTCGGCATCGGCTGAGGTCCCCGGGCAGCAATGGCAATGTGACAGATTCGTGATGTTGACACCGCTTAGCACGGGTCTAACGTCCAGCAAAGATAACGCAGCGGAGAAAGTGCAGATGACCCAGATTGACTACTATTTTGCGACACTCTCGCCCTATACCTATCTGGCGGGTATGCGGTTGGAAGAGATCGCGGCGAAACATGGCGCGACGATCAACTACAAACCGCTGGATATTGTCGCCCTGTTTGGGCGTACGGGGGGCACTCCTCCCAAGGACCGCCATATTTCTCGGATCGAATATCGGGCGCAGGAACTACAGCGACAGTCCAAGCAACTTGGTATGGAATTCAATCTACAGCCCGCGCATTGGCCGACCAATGCGGCGCCGTCATCCTATGCGATCATCGCTGCAATCAAGGACGGGTCAGGCGACGTTGGAAAGCTTGCGCATTCCTTCGTGCGGGCCTGTTGGGCCGAGGAGAAAGACATCGCGCAGGATGATGTGATCCGCGATTGCCTGACACAGGCCGGTTTTGATCCGGGGCTGGCGGATAGCGGCCTTCTGGTTGGCGCGGAAACTTATGCCGCCAATCTGGAAGAGGCCGTGGATCGCGGTGTATTTGGCGCGCCGTTTTACATCACCGAAGACGATCAGCGGTTCTGGGGGCAGGACCGGCTGGATGATCTGGATCGCCATTTGTCGGAACTGAAGGGGTGAGGGACACCCCCCTGGCAGACAACACTTTTGTCAGAACGTTGGGGCAGGGCGCGCGCAAGGTGCTCGCCCTGCACTGCACAATCGCGCATTCCGGGGCGTGGTCGGGGCTGGCGACGGCTCTAAAGGGCGAGGTGACATTTACGGCCCCCGACATGCCGTCCCATGGCCGCAGCGCGGATTGGGATGGGCACGGGGATTTCTTTGACCAAGTGACCCAACTGTCGGCCGCGCATCTGACCGAACCGATGGATGTGATCGGTCATTCCTTTGGCGGGATGCTGGCCCTTCGGCTGGCTGTCGAGTTTCCGGACTTGGTCCGCAGTGCGGTCCTGATCGAGCCAGTGTTCTTTGCGGTTGCGATTCAGGACACGCCCGATTTGGTGCGGCAACATGATGAAGAGGCGAAACCTGTCTCTGATGCGCTCGCGGCCGGAAATTTTGAGCAGGCCGCCCGTTTGTTCAACCGGATGTGGGGCGCACAGGACGGCCCACGATGGCCCGAATTGCCAGAGCGGACACGCGCGGGAATGATCCGTGGTATTCACGTTGTGCCCGCCGTTGATGACGCTTTGTTCCTTGATCAGAAGGGGATGCTGAACCCTGGCGTTCTGGACCGCGCATCTATGCCGGTTCTGATCCTGAGCGGGTCTGAGACGCACCCCGTCATGCCCGCGATCGGAGAAGGTCTTGCCCGGCGGCTTCCCAATGCCGGAACGGGCGTTGTTTCGGGTGCTGACCACATGGTCCCAATCACTCACCCGGATCAGACGGCTGCCGTCATTCGAAAGTTTTGGGGTGGTCTATCCTGAATCATGTTGTTGACAGGATGACACCCCTAATCCCTGAAATCACAACAAGCCGATGAACCGGTCGATATCATCTGAGTTGATCGACCAGTCGCAGACCAGTCGGCAGGCCAGGATCTCGTCGTCATCCGCACCGTCCAGCTCTGCGCCCCACAGATGATAAACCGCACCCGCTTGGTGCAACTGCTTGTGACGCGCGCGCGAAAACTGCGCAAAGATCATGTTGGCTTGCGGCTCATGTAGAAAGGTCGCGCCTTTGCCGCGTAGACCATCGGCCAGATGCGCGCAGTTGGCGTTGGCTTGTCGCGCCATCTGCAGCCACAGATCATCGTTCAGATATGCGGCCATCTGGGCGGACAAGTAACGATGCTTGGAGAACAGATGCGCACCTCGCTTGCGCCGCAGTTCGAATTCCCAGGCCTTGGATTCGTCAAAGAAAACTACCGCTTCGACACCCATCAACCCGTTCTTGGTGCCGCCAAAGCTGACCGCATCGACGCCCGCTTTCCACGTCATCTCAGCGGGCGAGCAATTGAGCGCGACCAACGCGTTGGTGAACCGGGCACCATCCAGATGAACTGGCAGGTCGTATTCCTTGGCGATACTGCACAGCGCCTGCAATTCGGCCAGTGAATAAACCGAGCCACGCTCTGTCACCTGAGTGATCGACACGGGCCCACGCTGGGGGCCGTGCACGCCACGTGTTTCTTCGGCCAAAATCGAGCGACGCAGCGCTGCGGGCTCCATCTTGTCGCCGCCCGGCACCAGTGTCAGCTTTGCGCCGCTATAGAACTCGGGCGCGTTGCATTCATCCTCGTGGATATGCGCGACGGGTGAACAGAACACGGTTTCCCATGGGTTTGAGAGTGTCGCCAGAGCCAGCGAATTCGCGGCTGTCCCGGTGGCCACCAGATAAACTGCGGCCCCTGGCGCTTCGAAGATTCCGCGAATACGATCGCGCACTTCGTTCATCAGGGTGTCCGCGCCATAGGCCATTTGATAGCCCTGATTGGCTTCGTTCAACGCGGCCATGACCTGTGGGTGAACCGGACCGGAATTGTCAGAGGCGAAATACATCAGCTGGGTTCCTCAATGATATAGTCTTCCCACTCTTCCAAGGGGGTTTCGAATTCGGACACCGTGCGCCCCTGAACTGACATGCCAGCTGCGTGCACGCTGTCCGGTGTACCTGATATCAGGGGATGCCATTCGTACAGCGGTTTCCCCTCCCACAGCAGTCGATAGGCGCAGGTTTGGGGCAGCCAATAGGCGTGATCGTCGATGTTGTTGGGCTTCATCACGATGCATTCCGGGACGAATTGGTGGCGGATGTCGTATTGTGTGCAGCGGCAGGTTTCGTCGTCCAGCAGACGGCAGGCGACGCAGGTGAGGGCGACCTCGCCGGTGTCCTCATCCTCAAGCTTGTTCAGGCAGCACTTGCCGCAGCCGTCGCACAAGGCTTCCCATTCGCGCTGGTTCATCTTGGTTAGCGGTTTGCGTTCCCAGAACCGCGGGCCAAGGCCTTTGCGATCGATCGGATCGGTGGTCATAGCGCGGCCAACAGGGTGCGGGCCTTGTCGCAATCGGCATCCATCTGCGCGATCAGGGCATCCAGCCCGTCAAACGTCATCTCGGGGCGCAGGTATTCGACCAGGCCGACGGACAAGGTCGAACCATACAGATCGCCTGAGAAATCGAACAGGAAGGTCTCGATATTCGGAACCTCTCCGTTGAACATTGGCCGTACGCCAACCGAGGAGGCGCCGTGATAGCTGCCCTGATGAGGTCCGTCGAGCACATCGACCAGCACCGCATAGACGCCAAATTTTGGCGGGTGCAACCCTTCGATGGACATATTCGCGGTGGGGAACCCAAGCTCGCGCCCGCGTTGTTCACCGCCGATCACTTCGCCCTCGACGCGGTGCCAATGGCCCAGCATTGCCGCGGCGTCGCGGGGGCGGCCATCGGTCAGCGCGGTGCGGATACCAGTCGAGGATACCACATCGTCAGACCGTTCCATCAGCGGTGCAATGGTGACGCCAAACCCCATTTCTTGCCCGAAACGGGCCATATCTTCGGCGGTGCCACTGCGCCCTTTGCCAAAACAGAAATCCGCGCCGACCACGACGTGCGATAGACCAAGCCCCTCGCAGATGACATTGCGGGCAAAGCCTTCGGGCGTCAGACCGGCAAGCGCTGCATTGAACGGCAATTCGTACAGCTTTTGCACACCCAGTTTCTCCAACCGGTGCGCACGTGCGTTTCCGCGCATCAGACGAAAAGGTGGGGCATCGGGTGCAAAGTACTCGCGAGGGTGAGGTTCGAACGTCAGAACACCAAGCGGAGCATCCGGGGCCACGCTTTGTGCAAGTTCAATCACCGACTGATGGCCCACATGTACGCCATCGAAGTTCCCGATTGCCACACTGGCACCGCGGTCTTCTGGCTCGACAAACTGGAAATCACGGATGATCTGCATGCAGCTTGCCTAGCGGGACTGGAGACCGGGTTCAAGCACCTGATTGGTCCAAATGCTGCGCAACAAAAAAGGGCACCGTTTCCGGCGCCCTTCAAAAGGATAGAGGTATCGAGGCTTCAGTCGAATTTGCGCGACGGGGCCAGAACCATCGCTTCGCCCACCAACACCTTCTTGCCGTCGACCGCACAGTGACAATCCAGTTTCACGCGACGCTTGGCAAAATCAATATCGATCACTTTGACCTCGGCATAGACCATATCACCGGGGCGCACCGGAGCCAGAAATTTGAGAGACTGACCCATATAGACCGTGCCGTGGCCCGGCAGCTGCTCGCCGATCACGGCCGAGATCAGGCCCGCCGTCAACATGCCGTGGGCGATACGCCCTTCAAAGATCGTGTCGCGGGCATAGTCGTCGTCCAAGTGTACCGGATTCCGGTCCGTCGAAACCTGCGCGAACATCTCGATATCTTCGTCCGTCACCACTTTGCGCAGGTGGCGGGTCATGCCCATCTCGATGTCTTCAATACAGATCGTGCCGCGTGGAAGATTATCCAACATGTCGCCCTCACTCGAGTTCAATGGGCAACAAAACAACTCAAGTTGCCCCGGTTTGGCAACTTTATTACTTCGCAACTGCAGAAAATCAAGTCTTTTCTGACTACCTCAATCGACCGATTGTGTAGGTAGGATTGATGTTTTCCTTTGCAATATAATCACTTAGGGATTCATGATGCGGATGATGCTCAGTTTTTGTTTCCGCTGCGGCCAAACCACCCGAGATGAACAGAGAATCAATCCCTTCGCCCATACCGCCGAGAATGTCCGTATGTGGGCCGTCGCCGATCACAAGAATGTCGCCATCAGGGATGTCATGACCCAATTCCTGCAGCCTGCGCCGCGCAAGATCATAGATCGGCGGGTGGGGTTTTCCGAAATACAGGCTCTCGCCTCCCATCTCGGTATACAGCTTCGCCAACGCGCCCGCGCACCATTCGCGTATCTCGCCCCGGTCAACAACGATGTCGGGGTTGGCGCAGAGCAGCTTCATGCCTTTCTGCTTGGCATAGAGGAAATCGGCGCGATTGACCGCCGGATCCGCCATTGGGTCGAACGGCCCGCAGCAGACGATCCCTTCGGCCTCATCCAGCGGGACACGTTCGATGTGGATCGGATGGTGTAGTATTTTTAGCGGCTCAAAGAAACCCGCGTCGCGTTCCCATTCCCCCATGAAATAGACTTTTTCACCAACCGCCCCACGGAACATGGCCGACCGAGCCGAGTCCCCGCTGGTGGCGATGGTGTCATAGGCATCTGCGGGGACATTGAATTGTCCAAGCTGCTCAGCCACGCCAGCACGCGGTTTGGGTGAGTTGGTGACCAGCACAACGATCCCGCCTTGCGCCCGGTAGTTTTGCAAAGCCGCGACCGCATCGGAATAGGCAGTGATGCCGTTGTGAACGCATCCCCACAGGTCTACGAACAGTGCCTTGTAGCGGCCTGAAATCTCGGAAAGCGTGTGGATGATCTGGGTCATGGGAGCCTCGGGACCTGAAATTCTGAGTTGTGACAGCTATGGCAAAGCTTTCACCTCTTGGCCATCCCGCAATACCAATTGCGGGTCGAACACGGTGTGTCTGATCGTGTCATTCGACGATTTCTTCGACATCGGGTGCTTGTTGGACGTTTTCGGTGCCCAATATGATCTGTGCGCCGATCCTGTTCTGGAAACGCACTACGACCAGATAACCCGGCCCCAGCTCTTTCTGAAGTACGTCGACCAAAGGCGTCTCACGCAGGGTCTCGGGCAGCAAACCGGCGATCGAGGATACTTTGTAAGCCGCTTCAATCGGAAGGTCCACGATCAGCCAAATATCGGCGTGTTTACGTTTGGCATTCACGTCCACGCGGATGATCTCAACTGACACCGGATCGGCCCAGTCCCGGATCGTTTGCGCCAACTGTGCTTCGGTCCGGGTTTCGAGGTAACGGTTGTAGGTCGACTTTCCCAGTTGAAGGACAACGAAGGCTAGGAATGCCAGTGTCACCACCACGCTTGCTGTGAAGTTCAGCTTGCGCCGACCCTTGCTAAACACCACCGCCCGCGCTGCATATACGATGTAAACCGCGCAGGCCGACAGAATGATCGCTCCAAGGTTGGTGGCAAACAGCAGGCCGGCCTCATAGGCCTCGGCGGGCTCGTCGAAATACAGCAACACACCCGAAGCAGACAGAGGTGGCACCAAGGACACCCCGATGGCTGCACCGGGAAGCAGGCTGGCCTCGGACCGGTTGATTTGAACGTAAGCTGCAGCCACTCCGGCGGCCAGCGCAACGATCAGATCCTCGGTTCCCGGATCCGTTCTGGCCAAAACCTGATCGGGGATCAGAATGCCGCGCGGGACGTCTGCGACATAGACAAGAAGCCACGCCAGCAAGACACTGATTACCGCGGCACCGCAGACAATCAAAGCCAGTTTGAACGCGCGACCCAGCCATCCCATCACCATCGCCGCCGCAACCCCAAGGATCGGGGTCATCAATGGCGCAACAAGCATTGCGGCAATGACGACCGCACTGGAATCTCGCAGCATGCCCATCGTGGCGATCACCACGGATAAGGTCAGAAGCATGGCAAACCGCCGCCAATAGGCAGATTTGTCCTTGCCTTCAAACCTCAGGATGTCGCGTGTAGTGCTGAACTTGCGGGAACTCATGAACGTCGTCTGACCCAATTCGCTGTCTGGCTATTGATGGCAGACTACCAACGGATGCCATTCGCGCAAAACATTAGTAGCAAAGAAAAAAGGCGCCCGGGTGGGGCGCCTTTCGGTTGGGATGTTTGTCAGCGTCAAACCTTGAGGTTCGGGATGATCTGTTTTTTGCGGCTCATGATGCCGGGCAGGACTACGGCATCGCCGTCCACGCTTGCGCCAAAGCTCTTTTCCGCGACGTCTTTGACCAGATCGTTCGGCACCAGCAGGGTGGCCTCTTCGTTCAGGATATCGACCACGAACAGCAGAACCTGATCAACGCCGTCTTCCTTGGCCACGTCAGCCATCGAACCCGCTAGGCTTGCCTTGCGGTCCAGTACAACGCCCGGTGCGGTGGTTTCCAGAACCGAAACGCGGAACTTGGTACCGTCGACCTCATATTCCTTGCTGTCCATGCGGATCAGTTCGGCGTCCGAGAAAGACGACACATCCGATTTGGCCGCGAACATTTCCGCGGCATAGGTCGCGACGTCCAGACCCAGCTCGGCAGCCAGCTTCTCGGCCACTGCGCGGTCATGTGCGGTGGTGGTGGGTGAGCGGAATTCCAGCGTATCCGACAGGATGCAGGTCAGTGCGGCGGCTTTGATGGCGTCGGGCATCTCGGCGGCGTCGTCACCGATCAGGTCCATCATGATGGTCGCAGTGCAAGCCAGCGGACGCACGGTGATGTCGATCGGGCCTTTGGTTTCCAGACCGCCAACCAGCTTGTGGTGGTCGATGATTGCGCGGATGTCGGCGCTGTTTACGCTGGCTGGCAGCTCGGCCGGGTTGTTGGTGTCCACGATGACTACCGGTGCGCCCTCGGCCACGTCCTCGATGATGCGCGGCTTTGGCAGGTCCCAGCGCTGCAGCAGGAATGCTGCTTCGGTGTTGGGTTCGCCCAGCAGAACGGGTTCAGCCTGTTCGCCTTTGATTTCGTTCAGGTACCATGACCACAGGATAGGTGAACCTGTGGAGTCGGTGTCGGGGGATTTATGTCCAAATACGAGCGTTGTCATGTCAGCGTCCTGAGGGTGATCATTTTGCGCGCCTTATAGGGCGGTCCGCCGGGGTTGTCACCCGACAGTGTTTACGCTGCGACGGTTGGTCTGAAATCGAGGTGGGTCAGAACGGGGCACGGGTCAGGGTGTACCCGGCCTGTTGCAATTGGTTCAGCAGCCCGAAGTCGCCCCCAAGATGCCCGGCGCCGACCGCGATCACGGCAGTTTGCTCCTGAATGTTCAGAATTTTCTGCATCCAGATGCTGTTGCGCTCGACCAGAAGTTTTTGTTCGAAATCGTTCCATTCCTCGTCGAAAACCTCGGGCGACAGACCCGATTCTTCCAATCCCTGAAGGCGGGCGAGCTGGATGATTTCAACATGTTTCTCTTCCAGATATGCATTAGCCATCGTCGCCAGTTGATCCTCGCTGCCGCCCATGGCACCGGCCATCCGCACAAGGGACTGGACCTGCTTTTCGATGGGGTGGCTGTCGAACATACTCATAAGATCGGCAACCTGTTCAAGCGAGCGTTTGGGGATGCCCAACTCGTCAGCCAGTTGATCCAGACGGGCGTCCATCCCGTGGCTCGCACTGGGGTCCTGCATCATACACGGGGGGACGCCCAGCATCATGCTTAGAAACCAGGGACGCATTTTGGCTGCCATCCAGCCGGGGATACCGCGCTCGGATAGCCCGTCAGACAGGGCAGACCAATCTTCCTCGGACATCAGGTCAATCAGGCTGGGTCCCGAGGTGATCATCACCGGGCTCATGTCCTTGGCCAGGTCTTGTTCGAACGCGTCCATTTCTTCCTGCGTGACCTCGAAATAAAACGCGTCCGCATCGCTGAGGGCCGGCGTTAGCCGTTCTACCACTGCGTCCATGCGTTGGTCATTGGCATGCAACGTACCAACAAGGTGCAGGATCGTGTCGCCCTGGGACGCGATCCAGTGATTGCCTTCGGGAAACGGGATATCGGCCACTGCCTGTTGCAATTCGGACTTTACCGCAGGGCTCAGTCCCGGCCTCAGATCATTCCCTTCGCATGCGGCCTGTATGGTGGCGGGCAAGAATAGGAAAAGTAGCGGTGCAAACAAGCGCATAAGGATCATCTCGGAAACTACAGTGTGACCGCGACATTGCCTTTGCGCAGCAATGTATTCAAGCCAGATGCAGGTGATGGCTGGCGTTCGCGGCAAATTTGCATAGCATGGCGGAATGGACCGCGAGCAGGATCTATACCCGCCGATCAAGGCGCTGTTCGAGCGCCAGGGCTATACCGTCAAAGGCGAAGTCGGCGCTGCCGATATCGTCGCTGTTCGGGATGGCGATGAGCCGGTGATTGTTGAGCTAAAGCTGCGGTTCTCATTGGCGCTGTTTCATCAGGCGATCACGCGGTTAAGGGTGACTGATCAGGTATATGTCGGTGTGTGCAAACCAAAAGGGCGAACCGCGCGGCGTGCGTTAAAGGACAATTTAGCGCTGTGTCGCAGGCTTGGTCTTGGTCTGATCACTGTACGTGCCGACGGCGCGGTCGAGGTGCAATGTGACCCGGGCCCGTATGCACCGCGAAAAAACAAAGTAAAGGCGGCTCGTCTGCTCCGTGAATTTGACCGGCTTGAAGGTGATCCCAACGCAGGTGGGGCCACCCGGCACGGGATCGTGACGGCCTATCGTCAGGACGCGCTGAAATGTGCAGCCCATCTGGCCGAATGCGGCGCGACAAAGGGGGCGGAAGTTGCCCAATCCACCGGCGTCGCCCAGGCCACGCGCCTGATGCGGGATAATCACTACGGGTGGTTCGACAAGGTCGATAAGGGGGTCTATGCGCTGTCGGCTACGGGGGCCGAAGGGTTGAAGCACTGGGCCTATAGCTGGGAAGAGACCAGCTGAGCCTCGCAACCAAAAAAATCCATCACAGCTTGTTGACTCGGGGTTTCCGACTCCCTAGCTATGCGTCGTTATCACTCTCTACCCTTGAGTGCTAACGCCTCGCCAGCCGGCGAGGGGAGGATAGATAAACTTTGAGCCCAAGGAGCTGCAAAGATGGCATTGAAACCGCTTCATGACCGTGTGCTGGTTCGTCGTACCGAAAGCGATGAGAAAACCGCAGGCGGGTTGATCATTCCCGAAAGCGCAAAAGAAAAGCCCAGCGAAGGCGAAGTCGTTTCGACCGGTGAAGGCGCGCGCAAGGACAGCGGCGAACTGATCGCAATGGCTGTAAAAGCTGGCGACAAGATCCTGTTCGGCAAGTGGTCGGGCACCGAGGTTCAGGTCAACGGCGAAGAGCTGCTGATGATGAAAGAAAGCGACATCATGGGGATCATCGAGTAAGCGCCCACGCTTCTCTGATCTTCATTTCCAACATTTTTCTCAAGGAGAAACAACATGGCTGCTAAGGACGTCAAGTTCGACACCGATGCCCGCAACCGCATGCTGTCAGGTGTGAACATCCTGGCCGATGCTGTCAAAGTGACCCTGGGCCCCAAAGGCCGCAACGTGGTTCTGGACAAATCCTTCGGCGCACCGCGCATCACCAAAGACGGTGTATCGGTTGCCAAAGAAATCGAACTGGAAGACAAGTTCGAAAACATGGGCGCGCAGATGGTGAAAGAAGTCGCCAGCCGCACCAATGATGAAGCTGGCGACGGCACCACCACTGCAACTGTCCTGGCTCAGTCGATCGTCAAAGAAGGTCTGAAGCAGGTTGCTGCTGGCCTGAACCCGATGGACCTGAAGCGCGGCATCGACCTGGCAACTGCCAAAGTCGTTGAAGGCATCAAAGAGATGGCGCGTGAAGTCAAAGACTCGGCAGAAGTCGCTCAGGTTGGCACCATCTCGGCCAACGGCGAAGCCGAAATCGGTCAGCAAATCGCAGACGCGATGCAGAAGGTTGGCAACGAAGGCGTTATCACCGTCGAAGAAAACAAAGGTCTGGAAACCGAGACCGATGTTGTCGAAGGTATGCAGTTCGACCGTGGCTACCTGTCGCCTTACTTCGTCACCAACGCAGACAAAATGATCGCAGATCTCGACGACTGCATGATCCTGCTGCACGAAAAGAAACTGTCCTCGCTGCAGCCGATGGTTCCGCTGCTGGAGCAAGTGATCCAGTCGCAAAAGCCGCTGCTGATTATTGCAGAAGACGTTGAAGGCGAAGCGCTGGCAACTCTGGTTGTTAACAAACTGCGCGGCGGCCTGAAAATTGCTGCTGTCAAAGCACCGGGCTTCGGCGATCGCCGCAAGGCCATGCTGCAGGACATCGCAATCCTGACCGGCGGTCAGGTCATCAGCGAAGATCTGGGCATGAAGCTCGAGTCCGTCACTATGGACATGCTGGGCACTGCCAAGAAAATCGAAATCACCAAAGACGAAACCACCATCGTCGACGGTGCTGGCGAGAAAGCCGAGATCGAAGCACGTGTTGCCCAGATCCGCACTCAGATCGAAGAAACCTCGTCGGACTACGACCGTGAGAAGCTGCAAGAGCGCGTTGCCAAACTGGCAGGCGGTGTTGCTGTTATCCGCGTAGGTGGCATGACCGAAGTTGAAGTGAAAGAGCGTAAGGATCGTGTTGACGATGCTCTGAACGCAACGCGCGCAGCCGTTCAGGAAGGCGTTGTTGTGGGCGGTGGCGTTTC
Source organism: Ruegeria sp. CDSA033 (assembly GCF_059612305.1). Lineage (NCBI taxonomy): Bacteria > Pseudomonadati > Pseudomonadota > Alphaproteobacteria > Rhodobacterales > Roseobacteraceae > Ruegeria > Ruegeria sp. CDSA033. The sequence continues at coordinate 259,034 of NZ_JBXWQI010000002.1, read as the reverse complement.
GCTGGTTCAGGCCGGTAAAGCACTGGACACTCTGAAAGGCGCAAACGCTGATCAGGACGCAGGCATCAATATCGTGCGTAAAGCCATCGAAGCGCCGCTGCGCCAGATTGCTGAGAACGCGGGCGTCGACGGCGCAGTTGTTGCAGGCAAAGTTCGCGAATCTTCGGAAGCGGCCTTTGGTTTCAACGCTCAGACCGAAGAGTATGGCGACATGTTCTCGTTCGGCGTTATCGATCCGGCCAAAGTTGTCCGCACTGCGCTGGAAGATGCAGCATCGGTTGCTGGCCTGCTGGTCACCACCGAAGCAATGGTTGCTGACAAGCCTGCCAAAGACGGCGCGCCTGCTGGCGGCGGCATGCCCGACATGGGCGGCATGGGCGGCATGATGTAAGACGTCGAATTCGCCTCGGCGAATTCTGACGGTCCCGACAGGCGCTTGGCTGTAAGGCCAAGCTGCCGAAGGGGAAGCCTTAAAATATAGGGACGGGGTCGCCTTCGGGCGGCCCCGTTTCGTTTTGCGGACCATCCCGCAGGAATGTCAGTGTGCAAAACGCGCCGAAACCGGCTATGCGGTTGATATGAAACTGTTCCTATTCACGTGCCTGACGATGTGCGCCTTTGCGTCCAACTCAATACTTAATCGTCTGGCGATTGATAGTGGCGCCAGCGATCCTGCTGCCTTTGCCGTGGTGCGGGTCTTAGCTGGTGCAGTGGTGCTGGCCGGGTTGGTTCTTCTAAGGGCTGGCCACTTGCCCCTGTTTGACCGACGCAGGATTGCCGGGGCGGGGTCGTTGTCCCTGTACATGATCGGATTCTCTGTCGCCTATCTGACGCTGGACGCGGGTCTTGGCGCGCTGATCCTGTTTGGGGTGGTGCAGGTGACGATGTTCACTGCGACATCAATGAAAGGCACGCTGCCCACTGGTCAGCAGATCGCGGGCGCCGCAATCGCGTTGCTGGGGTTGGTCTACGTGCTGTGGCCGTCCGGATCGATACAGGTCAACCCGATCGGGGCTGCCCTGATGATCGCCGCCGGGATCGGCTGGGCGATCTATTCGTTGGTTGGCAAGTCCGAACCGGATGCCTTATCCGGCACTGCGGCCAATTTTGTCGTGGCATTGCCCGTGACAACGCTGGCTTTGTTGGCGACAGGAGGGGCTTGGCACATGACCGCTAACGGATACTTGCTGGCCGTGCTGGCCGGCGCGGTTACTTCGGGGATGGGGTATGCGCTGTGGTATCAGGTTCTGCGGGAATTGACGCCCACAACGGCGGCCGTCGTGCAACTCAGCGTTCCGATCATAGCCATTATTGGCGGTATCCTCCTGCTGGGTGAGGCCGCCAGTCTGCGTTTGATCCTGGGGGCGGGTCTGGTATTGGGCGGAATTGCATTGGCTGTTCTGCGCAGGACGCCGCGGTAGGGGTTTATTCGCTGGACGTTAGGCCTTATCTGGCGGCTATGCGTTATTTGCTTGCCCTCTTTCTGTTCTTTGTGCCTGCCATTGTGCAGGCAAAATGCGTGGTCCTGCTGCATGGGCTGGCACGGACCGAAGCGTCCTTTACCGTGATGGAACAGCTGTTCAAGACGCATGGTTATACCGTCGTGCGCCCGGGATATCCATCCACTAACCTACCTATTCCCGAATTGGCTGCACAGACACTGCCAGATGCATTTGCCGAATGCGGTGACGACAAGGTCAATGTGGTTGCGCATTCGATGGGCGGCATCTTATTGCGCTATTGGCTGCAGGATAACCATCCGGAAAATCTGGGCCGCGTGGTCATGCTCGGCCCGCCCAATCAGGGCAGTCAGTTGGTGGACGAACTTAGCGCGTATGAGGTGTTCGGGATGCTGAATGGCCCGGCTGGCCTGGCGTTGGGGACGGGCCCCGAAGGTATCCCAAGGCAACTGCCGCCTGCGGATTTCGAACTGGGTGTCATCGCCGGCGAGAATTCGTTGAACCCGCTGTTTTCGTCAATGATCGATGGGTCGGATGACGGCAAGGTCTCGGTTGAGACCACCAAGGTCGACGGGATGGCGGACCATATCGTACTGCCAGTGACCCACACATTCATGATGAACAACCCCCGCGTTATGGCGCAGGCGCTGCATTTCATCGAGTTTGGACAGTTTGACCCACAGATCACATGGTTGGACGGGGTGATGGAAATCATCGACGAAATTTGCATCGGGCAGGATTGTTCGGAACCCGCGTCGGAGCCGTCCCAATGACCGCACTTTCTCTAACTTTATCCGGCGCAGAGGTCTTGTTGCCGGACCAAGGGATGACTCGTGCAGACCTGCCCATTGCAGAGGGGATCGTGCAAGAGGACCGCGCAGGCCGAACAATCGATCTGTCGGGATATCTTGTGATGCCCGGTATCATCGATCTGCACGGCGATGGGTTCGAGCGCCACATCGCACCGCGACGAGGGGCGATGAAGCAGATGGACGAGGGCATCCTGTCGGTCGAGGCCGAACTGGCCGCCAACGGGATTACGACGGCGGTTCTGGCCCAGTTCCTCAGTTGGGAGGGCGGCGTGCGCGGCCCTGAATTCGCAGGCCAAGTGTTCGATGCCATCGCGTCGGTCAAAGATCGTGTGGTGACTGATCTGCTACCTCAGCTACGGTTCGAAACACACATGCTGGAGGAATACCCCAGCCTGCCTGAACGCATCACCGATTGGCGGGTGCCCTATGTCGTGTTCAACGACCACTTGCCGCACGACCGATTGGCCGAGGGGCGCAAGCCGCCACGTTTGACGGGTCAGGCGCTTAAGGCCGGGCGCAATCCGGACGCACATTTTGAGATGCTGCTGTCCATGCATGCCCGCCGGGATGACGTGCCCGCTGCCTTAGACACACTCTGTACGGCGCTGGCCGAACAGGGTGTCCGTATGGGCAGTCATGACGACGCAACCGCCCAAACCCGCGCCGATTGGCGGGCGCGGGGGGCGCAGATCGCGGAATTCCCAGAAACGCTAGAGGCAGCCGAGGCTGCACGGGCTGCTGGGGATCACGTTATTCTCGGATCACCCAACGTGGTGCGTGGCGGATCGCACAAGGGCAACGTCAGCGCGTTGGATCTGATCACGATGGGGCTGTGTGATGCGCTCGCCTCGGATTACCATTACCCCAGTCCCAGGCGCGCGGCTTTGATGTTGGCCAAATCCGGTCTGTTGGATCTGGCCGGAGCCTGGGCGTTGGTCTCTTCCGGTCCGGCACGGGTTCTTGGGTTGCTGGACCGGGGCACACTCGCCCCGGGTCAACGCGCAGACCTAGTGATCCTTGATGCTCGGTCCCACCGCGTCGCCGCCACGCTGGCAGGTGGGCGGGTTAGTTTCATGTCCGGCGATATCGCCGCACGGTTCGTGGGCTGAGTCACCGCGTGATGCGGTTGAAATGCGCCATCTTGCGGCCCGGTTTGACCTCAGCCTTGCCATAGAGATGAAGCGCCACGTCGCGTTCCCGTGCCAATTCCGGCACACGGTCCATATCATCACCGATCAGGTTCTCCATGACCACGTCCGAATGGCGCTGCCCATCACCCAAGGGCCATCCTGCCACGGCGCGGATATGCTGTTCGAACTGATCCACCGCGCAGCCGTTCTGTGTCCAGTGACCCGAGTTATGCACCCGAGGTGCAACCTCATTCACGATCAACCCTTGCGGTGTGACGAACAGTTCGACGCCCATGACGCCGACGTAGTCCAGCGCGTTCAGGATATTGGCGGCCAACAGAACAGCATCCGTCCGCTGTGCCGGGGCGAGGCGGGCAGGGACCGTCGTTGTGTGCAGGATGCCGTCGCGGTGTACGTTCTCGCCGGGGTCGAAACAGGCCACCTGACCGTCGATGCCGCGGGCGGCGATGACCGATACCTCGTGGCTGAAGTTGATGAACCCTTCGAGGATTGCAGGCGCACCTGCCATATCGGCCAGTGCGGCCTCGGCATCCTCGGGACCGCGCAACCGCGCCTGTCCCTTGCCGTCATAGCCGAAACGACGTGTTTTCAGGATGGCTGGCGTGCCAATCTGGTCAATCGCTGCCTTTAGGCTGTCCAGATCGGTGATGTCGGCGAACGGCGCTGTTTTCAGACCCAACCCGGCAAGGAAAGTCTTTTCGGTCAGTCGATCCTGACTGACCCGAAGCGCCTCGCGCCCCGGATGGATAGGGCAATGAGATTCCAGCAGGTCCAGCGCTTCGGTTGGGATGTTTTCGAATTCATAGGTGATGACATCAACCGACTCGGCAAACGCTTTAAGCGCCGCTGCGTCATCATAAGCTGCGGTGGTCACACGATCCGCCACCTGACCGGCGGGTGGGTTGGCACCCGGCTCATAGATGTGGGTTACAAAGCCCAACCGGGCCGCCGCGACGGACAACATCCGGCCCAATTGGCCACCGCCCAGAATTCCAATCCGCGCCCCCGGAGCAAGCATGTCCGTCATCAGTCAGTCTCCAACCTTTTTCCAATCGCCTGCAGGGCCGAGCGCAGCGCATCATGTGCGTTGCCCGCATGCAAGGCCTGCGTCATTTGCAGGCTGAGTGTTCCATCCGTTGCCAGCGCGTCCCGTTCTTCGGCCAAACGCCCGGCTTGCCCGGTTTGCATTGTGTGCAGAAACCCGGATAGCAGCTGTGTCGTATAAAACTCTGAGGCATCCGCGTCGCCCGTTTGCTCGGCCAGCCACTCGGCACCCGTTGCCAACACGTCCAGAAGGCCCGGGACCATGGCGCAGACGGCAAAATGTGCATTCAACGCGGCCTCGTTGGATACCTTAACGACCGGGTTCTCGGGTTCGAACAATTCAGCCAGCAAGGCGTCGTTTCCGAACGCTGCAAGCGGGCATCCACCTTGTTGAAGAAAACCCAGTGGGATCGTTTGTACAAAGTCAGTTGCGGGCGCGCATAGCGCAGCAAGCTGATCCACCGATACAGCCGCCATCACCGATACAATCTGCTGATCCGAGCGAAAGTTTAGCTGTTGCAAAACGTTCGGAGCGATTTGGGGGCGCAGGCAAAGAAAAACGATGTCTGATGCGTCAAGAACCGCTTGTGGGTTCGCGACCACGACATCCAGTTCAGCTTTCAGTTCGGCCGAGACTGTGGCGTTGCGCTCAGTCACAGCGATCTCGTGCCCCTTGGCCGCAAGAAAGCGCGCAATGGGGGCTGCAATATGTCCGGTTCCGATGAAGCCGATACGGCTCATCCCTGCGGTTCCTCGGGGATTGAGGTCGAAAGGGCCGCGCGCCAGGCATCCAGACGATCAGCCAGCGCTGGGTCTTGCAGGGCAAGGATACCGGCCGCCATCAATCCGGCATTGGCCCCACCGGCCGATCCGATGGCCATCGTCGCCACCGGAAAGCCTTTGGGCATCTGCACGATGGAGTATAGCGAATCGACGCCGGACAGGGCGCGAGTCTGAACAGGCACACCGATCACCGGCACGCGCGTCTTTGAGGCCATCATCCCGGGCAGATGTGCAGCACCGCCCGCACCCGCGATAATCACATCCAGGCCGCGCTGAACGGCGGTTTTGCCATAGTCCCAAAGGCGATCAGGGGTGCGGTGGGCCGAAACGATGCGTTTTTCATACGCAATGCCCAGTTCATCCAGAATGTCTGCGGCTTCTTTCATCGTGGGCCAGTCCGACTGGCTGCCCATGATGATCCCCACTTTCACATCGCTCATCCGCTTGTCGCCCTTGCCTGCCGAAAGAGCGCGCACTATAGCCAAATCGGCCTATCTGGCAATGCGGTACAGGGCCTTCAGGCGATGATATCCGGGGTCAGACGATCCTCGATCAGGCGAATGATGTCCTTAAGGCGCAGTTTCTGCTTTTTCAGCCGCTTGATCGTTAACTGATCCGACGTCCCCGTCGCTTGCAGCGCCTCGATCGCCTCGTCCAGATCGCGGTGCTGGCGGCGAAATACCTCCAGCTCGACCCGAAGAACTTCATCTGTTTTCATTGAAATGTCAGTGGGCGCGTTCATGAACGACTCGGTTGTTGTTGTGGTGCTTTCCACACAAGATAGTGTGTCAGGGTTTATCCGGCCAGACCTTGTGGACATCCCTGCATATTCCCATATTCTATCATACGCGGTTGCCAAAACGGGACCGCACCACACGTCGCTTTGGCAATAAAGGACGAAAATACGTGTCGAAACTTACTCTTGGCTCATACCCGCATCTTTTGGGGTTCGAGCAATTGGAACGCCTTCTAGAACGGTCTGCAAAGGCCGGAAACGAAGGATACCCGCCCTATAACATCGAACAGACCTCGGATTTTTCCTATCGCATCACGCTGGCTGTAGCCGGTTTTGCGGAACAGGACCTGTCGATTACCATCGAGGATCGCCAACTGGTGATCCGGGGCCGTCAACGCGACGATAGCGAGGGGCGCATCTTTCTGCATCGCGGCATCGCGGCGCGTCAGTTCCAGCGCATGTTTGTGCTGGCGGACGGTGTCGAGGTGGGCGAGGCGATCATGGAAAACGGTCTGCTGCATGTGGATCTGACCCGCGCCGTGCCTGAAACCGTGGTTCAGACAATCAATATACGGAAGGGGTAAGAGCAATGAATACACCGATTGAAATCAACACCGAAGGCGACCGGATCGTCTATGTAAAAGCCGTCGATGTTGCTGACCTGCCGCGCGAAGTGCGCGAACAGGCCGGTGATCTGGATCAGCTCTACGCTGTGCATGACTCAGATGGTCAGCAACTGGCCCTGGTCGCAGATCGCAAGCTGGCCTTTATTCTGGCGCGCGAACATGACTTTTCCCCGGTGGCCGTGCACTAAAACGGCCCGCGCAACGTGTGATTTTCCCGTGACATCCGCCGCCCCACGGGTGAGATATGCGAACCAATACGGGTTCGCAGGGCGGAGGCACCAAACATGAGTTGGTTTGATTTTGACTGGGTGGACGCATTCAGCGACCGCGCCTTTGGCGGCAATGGATGCGCCGTGGTGCATGGTGGGGCCGTCCTACCCAAAGATATCTGCACGGCTTACGTGCGCGAAACGTCCTTGGTCGAATGTACCTTTACCGGGCCGTCTGACGTGGCCGACTTCCAAGTGCGCTATTTTCTGGCCAGCCGTGAAATCCCTTTTGCGGGTCATCCAACCATTGCCACTGTCGCGGCGATGCGGTCGCGTGGGCTGTTTCAGGGGGATGCACTGACACTGGACACCGGGGCAGGGATCGTTTCCATCCAACTCAATGGTGATGAGATTGAGATGACGCAGGTTGCCCCGCAATTTGGTGCGATGGTTCCTGCCGATCTGGTTGCCACCGCCATCAGCCTGCCGGAAAGCGCGATCATCTCCCCACCTCAGATGGTATCCACAGGGTTGCCCTTTTGTGTCACCGTATTGCGCGATCATGAAGCCTTGCGCGCCGCGAAGTTGGTTGAAGAACCTTTGCGAAAAGTGATCGAAGCAGGCGGGTATTCGGGGTCGGACATGGCCGAGCCCTTCCTTGTGACGCTGGAAGGTGCGACCGAGGCGGGCGACACATTCTCACGTCTGTTGATGCTGCCGCCCAGCCCGCCCGAGGACCCCTTCACGGGATCAGCAACCGGGGCGATGGCAGCTTATCTGTGGAAGTATGGTTTGATGCCCAAAGATACGTTTACGGCAGAACAGGGCCACGACTTGGGCCGCCCCGGCCAAGCGACCGTTAAACGCGTTGGACCCGCCGATGCGATGACCGGTATCAAGGTGGCGGGTCGCGGCTATATTCTAATGCGCGGACAGGTCAATTTTCTCAGGCAACTGTCATGACCGAACCCGCAATCGCCATCCTGCCTTACGGGCATCGATTAGGGCTGAAACTGGCTTCGGTTCCATTGTCCGATCTGATCTGGCCCGAAGGGTGCCCCGAGCGGTTGGAGGGAAAAACGGTAGGCGATCTTGAGCGTACTGACCATCTGATCATGTATCCCAATTCTACCGTGCATTTGCGCCTGCGCCGGGGCACCCGCGCCCGGATTTCGCTGATGATGGGCGAACCGTCGGCCATTCACGCCAAGCACGACAAGATGCTCCGCTACACTTGGCGGCGGTTTTTTCGGGTGATGACGTTTCATGATGTGCTGTTGCGAAACCTTCCCAATGCGGTGTTTCTGCCCTACGGCGTGACGATGGTGCCGGATTGGCGTGACCTCAACGTAGAGAAAACGAAGTCCTGCTCGCTCATCGCCTCAGCCAAACGCGATCTGGAGGGGCACCAACTGCGCCATTCGGTGATTGACTGGGTGCGTGAAACGGGCGCCGACGTTGAAATCATGGGGCGTGGATACACGCCGTTTGATCACAAATCCGACGGTTTGGCACCGTATCGCTATTCCGTTGTGATCGAGAATGTGCGCGAGAAGAACTATTTCTCGGAAAAGCTGACAGATGCGATCCTATGCTCAACGGTCCCGATCTATTGGGGGTGTCCGAATATCGGGGACTTCATGGACACAGCCGGTATGATCCTCTGTGAGTCCGAGGCCGACATTCAGCGCGCGATCAACAGCCTGTCCGCTGACGACTATGCTGAACGTCTGCCGCATCTGAAAGCTGAGCAAAGCAAGGCGGCAGAGTTCGGTGACTTTGATGGCCGTGCGGTGCGAACCCTGCGGGAACAGATAAACGCGGCCTAGTCGTCCAATGGCCGCGGGGCCAGCCACCCCACCGGTAAAATCGGGTTCGCCAAGGCGTCGATCCCATGTCGAAGGCAAAGCCGCTGCAGATATGATCCGCTGACCGGCAGCCCGGCGGTTTTGGCTGCCATGAATTTTTTCTGATGTCCGTAGATGTGGACTGAATGCACCTTATCCCGTTCGATCTCGGCCGTGGAAATGCGCGGATCGTGCAGTTTCCATAGCTGTTCCTTGTTCAAAGGATAGAACACATCCGACTGCATCGCGTGGCTGTCTTCGCCGGTCCGGCGCAGAAAAAACTCCAGCGCCTTGGGGCCAGAGCTGCCCCAGGGCAGTGTTTCAATGCCCCAGGTTTCACCGTTTCGGATGCGCCTGCGATTGTGTCGAAACAGCCGACCGCCACGCCAGGGCTGGGTAGGGTTGGCCGAGGTCACGAAATCAATCCATAACGCCAGTGTCTCTGAACCTTCCGGCAGCCGCAGGATGCCGTTGGGAAAGGTGCCTGATTGCGACGACCCGAAAACGTAAGTCGAAGAAAAGTCGAATGGTTTGACGCAATATGCATCCAGATCGACCCAGATGAACGGGGTTTTCTGCATAAGCCGCAGTCGAAAGATGTCAGAAAACACTGCGACCCCTAACCGGTCTTCCGGTCGGAAATCAAACGGCGCTGGCCAAAGGATATCAGAAGCGGGCCGTATCTCGGTGCCGCTAGGCACGCCTTGGATGTCATGCACGTTATACAGGATAAACCGGTGACCGTTATCCAGATAGGATTGAATGCATAACGCTTCGAGCCAGCTCAGATCTGAACCGAACCAGAAACCGGCAATTGCAGGCAAGTCGCGGGTCATGGGCACTTTGCATTTTGGTTAGGGTCTGCATTTGCACCAAGGCAGCGTTCGCATGTCAATCAACAAAAAAACGGCCAATTCTGGCCGCTTTGCTTGTTCGTTGTAACAATTAGGATGCTGCAATCAGACCCATGCTTTCCAGTTTCAGCAAAACCTGATGGGCGCAGTTGTCGACCTCGACATTTTCGGTCTCGACGCTCAGTTCGGGGTCCGCGGGAACATCATAAGGGTCCGAGATTCCGGTGAACTCTTTGATCTTGCCTTCGCGGGCCAGCTTGTACAGTCCCTTGCGGTCGCGGCGTTCGCATTCCTCAATGGTGGTGGCCACATGAACCTCGCAGAAGGCACCGAATTGCTCGATCTCTTCCCGGACCGCACGGCGGGTCGTGGCATAGGGCGCGATCGGGGCGCAGATTGCGATGCCGCCGTTCTTGGTGATCTCGCTGGCCACATAGCCAATGCGGCGGATGTTCAGGTCGCGGTGTTCCTTCGAAAAGCCCAGTTCGGACGACAGGTTTTTCCGAACGATGTCACCATCCAGCAAGGTAACAGGGCGGTCGCCCATCTCCATCAGCTTGACCATAAGAGCGTTGGCTATCGTCGATTTGCCCGAGCCAGAGAAGCCGGTAAAGAACACAGTGAATCCCTGCTGCGAACGCGGCGGGAAGCGACTGCGCAGTTCCTGTACAACTTCGGGGAACGAGAACCATTCCGGAATCTCAAGACCTTCACGCAAACGGCGGCGCAGTTCTGTGCCCGAAATGTTCAGGATCGTAACGTTGTCCCTGTCGAGGATTTCGTCGTTCGGCTCGTATTGCGCGCGTTCCTGCACAAAGACCATGTGTTTGAAATCAACCATCTCGACGCCGATCTCATCCTGGTATTTGCGGAACAGATCCTGCGCGTCATAGGGACCGTAGAAATCTTCGCCCTGGCTGTTCTTGCCCGGGCCAGCATGGTCGCGGCCGACAATGAAATGCGTGCAGCCGTGGTTGGCGCGGATCAGCCCGTGCCAGACGGCCTCGCGCGGGCCGGCCATGCGCATTGCAAGGTTCAGCAGCGACATAGAGGTGGTCGAGGCTGGGTATTTGTCCAATACCCCTTCATAGCAGCGCACGCGGGTAAAGTGGTCGACGTCACCCGGTTTGGTCATGCCCACGACCGGATGGATCAGCAGGTTGGCCTGCGCCTCTTTCGCGGCGCGGAACGTCAGTTCCTGGTGCGCGCGGTGCAGCGGGTTGCGGGTCTGGAACGCCACGATACGCCGCCAGCCGACTTTGCGGAAATAGGCGCGTAGCTCGTTCGGAGTGTCGCGGCGCGCGCGAAAGTCGTAATGGACCGGCTGTTGAATGCCGACCACAGGACCGCCCAGATAAACTTTGCCCGCGACGTTGTGCAGGTAGTTCACCGCCGGGTGGGCGTCATCATCTGCACCAAAGACTTTCTCGGCCTCACGCGCTTTGTCAGGCGTCCAGCGATCCGTAACGGTCATGGTGCCCAGAATGACGCCTTCCTGATCACGCAGAGCGATGTCCTGGCCCAATTCGATTTTGTCGGCAAACGCCTCGTCCACGTCCAGAGTAATGGGCATCGGCCACAAGGTGCCGTCGGCCAGCCGCATGTTTTCAACGACATTGTCGTAGTCCGCCTGGCTCAGGAACCCCTTGAGGGGGTTGAACCCGCCGTTCATCAGCAATTCCAGATCGCAGATCTGGCGCGGGCTCAGGTCCCAGCTGGTCAGATCTGCGGCTTCCACCTTCAGTTTCTGTGCTGAATCGTAGGACACGAACAATTCGGGGATTGGGGCCAGGTTACTTAACATCGTCATAGGAATACTCTTATCGAAGTGCTGTTTTGCCAGTGATTAAGGGGCGTTTGCCCCGGCTTTTGGGTGAAGTCCATATACCTTGGTGAAACAAAGGACGATATGCGCGGTTTTTCCCCGCAATGGAAGGATATTCCGGTTTGTGTGGCAATCTGCGAAGCTGGTTCCCGAGGCGGGCAACAATTCCGCAGAATTGAGAGCGAGTGTTCTTATGCAGCAACACTGGCGTTCAGATCTGCGGCTTTGGGGACGGGCAGGGCAGGAATCGGGCGCGTCACGCCACGCAGGTCGAATGGGCGAACCTGCCGCATATCGCCGTCATATCCTGCCGCCAGCAATAACTCTTCCGAGACCAGAAGTTCGCAGCCCAGGTTCTTGGTTTCGGCCTCTAACCGGCTGGCCACATTCACGGTGTCGCCGATGATTGTACGGGCGGCGTGGCCCGCGGCACCGATTTCACCCAGAACAAGGTCCCCCAGATGCAGGCCCATTCCGATGCGGATCCGAGGGCTGCCTTCTGTTTCCAGCTGCTGGTTGAAACGCTGCAAGGCAAGGCTGATATCAATGGCCGCTTTCATCCCGGCACGCGCAGAGCTTCGCGCGTCGGCGGTTTCGAACACGGCCAACAGGCCGTCGCCCATGTATTTGTCGACCACTCCGCCCTCAGCCGTGATCGCCGGAACGATGGCGTCGAAAAAGCGGTTTAGCAGGAAAACGATGTCATAGGGCAGTTGGCCAGCGGTGCGCGAGGTAAAGCCGCGCATGTCCAGAAACAGGACCGCCAATTGCCGTTCCTGACCCTGGCTTGCATGTGCCCGGTGTCGGGCGCCATCTGGACGGAACATGCGAAACGCCGTGATCGGAGCCATCGGTCGGATTTGACATGCCAGCCGGGCACCCGCCGGGGCGCTGACCGCAGCAAGGCTTCGGGCTTCGACCTCACCAGGTTCGGGCAGTTGATCCCCGCCCGCCTCGACAATCACGCGGCAGGTGGTGCAGCGCCCTTTGCCACCGCATAGCGCCGTGTGTGGAATGCCGTTGGCCTGGGAAATTTCAAGCAGGGTCATTCCTTTTTCGGCAACGACCTCAGGGCCTTGAGCGTATTTGACGCGCACGGAATGTCGGCGGCGCCACAGCTTGCGGATCGCAAATACCGCCAGGGATGCGCCAAGGGCCACCCAGAACGCCATGAGCGCATTGTCTTTTACGCTGAACAGGTGCTGGAAGTCTTCGGGAGAGGGCCAGTTGTAATGCTCGATATATTGTTCGCGCAAAAACGGGTCTGCAAAATCAGCCCAGATACGGCGCCCCTCCGTCAACACTCCGGCAAGGGCAAATGTCGGAACAAACACAGCCAGGCCAATCAGATATGGCACCAATTTGGGCCACCAGCGGGTCAGCCGCAGCCACATGTGCAGTCCGATACAGCCATGCACCCACACCACCAGCAACAACAGGCTTTGCATCCAGACCGCGTAGCTCGGCCACATCAGAACGATGATATAGCCCATTTCATCGTTCACATCGTAAACCGTGTTCGCATAGCGCGTTTGCACGATATGCGAGATCAGCTGCAATGGGATCAACAACCCCAGAACCATCTGCAACCCCGTGCTGAACGGCATGCGCAAAGTCCGGCGCTGGCTGATCGAGTACAGGGCTAACCCCGCGTGAATCAAAAGAGCAGCATAGAGTATTATGCTGCCTACATCGTGACGTGTGATTACATGCCGGGCATCCTGCATGTCATGCAGGTAGTCCGTGTGAAACAGACCAAGGCCGATGTTGATGAAGTGAAAGAACGCAAAGGCGAACAGAACTAGGCCGCTGCCGATCCTCAGCCGGGTCGCCCACCCGCCTTGCCACAGAACAGTTTTCAATCAGATCACCTGCGTTGGTCTCGCTTGAGGCCGAGTCTGATACGCCGCAGCTTAGCGGTCAAGCGCAGGTTGCGGATAGGGCGGTGTCCAATCTGTTGACGGCGTATTCACACGGATCAGCGAAGGAGACGGGTCGAACAGGACAATGTGGCTGAGTTCGGGGCGCGAGCGTGAGCTGTATAGCAACCCGTCAGCGCCTGCGTCACGCGCGCGGTCCGAGAACGTCCATGTCGGCGAGGTGCCCTGCTTGGCGTGAATGTCCTGCCAAACGACCGATGCCTTGCGCTGTCCACGTAAGTCGACCAGTTTTGCGCCTGTCACGGTTGCCCGCTGTAAGACCCGTGGTGGATCGCCCGCCGAAACATATCTTCGAATAGCGACCCCAGCACCTTCTGCGCTGAGCGAGGCGTAAAACGCCGTCTGCCCCGAGTAATGAAAACGCCCCTCTGGCGCCCGAGCAGGGGCCAAAGGGGCGTCCAATTGCGTCAGAAAAAGAATTCTCCAGACCGGGCCAGAGAATTCCAGCATCAGATCAATCCTGTTCGGCCAGGAAACGCTCGGCATCCAGCGCGGCCATGCATCCCATGCCGGCGCTGGTCACAGCCTGCCGGTAGATATGGTCCGTCAGATCCCCGGCGGCAAATACACCCGGCACCGAGGTCTCGGTCGAACCTGGCTTGGTCACGACATAGCCGCCCATATGGCTTTCCAGTGAGTCCTTGACCAGTTCATTGGCAGGTGCGTGTCCGATCGCGACAAAAACGCCTTTGCAGGGGATCTCGGTAATCTCGCCGGTCTTCACGTTTTTGACCCGCACACCTTCGACACCCAGCGGGGCATCGGTGCCGGTCACTTCTTCCAACTCGTGGAACCACAGGGGTTCGATTTTTTCATGCTTCAGCAGCCGGTCCTGCAGGATCTTTTCCGCGCGCAGCTCATCACGACGATGGATCAAAGTGACCTTGCTGGCAAAATTGGTCAGAAACAGCGCCTCTTCTACGGCGGTGTTGCCGCCACCGATGACCACGATTTCCTGTCCGCGATAAAAGAAGCCGTCGCAGGTCGCGCAAGCGGAAACGCCAAAGCCCTTAAATTTCTCTTCCGACGGCAGGCCCAGCCATTTGGCGCGCGCGCCGGTGGCCAGAATGACGGCATCTGCTGTGTAAACAGTGCCGCTGTCGCCGGTTGCGGTGAACGGGCGTTTGCTGAGGTCCAGATCGTTGATGATGTCACCGATGATTTCACAGCCCATCGCCTTGGCATGGTCCTGCATACGCACCATCAGGTCGGGGCCTTGAACCTCGGTGTCTCCGGGCCAGTTTTCGACCTCGGTCGTTGTGGTCAGCTGGCCGCCCGGCTCGATGCCCTGAACCAGAATCGGCTCCAGCATCGCGCGGCTTGCATAAACGCCGGCCGTGTAACCGGCCGGTCCCGATCCGATGATCAGAACCCTGGTGTGTCGTGTTTCGGCCATAGTACCCCCAACTCGATCTGCCTGATTGGGGCGCGTGGCCCCTGACGGATGGATATAGCGAGCGTCGCGCAGGGCTTAAACCCCCAACCTTTTGACAGGCAGTCATGCATTTGCGGCAAGGTGCCCAAAAAAAGAACATTGAAAATATAGAATATTGCGCAGGTGCGAAAGATAATTGCGCATTGGTCGGGTGCTGATATAACAACCGAAAAATTAGGAGCATTTCATGGTCGCGATACGGCTGGATGAGATTGACCGCAAGATTTTGGCAGAATTGCAGGCAGACGGTCGCATGACCAATGTCGAGTTGGCAAAACGCGTAGGTATTTCAGCGCCGCCTTGCCTGCGGCGCGTGCGTACGTTGGAAGAATCCGGGCTTATTCGCGGCTACCATGCCGATGTGAACTCACGCGAGTTGGGGTTCGAGGTTCAGGTCTTTGCCATGGTGGGGTTGGAAAGCCAGGCCGAATCCGAACTTAACGCATTTGAGGAACGCTGCCGCGAATGGCCGCTGGTTCGGGAATGCCACATGTTGAACGGCGAGGTGGACTTTATCCTGAAATGCGTCGCCCCCGACCTGAGCAGTTTTCAGCAGTTTCTGACGGGCGAGCTGCTGACTACGCCCAATGTAGCCAGCGTAAAAACATCGCTGGTTATTCGCGGCGCCAAGGACGAACCCGGCGTTCCCTTCGACGTTCTGGAAGAACGAATGAACCGGACGGCGTGAACATCATTCGCTTTTGATGCGATTTTGACGGCGGCAGAAATGCTGCGACCGTCAATGATAGAACCCAACTAATTATCAGCTGCATAATGCCCCCACACTGCAGTTAGTTTTTTGTTTTCAGGCCGTAAGCGCATCTATCTCACCGTCTCCGGCGCGTGGCAAAACCAGCGGGCCAAAATCGCTCAGCGATTCGATATGCGCAAACAAGTTCAGGTAGATCGATCTGAGCGATTGGCTAACCTGGCGTGCGGCATTGACTCCTGGATGGTATGATTCGAATTGCAGGCCATCGACCTTGATGACCGAATGACGTTTCAGGCAGATGTGAAACAGCTCAATCGGGGTCGGCGGCAATGTTTCGATCACGCTCATACCGTCCTGGAATTCATGGACAGGGGTCAGAATTTCGGCCCCGTCGTGTAAATGGCGCAGATGCGCAGGTGTGCCCAGCAGACGTGCTGCGGGTCCCGCGATTACGCCGGACAGCGGCTTTTGCATTCCAAATGTATCGGCCATGATCCGAGTTAGCGGGCGTGTTCGACCACGCGAATCCTCGCGTCCGGGAATCAGGGTCACCGACCCCTTCCACAACACGGTCTGCAGCGCGCCATCCTGTGTCAGAACCAAGTCGCCCGGCAGCAGATCTTCGATCGCCAATGGGCCGTTTTCGGTTTCCACCAGGGATCCGCGTGTAAAGGCACAAAAGGCGTCTTCGAACATGGGCAATGCCGGAGCGATGTGGCGCGTTTGCGAAACATCTCCGTTTGGCATCAAGGTACTGACCTCATAGCGCCGCAACTGGGCCTTTGGTCTTGCGTTTGTCCTCGGAATTTCGCGCAGCATGGCCGAAGTTTCGACCGCGTTTCTGGCTGCGCGCGTCAAGGAATGTGGAATTGTCATTTTCATTCCGTCCCCTCTAAAATACCGTTCAGACGGGTAAAGCCCTCCGTACAGGGCAACCTGACCGGCGTTTTCTTTGTCTTTAGAGAGATGGCGACCACAGGTCGCGCGCCTTTAAGGCGTCGCAATGCGATGGATTTACATTTTTCTTTGGTCAACACGCTGACCCCCCAGACAAACTCATTAAAACGCAGGCGGAAATTACCTGCGCACACACACCCCTAAACATCGCCGCTGGAAATTTCAGCGGTTAGTCACACATCGGCCCGGAGCACCCCTCCGATGTGCGTCTTGACCCTTGGAACCGGCAGCATGGTTCCTTGGGCTTTTGGTCAGCGTTGGCGTGCCAAGCGGCGCGCGACCCTGACCGAAGAACTGGAAACCCGTTTCCACGGCATTTCCGGTGCCTGTTCTCGCGTGGCCGCAACAACGGCACTGAGAAAACGAGATTTAACCTTCATGTTATTGTTCCTGCTCGTGCCGGGGCAGCTACCCCGGGTTCCTGTGTAGGATCAGTGTGACGCGTCAATGCGGCACCGATAAGGCTGACTCAGGATTTAAACAGTAAAGTCGAAGGTCGGCAGATCCCCTTATTTTGGAATGCCTCACACCGCGGGATAATCGTTTGATAAACACCTGAGTGCGGACAATAAAAGTCAAAATGTCTCGACTCAAACAGACACAATAAATATGGCGAAAAAGCGGCAATTTCGCCATATTTTGGGCGTGCTCTATAATTTAATGGCGGAAATCAGGCGGCCGTAATCGGCCTCTTTCGCGTGGGTTGAGCGGCGGTAGGAATAGAATCTGTCCGGGTCTGAATAGGTGCAGTGCCGCGTCCATTCCGCCTGACCCACCCCGGCTTGCCGCAATCTGTGCAGACCAAAGGCGGGCAGGTCGAACTGCAGCCGATCCCCATTGCCATTTGCAAAGAACCTGAGGTTTTCGGGCGAATCCGCAGCGAATTCATCCAGGAAATCTGGGCCGACCTCATAGGCGCCTTGTGAAATAGTAGGACCAATGACTGCGACGGTATTTTCCCGCTGCGCGCCCAATGCCTCCATTGCGTCCAGGGTTGCCTCCAATACACCGTCCAAAGCACCGCGCCACCCGGCATGCGCAGCCCCGATCACATTCGCGTCAGAATCGGCAAACAGGACCGGTTGGCAATCCGCTGTCAGAATCGTCAGTGCCAGTCCCGGGGTTGCGGTGACAACGGCATCTGCTTTGGGTTTGTCGCCGTTTATCGGAGCGTCCACCGTCAGAACGGTTGGGGAATGCACTTGATGCACGCCGACCAATGCGTCCGGGCTGACCTCCATAGCGGCGGCCACGCGCTGGCGGTTCACTGCCACCGCTTCGGTTTGGTCAGACGAGCCATAGCCGCAATTCAATCCCGCGAATATTCCGGAAGACGCACCGCCCCGACGGCTGAAGAACCCGTGGCGGACCGGCGATAGGACGTCCGAGGTCAGAATTTCCAATGTCATGGTTCCAGTCCCGGTGGAGGTGCAGCATAAGAAGGATAGAGGCCCAGTACTTTGAACAGATTTCCCATTTCCTCGGGATGCGTCAACCGGCGATGTGCAGCAATGAGCGTCTCAAGCTCAGTCCCGCCGAGTGGCGCAGCCAGCGCCTGCGCGCGGGCCGTGATGCCCAACCGTTCCAGAAACATGCCCTGGGGTGTCAGCTTTGTATGGGCGCAACCGGCGGCGCGCGCGGCAATAGCAAGGGGTTCGAAATCTACATGCGCGGTCAGATCCGCCTGGCCCGGAGCTTGCAGGGGATCAACACGTTCGTGTGATTGCAAAGCTTGAAACGTGTCGCCCAGCGAATGCCAGTCACCGTAATCCACGATCAGACCCGCCCCGCCATAAGTGGCGATCCGCCCAGCGATCACGGTCAGGATCGGAATTGCGGCCGTGCAAAGTTCAACCAGATCGCCATCTTGGGTGTCGATCATGCGATCCGTTAGCGCGACCTGAGCTGTGTTCGGCCCCAGTCCATACGTCAGCGATTCGCCCTGCACACCGATCAGACGTTCGCACCAGCCATCGCCGTCACGTATGAATTGGCGGACTGGCAGGGCATCAAAAAATTCGTTCGCCACCAGAAACAGGGGTGCATCGGGGAGGTCTGTGAGCATATCGATCCAACGCGGGTTGTGACCGCTCAGCGATTGCGCCTGTCTGTCCCGCAGGGCAGGGGAGGCTTCGAACAAAACAATTTCTGCGGCCTCGTGAAACCCGGATACGCTGCTGGTTGCGCGCAGGATATCCGCCATCAGGGTGCCGCGACCCGGTCCCAACTCTGCTAGAATGAATCTGTCCGGCTTGTCCTGATCCATCCAGCTTTGCGCCAGTGCAAGCCCGATCATTTCTCCGAACATCTGGCTGATTTCCGGGGCGGTGGTGAAATCCCCCTGCGCGCCCAGCGGATCACGAGTGGTGTAGTATCCAAACTTGGGGTTCAGCAGGCATTCAGTCATGAAATCGGCCACGCTCATCGGGCCATTCAGCGCAATTTGCGCCAGTAGGTGATCCTTAAGGTTCATTGAGTGCGTCGCGCGCGCAGCGCAAACCACAGGCCAAGCGCGATCATTGGCAGCGACAGCATTTGCCCCATGGTCAGGCCATAACCACCCACGTGCCATGCCAGCCCCAGCGGATTCCCGGCCGAGACAAACTGTGCGTCAGGCTGACGAAAGAACTCAACAATGAAACGCGAGGCACCATAACCTGCCAGAAATACACCCATCACCAGACCGGGCTTGTGAAACGCCCCACGTCGATAGGCCATCCACAGCAAAAGTGCGCCCAGCAACAAACCTTCCAGTGCGGCTTCATAAAGTTGTGAAGGGTGTCTGGCACACATCCCGGCTACAACACCCGGGCAGTCCTGTGCGGCACCACCTGGAAAGATCACCGCCCATGGAACGTCGCTGGGTCGCCCCCAAAGCTCGGCATTAGTGAAGTTCGCCAACCGCCCTAACAACAGCCCGGGCGGCACAGCATGTGCGATAAGATCAGCCAAAGACAATACCGGCAGCTGGTAACGCCGAGCATAGAGATAGGACGCAACGACAACCCCCAGCAGACCACCATGGAAGGCCATGCCGCCCTGCCAGATCATCAAAATCTCTAGTGGATGCGATAAGTAATAGGCCGGTTGATAAAACAGAACGAACCCCAGTCGCCCGCCGAGAATCACGCCGAGGATGATCCAGGTGATCAGATCCTCAAGTTGCTGCGGCTTCATCGGTGGTGTCTGATCAGGCCAAAGGGCCGGGCGCTTCAGCGCCGCAGTACCCAATCGCCATGCGATCAGAATACCGGCAATATAGGCCAGTGCGTACCATCTAAGTGCGAACTCCATCCCGAACAGCGAGATCGAGAAAACTTCGGGCGAAAGGTCGGGGAAATTCAGAACAGCCTGCATGTGCGTCTCATTGCCCGGGGTTAGCAGGGCAAGTCAACCTTGAGCCCGGGCCATTCTTTACCCATATAGAGACCAACCGCGATACCGGAGTAAAGCCATGCAAACCCGTAACAAGATTCTTGATGACGTTTCCCAACTGATGACCAACGCCATGGGCGTGGCCCAAGGCGCGAAGGACGAGGCCGAAAACGCGATGAAGTCGATGATCGACCGCTGGCTGGCCGACCGCGATTTCGTCACGCGCGAAGAGTTTGATGCTGTGCGGGCCATGGCCCAGAAAGCGCGCGAAGAGAACGCAGCGCTTGAGGCGCGTATTGCGGAGCTTGAAGCCAAGCTGGATAAATAAGTTCCGCACACTCGAGATTTTGAAAAAAGAAAGCCGCCGCGCAATCCACGCCGGGATTGTGCGGTGTTGTGTATTCTGACGACTTGCCAAATTTAATCAAGACAAAGCTGGCGGTGGCACCAATATTTTGATCGCCGTTGCCGACTGTCCACAACTTATTGATGTTATCCCCAACAAATAGGGTTGCCAGAACCCTGCCCGCGGCGCACCATATCTAGTACAGGCAGACGGGGGAAGCCCGGCTTGTAGAGCAAGCAACTAGCGCTGGGGCGCTGCCAGCCCCTAAAAGGCTAGAGATTAGTGAGGTGGCATTATGGCCCTTTCCGAACAGTTTCTCGAAGAAGACCTTCATCCAATCGACATTGTTGAACATCTTGCCGAACACCATGACTGGGATTTCGACCGGATCGGGGATGATCAGATTGCCATGGCTGTCGAAGGACAGTGGCGCACCTATTCGATCACTTTGGCCTGGTCCAACTATGACGAAACGCTCCGCATGGTGTGTTCTTTCGAAATGGAGCCGCCTTCCGAGCGTGAAAACGTGCTTTATGAGCTGCTCAACAAGATGAATGATCAGTGCTGGGCCGGTGCATTTACGTATTGGGCCAATCAAAAGCTGATGGTTTACCGGTACGGTTTGGTTCTTGCGGGTGGCCAGATGGCCAGCCCGGAACAGATCGACACGATGATCACCGCCGCGGTTCTGAGCGCCGAGCGCTATTATCCCGCGATCCAACTGGTCACCTGGGGCAACCGCGATCCCGAGGATGCCATGCAGGTCGCCATTGCAGAGGCCTACGGCCGCGCGTAAAGATTTGCCCCAAACCGTATAAGGAGAGGGGCAATCATGGACATGTCACGCGTCGCCGAGCAGGGGCTGGTTCTTCTGGGGTGCGGCAAGATGGGTTCGGCCATGCTCGCCGGTTGGTTGGAGCATGGCCTTCCTACGTCAGCCGTCTGGGTGATCGACCCGTATCCTTCGGATTGGCTGAAGGCGCAAGGCGTCAATATCAACACTCCATTACCCGAGGCCCCGGCGGTCGTTTTGGTGGCCGTCAAGCCGCAGATGATGGGAGAGGCGCTGCCAGCGATCAAAGCACTGGGCGGAGGCGGCAGCCTGTTTGTGTCAGTCGCAGCGGGCACATCGATAGCTACCTTTGAAGCTTTGTTGGGTGAAGGCACCCCAATCGTGCGGGCGATGCCAAACACACCGGCTGCGATCCGGCAGGGGATCACAGCATTGATCGGCAATACAAACGCCTCAGACGCCGATATAGCCCTAACGGAAAACCTACTATCCGCAATTGGCGACACAGTTCGCCTTGAGAACGAGGCGCAGATGGACGCGGTGACCGGGCTTAGCGGTTCGGGTCCGGCTTACGTTTTCCACCTGATCGAAACGCTGGCAGCGGCAGGACAAGCACAGGGCTTGCCGCATGATCTCGCGATGAAGCTGGCCAAATCGACCGTGGCCGGGGCAGGGGCTTTGGCAATGGCGGCAGAGGAAGACCCCTCGCAATTGCGCGTCAACGTGACGTCGCCCAACGGTACGACGCAAGCCGCGCTTGAAGTGCTGATGCATGAGGAAGAAGGTTTCCCGGACCTGCTGCACCGCGCAGTCAAGGCCGCAACTGACCGATCCAAGGAGCTGTCCCGTGAGTGAGATTTCATTCGATGATTTTATGAAAGTCGACATCCGCGTCGGCAAGGTCATCCGGGCAGAACCCTATCCCGAGGCTCGCAAGCCCGCGATCAAGATGTGGATCGACTTTGGGGACGAAATTGGCGAGCGCAGAACCTCGGCCCAGATAACGGCGCATTACGATCCGGCGACGTTGGTGGGCAAGCAGGTGATGGCCGTTGTCAATTTCCCACCGCGCCAGATCGGCAAGTTCATGTCCGAGGTTCTGGTGCTGGGCCTGCCCGACGACAAGGGCGAGATCGTTCTGATCGGCCCGGATGGCGAGGTTCCAACCGGTGGACGGATGCACTGATGAAACTTTTGATCGCACGCCCTATGACCGCCGCTGTCGAGGCGCGCGCCCGCGCCGAATTCGACGTCGAGATCCGCAGCAGCACGTTGCCAATGTCGCCCGACGAAATGCGGCGCGCATTGGCTGAATTTGATGTGGTCGTGCCCACCCTGGGCGATCAGTTTTCGACCACAATTTTCTCCGAAGTGCCGCAACCGCGTTGCAAACTGCTGGCCAATTTCGGTGTAGGGTACAATCATATCGACGTCGCTGCCGCGCAGGCCTCAGGGGTTCAGGTCACTAACACCCCCGGTGCGGTTACCGATGCCACTGCTGACATCGCGATGACCTTGCTGTTGTCGACCGCGCGCCGCGCGGGCGAGGGGGAACGGCTGGTCCGTTCGGGCAACTGGCAAGGCTGGCATCCGACTCAAATGCTGGGTCATCACGTGACCGGCAAACGTGTTGGGATCGTCGGGATGGGCCGTATTGGCCAAGCGATTGCGTGGCGTTGCCATTTTGGTTTCGGGATGGACGTGGCGTACCAGTCGCGCAGCCCGAAAGAGGTGGAATTTCCCGCAGAAAACATACCGGACCTGAAAGAACTGGCCGCTGCGGTCGATTTCCTGGTGCTCGCCGTGCCCGGCGGTACGCAAACGCGCCACCTGATCAATGCGCCGGTGCTGGAGGCGATGAAACCTTCGGGCATCTTGATCAACATCGCGCGCGGAGAAGTTGTGGACGAATCCTCCCTGATCGCTGCCCTGCAATCCGGTCAGATCGCAGGCGCGGGCCTTGATGTGTATGAGTTCGAACCCACCGTTCCACAGGCCCTGCGCGATATGGAGAATGTGACGATACTGCCCCATCTTGGCACAGCGACCGAAGAGGTGCGCACCGATATGGGGCATATAGCGCTGGACAACGTTACGGCTTTCGTCGCGGGGCGATCTTTGCCGAACCCGGTCTAGCGCCCGACGGCCTCGCGCCAGTGTTTGCGGCACAGCGAAACATAAGTTTCATTGCCGCCGATCTGTACCTGCGCGCCTTCGGTAATGGCGTTGCCGTTTTCGTCCTGACGGATGACCATCGTGGCCTTGCGCCCACACTCGCAAATGGTCCGCACTTCGCGCATCTCGTCCGCCAGCGCGAGCAGGGCAGCGGAGCCGGGAAACAGGCAGCCCTGAAAATCCACGCGCAAGCCATAGGCAAGGACAGGCACCTGCAGGTCATCCACTGCGCGGGCCAATTGCCAGACTTGCTCTTCGGTCAAAAATTGCGCCTCATCAATAAAAACGCAGGTGATGTTCCCTTTTTTCAGGCGCTGTTCAATCATCGCGAACACGTCGGTTCCGGCGGCGAACGTGTCCGCATCAGCCGATATGCCGATCCGCGACGCAATCCTGCCAACACCGGCCCGGCCATCAAGGGCCGCGGTCATCAAATAGGTGTCCATCCCCCTCTCACGGTAATTGTGCGAGGCTTGCAGTAACACGGTCGATTTTCCCGCGTTCATCGTCGAATAATTAAAGTATAGTTTTGCCATGGGTCGGGTCTAAAACGCCTGCTTTGATCGGGCAAGCCATCAAGAGCTATAATAAGCGACGTCGCCGTTATTGTTGCAGAGGTCGAGCGTAAGCCCATTGGGGATGGATTCCCCCGCCTCAACAACAGCGACGCCGTCGGCCAACATGCGGCCTAACCGTAGCAGGACAAGAATACCGACCCGCAATCACTCATTACTGGCATTAAATGCCGCCACTCACTCACAAAACCCCCGCATATCTGAGGGATAGCCAACATATGACATTTCAATTATGAATCGAGTATGGGAAATTTCTTTTCCCTTTCCCCCACAATGGCAGATTTAGTGGGGCGTGCAGGCAGTAAGGGTAAAAACATGGCAGATATCGGGGCCTACCTGAAAAAACACACTGAAGCGCTGGTTAAAGACGTGGGAATCGAATCCGCGTGCGAGATTACCGGCAAATCCAAAGCCACGTTGGGCCGTTATTATTCTGACAATGTCGAACATACCGATCGGTTCATGCCGGTCGATGCGGTGGCGCGGCTTGAGGCAGTGGCAAACTTCCCTCACGTCACCTCGGCGCTGGCCGATCTGAAGAACATCACCCTGTCCTATGACGGGCGCAATGACGACAGCCCCCGTACTGGCGGAGTGAATTCCGACGTCATCGCGCTGAGCCAGCGGTTTGCGATGCTGATGACCGAATATCAATCGGCGATCGAGGACGGCATCATCACGGTGAACGAAGCCAAGCGTCTTCTGAGGGAAACCAGCCAGCTGCAACAGGTCCTGCTGGATATGAAGCTGCATCTGGAAGAGGAAAGCGTGAGCTGACGGCGGTTTACTATCTACTCGCTACGGTCAATTGCCCCTCGAATGGGGATCAGGCGACAAGCTATGTTTAATTTCCATACGCCCAAGCTTCCTAAACCTCTGAATCTTGACCTTGCCTTGCTGAACGGCGGCGGGTCATGCCCGAGCCAGTTCTATGGCCAAACTCATGACGAACGGGATGTTTATGTTCGCTACCGAGGCGGTCGGCTGAGCGTTCAGATTGCTGAAAAACCCGGTGCCGACCCCGCCAGCGCCGAACCGATTCTTGAGGCGGATGTTGGCCCGATCTTAGACGGGACGATTTCGCTGAGGCATTTCTGCCACTATTTTGGTGTCACTGTTCGGGGTGTTCTACCCACGGAATCCAGCCCTGATGCAGACAGAAACACTGACTTGTCCGGCGAAACAACTTACTTTCGAGCTTACTTGGATCGGATCACGCTCGAAACGTCTCGGGTAATTTTGAAGGTCTGTACGCAGGCTTTTCCGAAGGCGATTTTGGTGCGTCCGGTCTTGGATGAAAAGTTCAAGCTGAAAGAGTTGGCCGAAGTGACCGCGGACGTGACCGATGACGCTGTCTGGCTAATTGATGGCGCAACGAGCGTTGCTGACATCAAAACAAGTCCCGGCCGCTACGTTTTGCCAAATGAGGGGCAACTCCAGATCTATTTGGGATCCGAACTTTGGAAATGGCCCCGCCCCCGGAACTCGAGCAGAGGCTGTGAACTTGCCTCTCAAGATCTGGGACGAAAGCTGATTGTCGCTGGTTTAAGGGGAATGCCCAAAGATGAAGAAGTGGCGTTTTCCAGTTTTCACATTTCGACACAATTCCCGACGTCGGATATTGCTGCACGGCCCGGGTTGTCCGCACTAGGTGATGCGCTGAAAGCGGTATTGCCCGAAGCTGGTTTAAAGCAGGTCAATTTGGACACGGATCAGGTTGTAGCGACGTTCACTCGGCCACTAGACCCAGCCTTGTACCAATGGTGTAAGTCAGAGCCAAACCGTTGGTTGGAAGTAACACGCGAGAGCCGCGACGGCCCTTGGCTTGGTGTTTGCCCCGAGTGATCTCGGCATATCACCCGTGCCGCTTTACAATCACCGACCCAACCGAATACCCCGCACCGAACGAACAGATAAGGCCGACATCTCCGTCTGACAGGTCATCCGAATACTTGGAAAACGCGATGATGGACCCGGCCGAGGAGGTGTTGGCATAATCCTGCAGGATGTTGGGCTGTTCGCTTGCCTCGGGCTCGCGGCCCAGAACCTTTTTGCCGATGAAATCATTCATCGTCTTGTTGGCCTGATGCAGCCACAGGCGTTTCAGATCATCACTGTTCACGCCTTCCGAATCCATGTGATCCGAGATGTGCTTGCTGACCATCGGCAGCACTTCTTTGAAGACTTTGCGTCCGTTCTGCATGAACTGCATGTCACGACGATCGACCACCCCGTCAGGGCGTGAACGGCGCAGGAAGCCGTTGTTGTTGCGGATATTGTTCGAGAATTCGGTCGCGCAACGAGTCGACAGAATTTCGAAATGCGGACCCTTCGCGTCTTCGACCCGCTCGATCAAAGTGGCGGTGGCCACGTCGCCAAAGATGAAATGACAATCGCGGTCGCGCCATTCCAGATGGCCTGAACAAATCTCGGGGTTCACCACCAATGCGGCACGGACCGAGCCAGAGCGAACCATGTCTGCGGCGGCCTGAATCCCGAAAGTTGCCGAAGAACAGGCGACATTCATATCAAACCCGAACCCGTTGATTCCAAGCGCTTGCTGGATTTCGATCGCGACGGCGGGATAGGCGCGTTCGTGGTTAGACGCGGCGCAGATCACCAGATCGACGTCCTCGGCGCTGCGCCCGGCCTGTTCCAGTGCCTTTTTACATGCGTCCACGGCCATCTCGGTCATGATGCCCGGTTCGTCATCGCCACGTTGACGCAACAAGGGATGCATCACGTCAGGGTCCAGAACACCGTCCTTGTCCATCACGTAGCGTTTCTCGATGCCCGAGGCCTTGAAGATGAATTCTTCTGACGAATGCTGCATCGGCTCAATCTCACCCGCCGCGATTGCGTCTGCGTTTTGGGCGTTCATCTTGTCGGCATAGGCGTTGAAGGCCGTGACAAGTTCGGCGTTGGTGATGACGTTTTCGGGGGTGAAAACACCTGAGCCGGTGATCGCGGGCGTGTACATGATAAGACCTGAATGTTTCGGATTCGCCCAAAATGCAGTCATACAAGGGTTAGATCAAGAGACGTTGACCCAAGGGAATGTCAAAGTTTGTGCTGAAATCCACTTCACATCTTGAATAGTTCATTTTTCGAAGTATATGCGAGACCAAAGTTACAAACGGATTCACCGATGACCCATGACGATAGCGCGCTGGTTCGCTGCCTCAGCCCCGAAGTGCAGGCGATGATGGGGGTCTATGCGCTCTACTGGAAACTGGAAGAAAGCCTAGACGCACTTGAGGTCGGGCTGAGCCATCAGGAATGCCATATGATGGTCAAGCTTGAGCGACCCAAACGCATGGGCGTTTTGGCTGCAGATATGCTGACGGTGCCGTCCACCATCACGTCAACCGCTGACGCGCTAGAAGAGGCAGGGTACTTGACCCGCCAGCGCGATCCGGAAGACCGTCGGGCGTGGTTGTTGGTTCTGACCGACAAGGGGCTTGAGATGCGGCAGGTTCTGATGTCCGAGGCGGGGGACCTGTTCCGCCGAGCCTCTGGGCTGGATGCTGACGAAACTGCCGAATTTGCACGACTGGCCCGGAAGATCCGGGAAAATATAATGAAAATAGGAATTCCTGAGGGATTGAAGAAATGAAACTCTTCACTGTACTGAGCGTCGCTCTGACCGTGTTCGCCACCTCCGTTTTGGCGCAGGATAGCTCCAAACCCGTAAAACTAATGATGGTCCAAGAGACATCGCCCGGTTTCTCGCGCCAGTTTTTTGGTCGCGTCGCTGCGCGGCAGACGGTCGATTTGGCCTTTCAGGTTTCCGGGCAAATCGTCGAAATGCCGGTGACCGAAGGGTTCGTGATACCCAAGGGTGAACTGATTGCACAACTGGATCAGGAACCATTCCAGCGTCGCTATGACCGCGCTGTGCTGCAAATGGATCAGGCGGATCGTACCGTCGCCCGCCTTTCCCGTCTGCGCGGAACCACAGCCAGCCAGGTGGCAGTGGATGACGCGGAAACCGAAGCGCAACTGGCGGATATCGCTGTCCGCGATGCAGAATACGATCTGGAACATGCAACGCTGACCGCGCCGTTTGACGCGCTGGTCTCGCGCCGAACGGTCGAGGCTTTCACGACCGTAAACGCAGGGGCGCCCATCGTGCGTATCCACGACATGTCCGAATTGCGGATCGAAGTGGATGTTCCGGAAATCCTGTTCCAACGATCGGGTCAGGAAGATGACATCACGATTACGGCGAAGTTTCCAACCAGCGACGAGGTCTTCCCTCTGCAGATCCGGGAATTTGACGCCGAAACCTCGAGCGTGGGTCAGACTTTCCGCATCCAATTTGGCCTCACGCCACCTGAAGGATTGCAGATTTTGCCGGGTTCGTCAGTGACCGTGAATGTGAAGGTCCAGGACGCTCGGACAGGTATCGTTGTGCCTGCAACGGCCATCATTTCGGACGCAGAGGGCGGTCTGGGTGTCATGGTGTTTTCACCGGTTGGGGCCGATGAAGGCGCCGTCCAGCTTGTGCCGGTTACCATCGAGCCCACACAGACCGGCGAAGTCCGTGTTTTGACCGGGTTGAACGATGGCGATGAGATCGTCGTCGCGGGTGGCAGCACCTTGACAGATGGCCAAGCCGTTCGCCGCTTTGCTGGCTTTGCGAACTGAAGGGCGGATCGATGAACATTGCGCGCGCATCCATTGATCGCCCGATCTATACGTGGCTGATAATCCTGATCGCCCTGTTTGGTGGCGTCTGGGGTTTCCTCTCGTTGGGACGTCTGGAAGATCCGGCCTTTACCATCAAAAACGCGGTCATCGTGACCCAATATCCCGGCGCAACCGCTGAACAGGTGGCGCTGGAGGTATCCGAGCCACTAGAATCCGCCATCCAGCAAATGGGTGAGGTTGATACGATCACATCCGTGAACCAGCCCGGACTTTCACTGATCGAGGTTGAGATCCAATCGACATATGACGGAACCGAATTGCCCGAAATCTGGACCAAGCTGCGCGCCAAGGTGCGTGATACGGCCCGCAGCCTGCCGTCCGGAGTGCAGGCGCCGTTGGTCAATGACAGGTTCGGCGACGTGTTCGGGCTGTTCTATGCTGTAACAGCGGATGGGTTCTCGGACGCTGAAAAACACGAGCTATCGACCTTTCTGCGGCGCGAATTGCTGATGGTCGAAGGCGTCGCAGACGTAGAAGTGATGGGCCTGCCGCAAGAGGCGATCTTTGTAGAACCCGATTTGGCCATCTCGGTGAACCAGAACGTGCCATTGCAAGCCCTCAACGAGGCCATTGCCAATGCGGATTCAGTGAACGCTTCGGGCTCGGTCCGTTCAGAGAATGACCGCACGACCATCCTGACCGCCGAAGGGTCGGACAGTGTTTCAGCGATTGCGGGATTGTCCGTTGGCTCGCAAGGGCAGGTGATCAACCTATTTGATATGTCCGACGTGTATCGTGGCCGTCAGACCGACCCCGAGGTGATGATCCGGTTCAACGGCACCGAAGCCTTCACATTGGGCATCGCGGGGCTATCCACCGAAAACATTGTCGAAGTGGGCAAACGCGCGGATGCAAAATTCGCCGAGCTGGATTCGCAAATCCCGTTTGGCGTCGAAATCCTGCCGATCTACCAACAGCACGTGGTGGTCGAGCAGGCCTCGAATGACTTTCTGGTAAATCTCGCCATGTCCGTGACCATTGTGGTTATCGTACTCGCGGTGTTCATGGGATGGCGCGCGGCGGTTGTTGTCGGGTCAACTCTGTTGCTGACCGTGGTGGGAACGCTGCTGTTCATGTCGATGTTCTCAATCGAGATGGAGAGGATCTCTCTGGGTGCGCTGATCATCGCGATGGGTATGTTGGTGGATAACGCCATTGTTGTCGCCGAAGGCATGCAGATCGCTATGCTGCGCGGGAAGAACTCGCGCGATGCCGCGGATGAGGCTGCTTCCAAGACGCAAATCCCGTTGTTGGGCGCGACCGTCATCGGGATCATGGCCTTTGCAGGGATCGGTCTTAGCCCGGATGCGACGGGCGAGTTCCTGTTCTCTTTGTTTGCTGTAATCGGTATCTCGCTGCTGCTGAGCTGGGTGCTGGCACTGACGGTGACACCAATGCTTGGCCACTATTTCTTCAAGCAGGGTGAGGCAGGCGCTGTGGATGC
Source organism: Ruegeria sp. CDSA033 (assembly GCF_059612305.1). Lineage (NCBI taxonomy): Bacteria > Pseudomonadati > Pseudomonadota > Alphaproteobacteria > Rhodobacterales > Roseobacteraceae > Ruegeria > Ruegeria sp. CDSA033. The sequence continues at coordinate 229,222 of NZ_JBXWQI010000002.1, read as the reverse complement.
CTATGGCGGGATCATGTTCCGTGTCTACGGCAGTGTCCTGCGCTGGGCGCTCCGGTTCCGCTGGCTGGTCGTTGCCGGTTTGATTAGCGTCACTGTTGCCTGTTTCGCCGGGTTTGGACTGGTCAAACAGCAGTTCTTCCCGGATTCGAACACGCCGCTGTTCTTCGTGCACTACAAACTGCCGCAAGGTACGCCCATCGCGCGAACGGCCGAGGATATGGCTGTATTCGAAGAATGGCTGGACAAACGCGACGATGTCGTTGCCGTCACCACATTTGTTGGGCAGGGGGCAACCCGGTTTCTGCTGACCTATTCGGCAGAGAAACCGAACCCTAGCTATGGCCACATGATCATCCGTACAGAAACTCTGGATGACATTCCCGCATTGCAGGCTGATCTAGAGGCGTTTGGCTCGGCTCAATTCCCCGAAGGTGAGTTCCGCACCAAGCGTCTGATCTTTGGCCCTGGCGGCGGTGATCCGATCCAGGCCCGGTTCTCGGGTAGTGATCCGGCCGTTCTGCGGCAGCTTGCGGACGAAGCGATTCAGCGGATGCGCGGTGCGTCCGAGAACGCTTTGCATGTCTATCAGGACTGGCGTGAGAAAGAACTGGCGGTTCAGCCTATCTATGCGACAGAACGAGCGCAGACTGCCGGTGTCACCCGTGAAGACATCGCCGGAACGCTGCAATTTTCGACCGATGGCATCAGGGCGGGTGTATTCCGGGAACGCGACCGTTTGATCCCGATCATTATCCGCCGGCCTGCGGACGGAGATTACTCGATCGTCGATCAGGTCGTGTACTCGGACCAGTCCGAAAAGTTTGTGCCAATCGAACAGATGGTCGACGGGTTCGAGTACAAATCGCTCAACACGCTGGTTCATCGTCGTGACCGGGTGCTGACCATTACCGTCGGCGCCGAAATTCCGGCGGGTCTGACGGCGGCTCAGGTCCACTCGGAAGTGCGCGCTGCCATCGAAGAGATGGAACTGCCCGCAGGGTATCGCATGGAGTGGGGTGGCGAGTTCGAGAACGCCGGTGACGCCAATGAAAGCCTGGGCCGTCAGTTGCCGGTCAGCCTGCTGATCATGGTGCTGATTTCGGTGCTGATTTTCAACGCCGTCCGTCAGCCGATTATCATCTGGTTGCTGGTGCCGATGTCCGTGAACGGTGTCGTTATCGGCCTGCTGGGCACAGGCTTACCATTCACCTTCACCGCGTTGCTGGGTCTGCTCAGTCTGTCGGGGATGCTGATCAAGAACGGCATTGTTTTGGTCGAGGAAATCGATCTGGTCCGCGAAACCGGCAAAGGCCTGCGCGAGTCGATTATCGAAGCCTCGGTCTCACGTCTGCGCCCTGTGATGCTGGCGGCGATCACCACTATTCTGGGCATGGCGCCGTTGCTGACGGATGCGTTCTTCAAGTCCATGGCGGTGACGATCATGGGTGGCCTGGCCTTCGCGACAATCCTGACGATGGTCGCAGCACCTGTCTTCTACATGATCTTTTTCGCGCGGGATGAAAAGCGCGAGGCGAAAGAAGCCATCGCGTAAGATGTCCCGGGCGGCGATTTCAGCCGCCCGGATCCCTTGCCGGGTCGTAGTGATGGAAAATCAGGACAGCTTGTTCCCATCGGGATCACGCAGATAAGTTACATAGAAATTAGGTGCGAAAAAGTTCCGTCGGCTCAGTGCCGCAGCCCGCACGTTTTTAGATCAATGGGACAAAGGGCACATCACACGCTGCAAGCGTCATCATTGCGGCTAAAACCATAAACTTACGCATTAGTTTTTCCTTCTGCTCAATCACAGAAAAGATGCGCGCCCGGCGACATAAGGTCAACGGGCGCGCGAAACGGTCGGTCGTGTAAGCAGGTTAAGGCCGATCAGCCCTGCAGCGATCTAACCTCGACATCACCCTCGGCCTGCGCCTTGATTGCCAACGCGGCGGCGTGGCTTGCGGCAGCTGTCGTGTAGTACGGGATCTTGTCATACAGAGCGATGGATCGGATGGCTTTGCTGTCCTCAACCGCTTGCGCACCTTCGGTGGTGTTCATCAACAGCTGAACCTGGCCGTCTTTCAACATATCGACCACGTCCGGGCGGCCCTCATAGACCTTGTTGACGATCTCACAGGCAACGCCCTGCTCGGCCAGCCAGCTTTGTGTGCCACGGGTCGCGACGAGCGAGAAGTCTTGTTCCAGCAGAACCTGAGCGGCTTCAAGCATGGCCGCACCCTTGTCCGCGTCCTTGATCGAGATAAACGCGCGACCCGAGGAAGGCAGAACCATGCCTGCCCCCATCTGCGCCTTGAGGAAGGCACGTGGGAAGTCGCGGTCCCAGCCCATGACCTCGCCGGTGGAACGCATTTCCGGGCCCAAAATGGTGTCAACGCCGGGGAAGCGGGCAAAAGGTAAAACAGCCTCTTTCACCGAGAACCACGGCATGTCCGGATCGGCCAGCGTCATCTGGTCGGCAATCTTGGTGTCCTGACCTTCCTTATACGCGGGGCGCATGGGGAAGTTCGACAGTTTCTCACCTGCCATGACGCGCGCTGCAATCGAAGCAATCGCACTGTCGGTCGCCTTGGCCACAAACGGTACTGTCCGCGAGGCGCGCGGGTTCACTTCGATCAGGTAAATCTCATCGTCCTTGATCGCGAACTGCACATTCATCAGGCCGACAACGTTCAGCGCTTTGGCTAACTTGAACGTCTGACCCTTGATCTGATCGATAATCTCTGCCGATAGCGAGTAGGGCGGCAGCGAACAGGCCGAGTCGCCGGAATGCACGCCGGCCTCTTCGATATGCTGCATGATGCCCGCAACATGCACGTCGGTGCCGTCGCACAGCGCGTCCACGTCCAGCTCAACCGCGCCCGCCAAGTAGCTGTCCAGCAGCACAGGGCTGTCGCCGGAGACGACCACAGCCTCGTTGATGTAGCGTCTCAGTTGGTCCATGTCGCGCACGATTTCCATCGCACGACCGCCCAGAACGTAAGAGGGGCGGATCACCAGCGGAAAACCGATCTCTTCAGCAATATCCAGCGCCTGCGCGTCGGTTGATGCGATGCCGTTTCTGGGCTGTTTCAGGCCCAGATCATTGACCAGCGCCTGAAAGCGTTCACGGTCTTCGGCCAGATCGATGGCATCCGGAGTGGTGCCCAGAATCGGAATGCCTTCGGCTTCCAGCGCGTTGGCCAGTTTCAGGGGGGTCTGACCGCCGTACTGAACAATCACGCCGTGCAGGGTGCCGCTTTCCTGTTCCTTCGTCAGGATTTCCATGACGTGTTCGAAAGTCAGAGGTTCAAAATACAGACGATCCGAGGTGTCGTAGTCGGTCGACACGGTCTCGGGGTTGCAGTTGATCATGATGGTTTCATAACCAGCCTCGGTCAGCGCGAAACAGGCGTGGCAGCAGCAATAATCGAACTCGATGCCCTGACCGATCCGGTTCGGGCCGCCACCAAGGATGACGACTTTCTTACGGTCAGACGGACGCGCCTCGCATTCTACGTCACCCATCATGGGGGCTTCGTAGGTCGAGTACATATAGGGCGTCTGCGCCTCGAACTCGGCGGCGCAGGTGTCGATGCGTTTGAACACGGCCGTAACACCCAGATTGCGGCGCGCCCGGCGGACGTTGTCTTCGTCACGACCGGTCAGATTGCCCAAACGCGCGTCAGTAAAGCCCAGCATCTTGAGCTTACGGATGCCTTCCTCGGTCACAGGCAGGCCGTCTTTGCGCACTTGGCGTTCGGCTTCGATGATCTCGCGGATACGGGCAAGGAACCAAGGGTCGAACTTGGTGACGCCAAAGATCTCATCGTCGGTCAGCCCGTGGCGCATTGCTTGCGCGATGGTGCGCAGACGGTCAGGCGTCTGCTGGCTGATTGCCTTGATAACGGCGGCCTTGTCGTCGACTTCTTCCCAAACGCCAACGTTCAGGCCGGGGATTTCGATCTCATCAAACCCGGTCAGGCCGGATTCCATCGAGGCCAGCGCCTTTTGCATCGATTCGTGGATCGTGCGGCCGATGGACATCGCCTCACCTACCGATTTCATCGCGGTGGTCAGGTAGGGCTCGGAGCCGGGGAACTTCTCGAACGCGAATTTTGGGATCTTGGTGACAACATAGTCGATGGTCGGCTCAAAGCTGGCCGGGGTGACCTTGGTGATGTCGTTGTCCAGCTCGTCCAGCGTGTAGCCCACAGCCAGCTTGGCGGCGATCTTGGCAATCGGGAAACCGGTTGCCTTTGACGCCAGCGCCGAAGACCGCGATACGCGCGGGTTCATCTCGATCACGACCATCCGACCGTCGACCGGGTTGATCGCCCATTGCACGTTCGATCCGCCGGTCTCGACCCCGATCTCGCGCAGCACGGCAATCGAGTGATTGCGCATGACCTGGTATTCTTTGTCGGTCAGCGTCAGGGCCGGGGCAACGGTGATCGAGTCACCCGTGTGCACGCCCATTGGGTCGATGTTTTCGATGGAACAGACGATGATGGCATTGTCGGCGGTGTCGCGCACCACTTCCATCTCGTATTCTTTCCATCCCAAAAGGCTTTCATCGATCAGGATCTGGCCCACTGGCGAGGCATCCATGCCGGTCCGACAAATATGGATATAGTCTTCGCGGTTATACGCCACGCCACCGCCAGTGCCGCCCAGCGTAAAGGCGGGGCGGATGATGGCGGGTAAGCCCACATTTTCAAGGGTTTCGAGGGCCAGTGCCACACCGGCGTCCAGGTCTTTCTTGCCGCTTTCGTTCTTGGGGGCAGTTACGACCTCGGCCTTCGGGTTTTCGATGCCCAGCCGGTCCATCGCCTCGCGGAACAGGGCGCGGTCTTCGGCCATTTCGATGGCGTCGCGCTTGGCGCCGATCATCTCGACCCCAAACTTGTCCAGCACGCCCATCTCTTCCAGCGCAAGCGACGTGTTCAGGCCGGTCTGCCCGCCCATGGTGGGCAGCAGCGCGTCGGGGCGTTCTTTTTCAATGATCTTGGCGACAACTTCGGGCGTGATCGGTTCGATATATGTTGCGTCGGCCAGTCCGGGGTCGGTCATGATCGTGGCGGGGTTTGAGTTCACCAGAATGACCCGGTATCCTTCTTCCCGTAGTGCCTTGCAGGCCTGAGCGCCGGAATAGTCGAACTCGCAAGCCTGACCAATAACAATGGGGCCCGCCCCGATGATCATGATCGACTGAATGTCGGTTCTTCTCGGCATGGCCACGTTCCTTCGATTGTCCGCGATTCAGGGCACCCCCAAGCGCCCAAATTGTCCTGCGTTATAGGGACCGCGCGAAAAGGTGCAAGGGGGATCGGAAACAGGGGCGAAATTGCCGCTTTCCCCCCTTTCCCTTGGCGGCGTATTCTCTATACCGCGCAGCACGGCAAATGAGGATGCAATTGCGTATTCGTTTTGATCAGGGGCCAGCCGGGTCAGGAACCAGTTTTGACCGGCCAGCCGAAATGATCCGCGCGGACAATGCGGAGGACGTGCCCCAAGCGTTGGAGGCGCTGGACGAGGCGCGCGCGCAAGGGGCTTGGTTGGCCGGCTATGCCAGCTATGAGCTGGGGTACGTGCTGGAACCGCGCCTGTCTGAGCGCATGCCAGAAGGCCGCCGGCTGCCTTTACTATGCTTCGGCGTTTATGATCGCCCCATTCAGCGGGAATTGCCCGCTGAATGGGGCGGGGTGACCCATTTTGAACCGCGCTGGGACGAGGCACGGTACACGCAGGCGTTTCAACACGTGCATGACGCCATTGGGGCAGGGGATATCTATCAGGCCAACCTGACATTCCCGATTGATATGACTGTAGAGGGCGACAGCGCCGCGCTTTATGCCGCGCTCACGGCCGGACAGCCCGTGGGTCATGGCGCGCTGATCCAGCAGGATGGATTGCCCGATCTACTCAGCCGGTCGCCTGAACTGTTCTTTCGCACAAACGCGGACCGCGGGATCGAAACCCGCCCGATGAAGGGGACCCAACCCCGCAGCGAGGATATGGCCGAAGACGCCCGGCGTCGCGCGTTCCTGGCAGTCGACGAAAAGAACCGGGCTGAAAACCTGATGATCGTCGATCTGTTGCGTAACGATATCAGCCGCGTCGCGATGCCCGGATCCGTCAAGGTGCCCGAGCTGTTCAAGGTCGAAACCTATGCGACCGTGCATCAGATGATCTCGCTGGTGCAGGCGCAGCTGCATATGGGCGCCGAGCTGTCCGATATCCTGACGGCTCTGTTTCCCTGCGGTTCCATCACCGGTGCCCCCAAAATTCGTGCCATGGAGATTCTGTCCGATCTCGAACCCTGGCCTCGCGATGTTTATTGCGGTGCGATCGGCTGGGCCGCGCCGGACGGGCGTTCAGAATTCAACGTGGCGATCCGGACGCTGATGGTCGAGGATGGCGCGGCCACCCTCAATGTCGGCGGTGGAGTGATTTGGGACAGCACGGCCCCATCGGAATATGAGGAAGCGCTATGGAAAGCTCGCTTTGCCCACCAGCTGACCCTGACTTCCGCCTGATCGAAACACTGGCCTTTCGACCCGGGCAAGGGTTTGTTCGCCGGGATCGGCATCTGGCCCGTATGTCTCGGTCAGCTGCGGCCATGGGCATTCCTTTCGATGCGGGCGCGGCCATCCAGGCACTGGAAACCGTTGTAGGGCAATCACCTCTGCGGTGCCGGCTTACCCTGGCAGTTGATGGAACATACGATGTGACAACCGGAGCTTTGGCCGACAACCCACCATTATGGCGGGTCACGGTCACCGATATGCGGCTTTCCGCGTCGGATGTTTGGTTGCAGCACAAGACGACACAACGCTCTGTTTATGACACGGCCCGCGCATCGTTGCCTGACGGAATAGACGAATTTCTGTTCCTGAACGAACGTGACGAACTGTGCGAAGGGACCATCACCAACCTGTTCTTGCACATGCCGGACGGCCGCCGTCTGACGCCAAAGCTGACCTGTGGGTTGCTTCCGGGAATTTTGCGTGAAGAACTACTTGATAATAAACAGGTTACCGAAAGCGCCTTGTTCTTGACCGATCTGAAAAACGCGGAAAAAGTTTTCGTAGGGAATTCCTTACGTGGCCTGATCCGGGCGGAGTTGGCGGTATTGTGAGCAAACAAAGCGATTGGGCGCATGACGGGGCGCTTCACCTGCGGTTACGGCTGGAATTCGGTCTGTTCTTTGTCGCAGTACCAGTTCTGATCGCGGTCTTTTTCCCTCCGGATTGGATGTTTCCGTCGCTATTCACGTTCACGGCCATCGGTATCATCCTGCTCCATTACACGCCCGGTTTTACGTGGGCCGAACTTCGGTACAACTGGCGCAATTGGACGTGGCGCGAGCTTGCTTTGTTCATTGTCACCATGATTGCTTTCTGCTCGGCGGTCGTCATGGCGACGCGGCCGGATGTTGCATTTCGCATGCTTCTCTACCGGCCCGAATTCCTAGCAGTGATCTGGCTGGCTTACCCGATTGCTTCGGCCCTTCCGCAAGAGCTTTTGTTCCGGTCGCTGTTCTTCCGCCGCTACCAGGCGATCCTTCCAAACGGGAAGGCGGCTTACCTGCTGAACGCGTCCCTGTTTTCGCTGGCCCACCTGATGTACTGGAGCTGGATTGTCGCCGTCATGACCTTTGGCGGAGGGCTGTTGTTCACTTGGGCCTACCGCCAACGCGGGTCATTTGTCTATGCGGTCCTGCTGCACGCGATTGCGGGAAATATCATCTTTGCGGCGGGTCTGGGCATCTATTTCTATTCCGGCAACGTGCAAAGGCCGTTTTGACAGCGCGACCTGCCTTGACTTTCCAAGCCTGACAGGGTGTACCGGCGCGACGAATTCTGCGCCCGAAGGGATATATCCATGCACGCCTACCGCAGCCACACCTGCGCCGCACTGACCGCCGCTAATGTCGGTGAAACCGTCCGCCTGTCCGGTTGGGTGCATCGGGTACGAGATCACGGCGGCGTGCTGTTTATTGATCTGCGCGACCATTTCGGTGTGACACAGGTTCTGTGTGACGGCGACAGTGCAGCTTTTGCCGAGCTTGAGAAAGTTCGTTCGGAATGGTGTATCCGCATCGACGGCACCGTCAAAGCACGTGACCCAGAACTTGTGAACTCGAAACTGCCGACCGGCGAGATCGAAGTTTACGTTCGTGAACTGGAAGTGCTGGGCGCGGCTGAAGAGCTGCCGCTGATGGTGTTCGGAGATCAGGAATACCCCGAGGAAACGCGTCTGCGCTACCGTTACTTGGACCTGCGCCGCGAGGCGATGCAGCAGAACATGACCCTGCGTTCGGACGTTGTCGCCTCGATGCGCAAGCGCATGTGGGATCAGGGCTTCCGCGAGTATCAGACGCCGATCATCACCGCATCTTCGCCTGAAGGCGCGCGTGACTTCCTTGTGCCGTCGCGTTTGCACCCGGGCAAGTTCTACGCGCTGCCGCAGGCACCGCAGCAGTTCAAACAGCTGATCATGGTGTCGGGCTTCGACAAGTATTTCCAGATCGCGCCCTGCTTCCGTGACGAAGACCCACGTGCCGACCGCTCGCCCACCGATTTCTACCAGCTTGACCTTGAGATGTCGTTTGTCGAACAGCAGGACGTGTTCGACACGATCCAGCCGGTTCTAACCGGTGTGTTCGAAGAGTTCGGCGGAGGGCGTAAGGTCGATCAGGAATGGCCGCAGATTTCCTACAAGGATGCGGCATTGTGGTACGGTTCCGACAAGCCTGACCTGCGGAATCCTATCAAAATGCAAGTGGTCTCCGACCACTTCCGCGGGTCTGGCTTCGCGATTTTCGCGAAGCTGCTGGAGCAGGAAGGCACCGAAATCCGCGCCATCCCAGCGCCGACCGGCGGCAGCCGCAAATTCTGTGACCGCATGAACGCATTCGCTCAGAAAGAGGGTCTGCCCGGCATGGGCTACATCTTCTGGCGCGATCAGGGCGAAGGGATGGAGGCCGCAGGTCCGCTGGCTAAAAACATCGGCCCCGAACGCACCGAGGCCATCCGTCAGCAACTGGGTCTGGGTGTCGGCGATGCGGCATTCTTCCTGGGTGGCAAGCCCAAAGCCTTTGAAAAGGTCGCTGGTAAAGCGCGTGATGTGATCGGTGAGGAACTGAACCTGACCGAGAAAGACCGCTTCGCCTTTGCCTGGATCGTGGATTTTCCGATCTACGAACAGGACGAAGAATCCGGTGCCATTGACTTTGAACACAACCCGTTCTCGATGCCGCAGGGCGGAATGGAGGCTCTGGAAGGCAATCCTCTGGATGTGCGAGGCTATCAGTACGACTTGGCTTGCAATGGGTATGAGCTGGTGTCGGGTGCAATCCGAAACCACAAGCCCGAGATCATGCTTAAGGCCTTTGAGCTGGCAGGCTATGGCGAGGATGAAGTCAAAAGCCGCTTTGGTGCGCTGTTCAACGCCTTCCATTATGGTGCCCCGCCGCACGGTGGCTGCGCCGCTGGTATCGATCGTATCGTGATGCTGCTGGCCGATGAAGCCAACATCCGCGAGGTCATGATGTTCCCCATGAACCAGCGTGCCGAGGACCTGATGATGGATGCGCCATCCGATCCGACATCGGACCAGATGATGGAGCTGGGCCTGCGGATTATCCCTCAGGACTGAGAATAACAAAACCCGCTGCTAACCCTGCAGCGGGTTTTTTCAAAGCTTGCACAAAGGTCATGGCTGTGGACCGGTGTTCATCGCCTTCTCGCAGGCCTGCATAGTCCGCTAGTCGGGGGGCTATTCCCATGGGTCCCTAAATGACTTCCGGCTGGAGCGAATATCGCGGGCGGTGGCGCGGGTTTGCCAGTAGACCCAAAGACACAGGATCGTTGCGGTTATGAAGTAAGCGGTCATCATCTCAAATCGCCTCACGCTGTTGCAAACGGGACTGCACAATCCCGGCGACCTGAGCGGCCACGGCCGTTACTGGGGTCCCGTCTGCCCGGGATTCGGCAAGCCGCTGCGCCGCTTCTGCCAGAACCGTATCGTCGGCATCGCGGGCGACCCCGCGCAGAAACTGTGCCGCGTAATCCAGCGTACGCTGATCATTCGGGCCAGCCAGAATGTCGGCGATATGGGCCATGTCATCCTGATAGGCCAACGGATCGGCGTTAATGATCTCATCCCGGACGGCATGCAGGCTGCTGGGGCGGCGATCTTCGGGCAAACGTTCCAGGATGGACGTCTGAAAATAGGCCAGCGATTTGAGGGGTTTCGCCAGAAACCCGTCGGCACCGGCCCGCATTGCAGTGCGTTTCATGTGGTCATCCCCGGACATGCCAAGAATGGCCCCAATACGAGGCGCAGCCTCAGACAGATCGGCGATCAGATCCGCGCCGGACCCGTCCGGCAGACCCATGTCCACGATGATGACAGAGGGGCGGTAGATCTGCAGGTGACGCCGTGCCGATTGCAGGCAATCCGCCCGCCTGATGCGCGCGCCGCTGTGCAGGCACATCAAGCGGATGGCGTCGCAGGCATAGCGGCTGTCTTCCACAACCAGAATAGTTTGTCCCAGCAGGGGCCGCGTGGCCGTCGGCTGCGCGGGAGAGGCGAAGGGGCTCGAATCGTCCATGGCGGAACTCCTAATCAGCAGATACCTCACGCTAGGAACTTCTGGCTAACAGGGCGTTAACGGCAATTTGGCGCACTTGTTCTTTGTTCAATCTGCCCCCATAACCGCTGCAACGCAGAATAGAGGAGAGTTCCATGATTGGTCGACTGAACCACGTAGCCATTGCCGTACCCGATCTTGAGGCCGCCTCTGAGCAGTACCGCAACGCGCTGGGCGCGAAAGTCGGCGCGCCACAGGATGAGCCGGATCACGGCGTCACAGTTGTGTTCATCGAACTGCCCAATACCAAGATCGAACTGCTCTATCCGATGGGCGATGACAGCCCGATCAACGGGTTTCTGGAAAAGAACCCCGCTGGCGGCATCCACCATGTCTGCTATGAGGTCGAGGATATCATCGCTGCCCGCGATCACCTGAAAGAAACCGGCGCACGCGTGCTGGGTTCGGGTGAGCCCAAGATCGGTGCGCATGGTAAACCGGTGCTGTTCCTGCACCCCAAAGATTTTAACGGCTGCCTGGTCGAGCTGGAACAGGTGTAACCTAACCCCGGAGGGGATGAGATGTCGATTACTGGTGCGGCCGTTCTGTTCGCCGTGATCTGGTTCATGACCTTGCTGGTGGTGCTGCCAATCCGCATCAAGACGCAGGGCGATCTGGGTGATATCGTTCCGGGCACCCACGCGGGCGCACCGGAAGAGCATCACCTGAAGAAAAAGATGTGGATCACCACCGGTATCACGGTGGTGCTCTGGGCCATTGTAGCAGGCATCATCCTGTCCGGCGTGATTTCTGTGCGTGATTTCGACTGGTTGAACCAGCTGGAGCCGCGCGGCTGATCTTTAAGCCATAGGCCCTGATAGCTTGTGGTAGATATGGGTGAACGTTGCGACCCCAAGGATTGGGATCACAAGGTTCACCAGGGGCACGGATAGCGGGATCGCCATCAAAATGCCTGCCATCCATATGGTCGTTGCGTGTTTGGCGCGCAGCTTACGTGCACCTTCCCGACCCAACCTGCGCATGGCAGCCAACGTAAAGTATTCCCGTCCCAACAAGAAACCGTTCATGCCCCAGAAGATGAAGGGTGCGAGCGGAGTAAAGATCGCATAGAGGATCAGGGCCAGCAGATTGGCAACGACCAAAACGCCCATGAAGCTCAGCCCGTCGCGCAGGCTTTCGCTGAATGGAATGCCGGGCACAGCAGGCAAAGATGGGTAATGCTTGTCTTCGACCGCTTGCGCAACGTCTTCCAGAAACATCGACGTAATCGCCGAGGCCACCGGAACCATCAGAAATATTGGCAGGATCAGGACGACAAAGATGCCGGAATAATTCAGCACGTCGTTCAGCCACGGCACGGCCCCGATAAAGGGCAGAGAGATCTCGTTCCCCGACAGCCGGTTGATCAGCCAAATCGCCAAAGCACAGGCGGCGATCAGCAAAACGATCGTCAGGCCAACGCCGCGCAACAGGACAGCCCGGAACTTTGGGTCGCCGATCTGTCCCAGCGCTGCAAAAAAGGCGTTGAGAATGGTCATTCCGAAACCCACTGCGTCAACCCATCCACGTCAGGGCGGGGTCTTTCGGGCGGTGCTTTGCCCTCGGTCGCGATATGGACCAGACCCGCGACGCGTTCGTATTCTTGCAGCCCGAACGCCTTTTGGCAAAAGTCGCGGTCGTGGGTCTGCCAACCGGACAGCCAGTTTGCGCCCCAACCCGCAGCAAGCGCCGCGTTCAGCAAAGCCAGGCACACTGCGCCAGCGGAATAGGTCTGTTCGATTGCAGGGATTTTCGCGGAGGGTTTTTGAACCTCGATCACGGCGACCGCCAGATGGCCCATGTCGAACTGGTTGCGGGCCTTGGCTATGTCCTCAGCGGATTTACCCAGCGCCGAGCCACATTCTTCGGTCAATTGCGCAAAGCGCGGCATGGCACTTTTCTCAAGCACGATAAAACGCCAGGGTTCCAGCTTGCCATGATCCGGGCTGCGTGCAGCGGCGGTCAGCAGGGGCAACAGCTGGTCCCGCGTGGGTGCTGGTTCAATCAGCGTTTTTGCGGGGCGCGACCGGCGCGATTGCAGAAACTCCAGAGCGGCCGGATTCTTCAAGGACATATGTTAACTTCCTTTACATAGGCGGTTGTGTATGTGGTTGAACATCTGGCGGGTTTCAAGGGCAAGTGGCTGGATGCAGGAGATCAATTTCACTCCCTGAGCGTTCGTGCAAGGGTGTTCAAGAAGAAGAGAGGGAAGATGGCCAAACCAAAGCTGCGAAATGTACCGGATCTGAGCGCGCGCGCCGTACCCGATGAAGGGATCGAGGTCCGGGTCACGCCGAAAGCTGCAAAGGATGGGATTTTGACCGATCACGGAAACATTCGCATCTTCGTCACCGCGCCGCCCGAAAACGGCAAGGCAAACGATGCGGTGCGTAACATATTGGCCGTGGCCATGGGGGTGGCACCGTCTACTCTGATCCTCAGGCGGGGGCAGGCGTCGCGTGACAAGGTATTTGTCTATTTACCCTGATCCGGTGTTTCCCGGATTTGGTACACGCCTTCTGGCAAATCTAAAGCCGCCGCCAGATCGCGCACCTGTTCAGGGGATAACGTGATCCTCTGAATCTGATCAGTGCGCGGGTCCAATTGTTCAAGCGTCACACATTCGGCGAAGCTGTTGATGACGACATCCTCTTGCAAAGGCTTTGGGCCTTCGTCCACCAGAGTAATGACTGTCGAGTCGAATTCATGCTCAATCGAAAACATGAAAGCAGAGTGCAGGTCAGCCGAATGCAATGCAACCCGTACCTTACCAATCGGGCTGTGGTGATTGGCGCGGCTCCGCGCTATGGTCGTGAAAACGGGCCAACCGTTTCAAAGGATTATGAATGTATCGTCTGATCTGTTTGTTTCTTCCTCTTTTTCTGGCGGCCTGTAGTGCTGGCGAGATGCGATTGCAGCCCGCAACCCAATGGTCGGGGACCTTGGGTGAGTATCAGGTAGAGGCGGCCGCGGTTCGGGATGTCAGCCGCTCCATCGGCAAGGAAGCCCGGGCAGAGTGTCTGAAGCGGGCCAAAGTCAAAAATTGCGATTTCACGGTTCTTGTTGATCTCAATCCACAAGCGGAAGCGAATGCGTTTCAAACCTTGGATGACAGGGGCCAGCCGGTGATCATAATGACCCGATCCATGATTCAGTCGGCGCAAAATCCAGATGAGCTGGCTTTTGTACTCGGGCACGAGACTGCTCATCATCTGCTGCGTCACATTCCGCGCCAGGCCGAAAACGCACAGGAAAGCGCAGTCATTTTCAACAATCTGGGCAAGCTCTTTGGAGAAGAGGGCGAAGACCTGGAGCGTACACAGAAAATTGGGGCGGAAGTGGGTGTGCAATTGAACGTTAAGGCCTTCGAGCTTGAGGCTGACCAGTTGGGCACAATTATTACCCACAATGCCGGATACAACCCGTTGATCGGCGCAAAGTACTTTGACCGCATCCCAGAACCGGAGGACAGTTTTCTGGCGTCACATCCGCCGAATGCGCAGCGTGTGCAGATGGTTCAGAACACGGCCCAAAAACTTGGCCTGACGCAATGACCCAAATAACAAGGCTGGGCGTAATCCTGACGGATCGTGGATCAAAATACGCGGTGTCGGGGGCTGCAGTGCAAACGCGCGAGGACGTGGATGCCGTGCTGCAAGATCTCAAGTCCGACAAAGCCTATGCCAAGGCGACGCATAATACCTGGGCAGCGATCTTGCCGACAGGGGCTCTCAAGGCCGACGACGGAGAAAGCGGTGCCGGAATGGTCATCCTGCGCATGCTCGAAAGGGCTGGACTGGAGGGCCACGTCATCATTGTCACTCGCTGGTACGGGGGCAAAAAACTGGGCGGTGACCGCTTTCGCAGGGTGCAGGACGCCACCCGCGCCTATCTGGATCATATCGGCGCTGGGTCTTGACCTGAGTCAAAGGCCTATTCGGGCCGCTGCGCTATCCTGTCAGAACCGTGCGACAGGGAGACAGCGCAATGCTTGGCAAAAATACTCTGAAACGACATGCGGAACTGGTCGACCAGATGGCTACCCACGTCGGGGTTGTTCTGGAAGATGCGGCCATAGGCGGTGACGTCTCGATTGACCAGATCTCTGATGCAGTCTTGCGTTGCAGAGATTGTTCGAACCCGGATCATTGCGCGCAATTTCTGGCACAATCTGCCCAAGACCAGAAAACGCCGGAATACTGCAGGAACACGGCCCTGTTTGACCGCCTCACTTCGCTGTCGGAAAGCAAACGCGACGGCTAGGAAAAATATTGCCCGGCCATCGCCGCGTTTGACGGCGCTTCGTGCAAACAAAAGGCAGATCTGCCAATGACCCGAGATATTTTGGGCGAAGTGGAGAAACACTTTTGGCTAACCCGGTCGGTGGCCAGATGTATGGATGTTTCGTTGACCGAAGCGATGGCCGAGGGGCGGTTGACCACCAATGGTTATGCGGAGATCGTGACGCGCTGTCGTGCCTCTGGGTGTAGCGACCAATGCGAATTGTGGCTGTCGAAACAACAGGTCAAAGCCGATTCGGCCCCTGAATTCTGCGCGAATGAGGAAACGCTGAACGCTTTGAAGACTTAGTCAGAGCTTGGAATGCGAACCGTCGCACAGCGGCGGATTGGCCGTTTGTTTGCACCCGCAAAAGAACACCTTCTTGCTGGTTTCGGCAGTAAACTTCACCGGTTCAAACTGGGTTCCCTTGTGTGAACCATCGCAGAAGGGCTGGCGCTCTGACTTGCCGCAAGCACACCAGAAATAGGTTTTCCCTTCGGTCACTTCGACCGGGTAGGGGGCTTTTTGGGCAGGTTTCGGCTGATCTGACATGTGGCTGCTCCGCTTTTGGCTAATGTCGCGAAACAACTATATGGTCTTTGGACAGGGCGTGTAGAGCGCTTTTTTTCTTTATACAGCAGCATGGTTTTGCCGCTCTCACAAATCCGTGATTGATTTTGTTGCAATAATTTCAACGAGGTCGTATTTTGAGACTGGCCCCAGAAAAAAGGGCAATATGAGAAAATTTTTAGAGGAATGACGGACATGAAACTTAAATTTGCTGCCGTTAGCGCAATTGCCCTGGTTCTGGCTGCATGCTCGCAGCAGGAAGAGCCGACGCCGGTTTACATCACGCCTGAATACGACAAGTTCGGCACACCGAGCTGCCCGGCTGGAACCGAGCTGGCCACGACCGAAGCGGGACAGACCATCTGTAACCCGGTCGCTCAGTAAGAATTCTGCGGGCGGTCTTGTTTTGGCCGCCCGCTTACTCAACGCAGCCGACCGCCCTTGTTGGGCGTTTTTTGTGCCCGCTCTATGCCGACGCGGCCTCGGATCAGAATGCGTCGATAATGGGCAGTCAACGCCTCACCAGCCGTCAGTATCCGTGTCCAAATGACTTGCGGTGATAGTGTTGACGCTTTGACCCGTACCGTGGCGCATAAAGGTAGCGATAGGATTTCTTTTTTAGCTTTTGCTGAACGTAGGGCGCGTTCTTAGGAACCGGTTTTGCGTGGTAGACTTTGTGTGTGTAGACTTTCGGAGAATAATAGTGCCGGTGAATGCGGATATTATTGCGGTTATGAACATGCTGCGACTTTGACCCAACAATGACTTGGCCGCTCGTTTCAACGGTGATGCTGCCTGCAGTCGCCGGGACGGCAAAAAGTTGGGACGCAAGTATCGCGGCCATGCAATTGAAAGAGATTGCACGAAAGTATGCCATGAAAATCCTCCTTCTAGCGAGTTGAGGTTTTCATTCATGGTCCGGGGAAATCCCGTCTCAAGCCAATAAACTTAAATCACGCTCTGCCTATCGGGGGTGAACGGGCACATTAAGGTCAGGTGCGAGTGCCCCATAAATCGTATTCGCCGGCCTCATCGATCTCGACCGACACGATGTCACCAGGCTTCAGATCATCGAAACCCTCATCGATGAACAGATTCCCGTCGATCTCGGGCGCGTCTGCCTTGGTGCGGCACGTGGCGGCTTCGTCATCAATCTCATCCACGATCACATCAATGGTCTGGCCGACCTTGGCGGCCAGCTTAGCTTCGGAGATGGCCTGCGCTTTTTCCATGAAGCGGTCCCAGCGCTCTCGCTTTACCTCGGCCGGTACGTGATCCGGCAGGTCGTTTGATCGCGCGCCATCGACGTTTTCGTATTGAAAGCAGCCAACACGATCCAGTTGCGCCTCGTCCATCCAATCCAGAAGGGTCTGGAACTCGGCCTCGGTCTCGCCCGGATAACCGACGATAAATGTGGACCGTAGTGTGATGTCGGGGCAGGTTGCGCGCCATGCGGCGATCTCATCCAAAGTCTTGGCTGCCGCTGCCGGGCGCGCCATGCGTTTCAGAACGTCCGGATGGGCATGCTGGAACGGAATATCCAGATAGGGGAGGATGTTGGATCCGGCGTCTGCCATCAGGGGGATCAACTCGCGAACATGCGGGTAGGGGTAGACGTAGTGGAGCCGAACCCAGGCATCCAACTGCCCCAGCTCACGCGCCAGATCGGTGATGTGGCTGCGCACCTCGCGGTCCTTCCACGGGTTCACGTCATACTTCCGGTCCAACCCATAGGCGGATGTATCCTGAGAGATCACCAGCAATTCACGCACGCCATTGTCGACCAGCTTTTCAGCTTCGCGCAGTACCGCGTGGGCTGGGCGGCTCGCCAGCTTGCCGCGCATGTCGGGGATGATGCAGAACTTGCATTTGTGGTTACAGCCCTCGGATATCTTTAGATAGCTGTAATGGCGTGGTGTCAGTTGCACACTTGCGGCGGGCAGCAGGTCCACAAACGGGTCAGGATCAGGCGGCACGGCCGAATGCACCGCATCCAGCACCTGCTCGTATTGGTGCGGGCCGGTAACGGCCATGATGCGTGGGTGATGTTCGCGGATGTAATCCGGTTCCGCACCCAGACAGCCGGTCACGATGACTTTGCCATTTTCCACCAGTGCCTCACCAATTGCGTCCAGCGACTCGGCCTTGGCACTGTCGAGAAACCCGCAGGTATTCACGATCACGGCATCCGCGCCTGAATAGTCGGGCGAGATGCCGTATCCTTCGGCCCGCAGGCGCGTCAGGATACGCTCACTGTCGACCAGGGCCTTAGGGCAGCCCAAGGAAACCATGCCAATCGTTGGCTGGTTCGAACGTGGCGTCTCGGGCATCCGGGCGGCAGGCGCCAGGTCGGGGCGGAGGTTTGGCGGGTTCGTTGTCATTGCGCGGCATATAGTGGGGAACGCTTCCCCTTGCAAATGCAGCGCAGGCTTTGGATGATCTTTTTTAACGCATGAAAAAGGCGGAGAGCAGAATATGAAGTGGCTGTTGCGCATAGTTTTCCTGTTGGTGGCGGTTTTTGGCTTGGTCATCGGGGCCTTGCTGCTGATGCCCGGCGACAAGCTGGCCACCATATTGGCCGAGCAGGTCCGCACCCAGACCGGGCGTGACCTGAAGCTTACGGGCGATGTGAACCTGTCTTTCTGGCCCGTGCTGGGGCTGGAAACCGGTCCGGTGACTTTTGGAAATGCACAATGGGCCGGTCCTGAACCAATGCTAAGCGCCGAAAGCCTGGCCGTGGGGGTTGATGCTGCTGCGCTGATCTCCGGGGACCTGCGCATCAAACGGGTGATCGCCGACAATCCGGTTCTGCGGTTGGAACTTTCGGATGGGCGTGGGAATTGGGAACTTTCGGCACCCGCAAGCACTGCCTCGGCAGGCGCCGCAAGTGGCGCGGCACCGCAAGGGCAGCAGGGCGAGGTGACGCTGGATCATCTGAAGCTGACGAACGCGCGCTTGGTCTACATCGAAAATGGCGCGATTAAGTTCGATTTTGCCAATGTCAATCTGACGGCCAGTTGGCCGAACGTTTCAGCGCCTCTGCAGGTTCAGGCTCAGATGGCGGTGCCCGGGGGGGCGGTCGATGTCGACCTCAAGATTCAAGATCTGCCAGCTTACGCTTCCGGCGCGGTAACGCCGTTGGATTTGACCATGACCGCGCCCGGGGGAGAGTTCGGTTTTGTAGGGCGGGTCAATCTGGCTGGTGAAATGGATGGCAGATTGCTGGCCAAAACGACGAACACGGAACGCATGCTGGCTGCTTTTGGGCAGGCCGGTGTTGGGGTGCCATTGGGACTGGGGCGCGAGGCCGATGTGGCTGGGCAGATGACCTATACCAGCGATGGTCGGATTTCGCTGCGCAACTTGGTGGCGTTGCTGGATAATAATCGCCTGACTGGTGAGGCAGATATCGTTATCTCGGACCCGCCGCAGATTACCGCACGGCTGGAAGGCGGTGACCTAGATCTTACTCAATTCAATGATACGCCTGGTGGCGCTGGCGGAGGGTCAGCGCCGTCGCCTGACCAAGGGTGGTCGACCATCCCGATTGATGCGTCTGCGCTGGCCTTGGCGAATGGCAAAATCCGCCTCAAAGCCAATTCCATTGCCGTACCGGGACTGACGCTGGGACCCAGCGATCTGACGCTTAACCTTGATCGATCCAGAGCGGTTCTTCAGATGAACCCTGCCACATTGTTTTCAGGGCATCTGAACGGGCAAGTGGTTGCCAATAACCGGAACGGTTTGTCGTTTGGCGGCAATCTGACCGCGGATGGCATGGACGTACAGCAAGCTCTGTCCGCCCTTGGCGGGATCGAGCGGTTGTCCGGCACCGGATCAGGGTCGTTTGAGTTTCTGGGAGTTGGACAAACCGAGGATCAGATCATGCGCTCGCTCAGCGGCAAGGGCCGTGTGGACGTGGGCAAGGGCGTAATCTCGGGGTTTGACCTGGACCGCCTGATGGGCCGCAGCGGGGGCGAGCGCGGCACAACCGTGTTCAACAGCTTGTCTGCCAGCTTCACCATGGATCAAGGGGTGTTGTGGAACAACGACCTGTTGATGTCTCTGGATAACTTCCGGGCCGACGGTTCCGGTCGCGTCGGAATCGGCAACCGCGATATCGACTATCTTTTCACACCTGTGGCGCTGCGCGCGAATTCGGGAAACGGCATCGCGGTACCAGTGAAAATTGTCGGGCCGTGGAGCAACCCGTCGATCAAGCCGGATCTAACCAAAGTCATCGAAGCTGTTGCTGAAGGAAAGGCCAAAGAGCTTGAAGATGAGGCCAAGCAAAAAGTTTTGGACAAGGTCGGGGACGAGCTGAATACGACGATTACGGACAGCGATCAGATCGAAGACGCGATCAAAAACAAACTGGCAGACGAAGTGAACAAGGGGCTGTTGAAGCTGTTTGGCGGCAACTAAAAAGCGCCAATACGCAAGGGCGCCGGGGCAGAAGGTGCCCCGAAACGCAGTAGCACTTAGATGGTCTGATCGTAGTCGCCCACACCGGGTTCCGTGCGAATGACCGCGTCGATATCGGCAAAGATTGCGCGCATTTCATCCTCGCTTTCGCTGCTTTCGCAGACCACGACAAGGTTCGGAGTGTTCGAGGATGCGCGCACCAGACCCCAGCTGCCATTGTCCAGAATGACACGGGCGCCGTTGACGGTGACGACCTCTTTAATCGCGCGACCGGCAAAATTGTCTCCGGCATCAGCTTTTGCAACTAGCTTGTCGACCAGCCGCTGAAGAATGTCATATTTCTCTGTATCGGCGGCATAGGGTGACATGGTCGGCGTAGACCAGGTTTTTGGCAGCGCCTTGCGCAAGTCCGACATTCTTTGATCCGGGTTGCGATCCATCAGCTTGCAGATCTCAACGGCGACGCGCATCCCGCAGTCGTAGCCGCGCCCGATAGGTTCAGCCAGAAAGTAATGACCAGACTTCTCAAAGCCGGCCAGCGCATTGATCTCTTTGACCCGACGCTTCATGTGGCTGTGCCCGGTCTTCCAATAATCCGCTTTGACACCAAGGGCCTGCAGTTCGGGGTCGCTGGCAAACAGACCAGTGGATTTCACATCTGCCACAAAGGTCGAGTTCGGATACAATTTGGCCAGATCACGGGCCATGATCACACCGACCTTATCGGCGAAAATCTCTTCGCCCTCATCATCCACAACACCACAGCGATCGCCGTCGCCGTCAAAGCCCAGAGCCAGATCAGCCCCGCTGGCTTTCACAGAGGCGGACATGTCGTGCAACATCTCCATAGCCTCAGGATTGGGGTTATAGTGGGGGAAAGTATAGTCCAATTGGGTGTGGCTGGGCACCATTTCGACGCCAATGCGCTCGAAAATCTCAGGCGCAAAGGCCGAAGCCGTTCCATTACCAGTTGCGCACACGACTTTCAGGGGGCGGGACATTTTGAAATCGCCGACCAGATCGTCGATGTAAGCTTCTTTTACACCATCAACGAATTCGTATGTTCCGCCTTCATGCGGGGTGCCTTCACCGTTCAGGACGATGTCGCGGAGCTCTGACATCTCGTCGGGGCCGTGTGTCAAAGGACGATCAAAGCCCATCTTGACGCCGGTCCAGCCGTTAGGGTTGTGGCTGGCTGTGACCATGGCCACGGCAGGCACATCCAGATGGAATTGCGCGAAATAGGCCATCGGGCTGAGCGCGGGGCCAATGTCCTTTACCTGAATGCCAGCCTGCATAAGACCCAGGATCAGCGCGTTTTTGATCGCCAGCGAGTAGTCGCGGTAGTCGTTGCCCACCGCAATCACCGGTTCGATCCCACGTTTGCGCATCTGTGTGCCCAGACCCAAGCCAAGCGCGGTCATGCCGGGCAGGTTGATCTCTTCGGGATATTTCCAGCGCGCGTCATATTCGCGAAAGCCGGTCGGCTTGATCATCGGATCGCGCAGAAAACTCCAGGTGTTCGGGGTCACCTCTGGGATGGGTTTGGTCATGCTATTGCTCTTGCTTAAATCTGTATAGGATTGGCTTTGGCCAATGCATCAAAGCGCATCAATGTGTCAATCAATTGAGGCATTTGATCCAGATAGATCATGTTAGGCCCGTCTGACGGAGACTTGTCCGGGTCTTCGTGTGTTTCAATAAACACAGCGCCTACGCCGATGGCGGCAGCTGCGCGCGCCATCACCGGAGCAAATTCACGCTGACCGCCGGTCGAACCTCCAAGCCCTGCAGGCTGCTGAACCGAGTGGGTTGCGTCCATCACAACCGGATAGCCTGTCGCCGCCATCTGCGGGAGCGAGCGCATATCTGTCACCAAGGTGTTGTACCCAAACGAGGTGCCACGTTCTGTCAGCAGAATATTCGAGTTACCAACACTCTCGATCTTGGCGACAATGTTCGCCATATCCCATGGTGCCAGAAATTGCCCTTTTTTGACATTGATCGCCGCGCCTGTTTGGGCTGCGGCCAACACCAAGTCGGTTTGACGGCACAATAACGCGGGAATCTGCAAAACATCACAAACGTTGGCCGCGTCTGCGCATTGCTCTGGCGTATGTACGTCAGTCAGGACAGGCACCCCAATTTGTTTTTTCACACCTTCCAGAATGTCCAGTCCTTTAGCAATTCCGGGCCCACGGACACCTGAAATTGATGTGCGGTTCGCCTTGTCATACGAGGCCTTAAAGACGTACTGCGCACCGGCGGCATCACAGGCTTCTTTCATTTTGCCTGCGATCATCTGCGCATGATCCGCGCTTTCAAGTTGGCAGGGGCCAGCAATGATCGTCAGAGGCAGATCATTGCCGACCGTGAGATCGGAGATTTTTACATGTTTCATGTGTCTTACGAGGATACCTGTTCACGAAGGACCGACGCGGTAAGCGAGATCAACAGGTAGATACCAGCAAACAACAGAAAAGCCAAAATCGTATTTTCGAACTTGCGCGGATAGGTGGGTTCCTGACTTGGCACCGGCCTCACGGACACTGTCAGATAACGCACTTTGCGGTTTGCTTCAGTCCGTGTGGTTTCCATTTGCTGCATAGCTGTCTGCAGTATCATGTCTCTGGCAACAAGATCGGCCTGCGCCATTTGAATTCGTACACTGAGCCGGGCAAGCGAGTTTTCGCCTGCTGACACATCCAGCATTTCCGCGTTGAGTTCTGCCAACACAGCCTCAAATCGTGCGATGTCCGCACGGGCACCATCCACCTTGGCCTGGTTCGGACGACGATTGTCCAGCAATGCGGCCAATTGTAGTTCTTTGTCCTGAATCTGCGTTTCCATGGCGTCTATGCGGCCACGCAAACTGGCGATAACGTTCTGAGGGTCCAGCAACGCGCCTTGAATCTGAAGTTCGATCAGATCTTCCTGCGCTTTTCTGCGTTCCTGCTGGGCCATTTCAAAACCATCCAGCGCATCGCGCATCTGGTCTTCGCGCTTGAGTTCTGTAAGCCCGTTTATGGTTTCTTCGGCGTAGGACAGAAGACGGTCAGAGATAGCCACCGAAATCTGCGGATCAGGGGCCGCGACTTCCATCCGGATAATGCCGTCGCTCGGGTCGTATCCGATGGTGATCATGCGTCGGAAGAGCTTGTAGGCCTCTTCCAGCGTGGCGTCCGGCGAAAGCCGTTGAATAGGATCGATCCACTCCTGCTTGAAAATTTCTTCAAAGCCCATGTCACGCTCAAGCCTCAGCAAGGCATCCTTGGACTCCAGAAATTCCTGTGTGGCGACAGAATCCTGCGCAGTGGCGTATTGTGTGCCCGCCAAAAACCCGCCAAACGATGCTCCACCGCCGTCCGCTTGAAGGATCGAGAAGGCCGAGTCGCTGGCATACATCGGTGTCGCCACGCGGTAAAAATAGAACCCGACAACAAAGGTGGGCAGGAAGACGAAAACCGCCAGGCGGGCAAACAGGGCAAGCAGTTTGCGGCGGCGGCGGCGGGCGATGTCTTTCTGTATTTCGCCAATTTCAAACTCGCGCCGTTGCGTAGGGGACATCTCGGGCCCGGGCAGGGTCCTTCCACCTTCGCTGACCGTTTGCGGCAAATGAATAGTGACCTTGTCCTTGGTCTGATCCTCGGTCTGCGTCGATTCACCCGCCATCCCCAGTAAATTGGCGCGATGAAACGGATCGATGCCATTTTGGCGCAGCAAACGCACCGCATCATAGTCCGAAGTCGCCTCCAGCCCGTTCTTTTGCGCCAGTCTGCGTGCCATCCGCAGTTGGCGCCCGGTCAGCCCCTCGCGTTTGATGGCGTCAATCTCGGTATTGGACTCCGAGTCATTGGCCGCAGCGGGTGGCCGCGTCGCGTTGCGAATGCGCGAAATGGCGTCAGCGCGGTCTTCTTCCGTTCCCGCGTTGCGGCGTTTGCGGCGCCAATTGTAGATGCTAGCCTTGGGTTTGGTAGTCATATAGCTGCTTTGCCTCTTCCAAGGTGTCGAACATATAGAGCTGGCCATCCATCAAAACGGCAGCCTCTTGCGCAAATTTCTCCAGCACGGCGGGGCTGTGTGACACGATCACCAATGTTGTCGTGCGTAGTTTTTCCCGAAGGATGTCGCCGGCCTTCCTGTTGAATTCAACATCAGTCGACGCCGGCATCCCTTCGTCAATCAGGTACATGTCGAAATCCAGGGCCAACATCAACGCAAACGTAAAGCGCCCCTTCATACCGCTGGAGTAAGTGGCCAAGGGTTGGTCGAAATACTCTCCCAATCCGCATAGCCATTTGCAGTAGGCTTCGACGTAATCGGGGTCCATCCCGTAGATGTTGGCGACGTAGCGCGCGTTTTCCAGGGCGGACAGTTTGTTTGCGACACCTCCGGTGAAACCCATAGGAAAAGACACTCGGCAGGACTTTCGAATCACGCCTTCATCGGGCTTTTCCAGGCCGGCCATCATATTGATCAAGGTGGTCTTGCCGGTTCCGTTAGGTGCAAGAATGCCAATCGAACGGCCCAACTGAACCCGAAACGAGACGCTGTCCAGGATCACCTTGCGGCGTGTCCCGGTCCAGAAGGACTTACTGACATTTTCAAACTCAAGCATTGAGGGCCTGCTGCTTGCACCATTTTAAAAGTACCGGATGTGCCGGTAATCGGGTTGTTATCCTACGTTTTATGTGGGCCATATTATGTCGAGTTTTGGTGGCAATGATCAATGCACCGGCACGTGTGCTGTTAGTAATGTGACTTTTCCATCGGTTGGACCCACGCATTGCGTTGACTATCTTTGAGAGTGACCGTCAACCAATTTGATGCAGGAAACCTTGCCATCTGATGAATTCGCTACAGAAAGAAATCTCGGCCTGCCGTATTTGCGCGGAAAGATTTGCCGCGACAGAGACCGCCCATCAGCCGCGCCCAGTGGTCTGGTTTCAGCCCGGGACGCCAGTTTTGATTGCCGGTCAGGCCCCTGGCGCACGGGTGCATGAGTCGGGCCGACCGTTCACCGATCCGTCCGGAGATCGTTTGAGGGACTGGCTTGGGGTGGATGAAGCTGTGTTCTACGATCGGTCACAGGTTTCGATCGTGCCGATGGCTTTTTGTTTTCCGGGGTATGATACGCGCAAGGCGGATTTGCCGCCGCCCCCCGTCTGCGGGAAAACCTGGCACAACAAAGTCATGCAAACGCTGGGGGAAATACCCCTGACTATTTTGGTGGGTGGGCACGCTCATAAATACCACCTGCATGCGCGCAGCTCGGTGACGGAAACGGTTCGCAACTGGCGGGACCATGCGCCGCGCGTCTTTGCCTTGCCTCATCCCTCGTGGCGGAATACGGCATGGATGAAGAAAAACCCGTGGTTCCAGACCGACCTTCTGCCGGTTCTGCGTGCACGGGTGCAAGAGGTTCTGAATGACTGAAACCACGGCTCTGGACACTGCCTACGCCGCAATGACTGCCGCCCCACAAGATGATGCAGCGCGATTGAGGTTCTTCGAACGGCTTGCCGACAGCGAGCTGTTTCTGATGCTGACAGAAGAGGCGAAGGGCGAAAACATCTCACCCGAGTTGTTCGACGTCGCCGATGGGCGCTTTGTGCTGGCCTTTGACCGAGAGGACCGGTTGGCGCGGTTTGCCGAACGTCCTGTCCCTTATGTGGCGCTTTCGGGCCGGGTGTTGTCCTCCATGCTCGCGGGGCAGGGGATTGGGCTGGGCCTCAACCTCGAAGTTGCGCCGTCCTCTGTGCTGATCCCGTCCGAGGCGCTGGGATGGCTGGCGGAAACCTTGCAGCATGGGCCAGAGGAGGTTCAGCAACGGGTGGCAGAGTTCTTGCCCCCTGCGGGTCTGCCCGACGAATTGTTGACCGGGCTGGACGCGAAACTTGCCACGGCCATTGGGTTGGCTGAAGCCGCATATCTGGTCGGAACGAAATCCGAAGGCGGCGGTTCCGGTCACCTGCTTGGGTTCATAGGTGTAGTCGAAGGGGCCGAGCCCGCTCTGGCCAAGGCTGCGTCCGAGGCGTTGACGTTTTCCGGGATTGAGGCAGGGGCAATGGATGTCGGGTTCTTCAGTGCACACGATCAGGCTGCTGCCTCATTGGCGCGGGTCGGTTTGCGGTTCGACCTGCCACAGCCAGAGGCCCGCGTTGTCACGCAGACGATACCCGGCAGCAACCTGGATAAACCGCCTATTCTGAAGTAGGAAATAAGCCCCGCACACGACTGATCTGCGGGGCTTTTTGTGATTATTCCGCAGCAGCTTCCAGTTTGTCTTGGGTGCGGGTTTCGAAATCGCTGGCCTCGTGGCGTTCGTGCAGCTGGGTATGAGGCTCACCGAACGGGCGGTTGACCATGCGGCCCCGCTGAACGGCAGGGCGTGCGTCGATGGCCTTGGCCCACCGCATGACGTTCTTGTAGGATTCCACGTCCAGGAATTCTGCGGCGCTGTACAGGCGGCCCAGAACCAGCTGGCCATACCAGGGCCAGATCGCCATGTCCGCGATGGTGTAATCCTCGCCCGCGATATACGTCTTGTCGGCCAGTTCACGATCCAGAACGTCCAGCTGGCGCTTGGTCTCCATCGTAAAGCGGTCAATTGGGTATTGGAATTTTTCAGGCGCATAGGCGTAGAAATGGCCAAATCCGCCGCCTAGATAGGGCGCGCTGCCCATCTGCCAGAAGACCCAATTCATGACTTCCGCACGCTCCGGTCCGGACGCGGGCAAAAACGCACCAAACTTTTCGGCCAGATGAAACAGGATCGACGCGCTTTCGAACACGCGTGTCGGCTTGTCGCCCGAGCGATCCCAAAGAGCCGGGATTTTCGAATTTGGGTTGGCCCCGACAAAGCCCGAGCTGAACTGATCGCCTTCGCCGATATTGACCAGCCAGGCGTTGTATTCGGCACCTTCGTGACCCAGCGCCAGCAGTTCCTCCAGCATCACGGTCACTTTGACGCCATTGGGGGTGGCCAGCGAATAAAGCTGCAGCGGGTGCCGTCCAATCGGCAGTTCCTTGTCGTGGGTGGCGCCAGCGATTGGGCGATTGATGTTGGCAAATTGGCCGCCATTCTGGCTGTCCCATGTCCAGACCTTTGGGGGCGTATAGGTCGGTTGCTCGCTCATTTCTTGCCTTTCTTCGCAAAGTGCAGGTGAATTGTCCGTCCATCACAACAGCTAATGTTGCAAAGCACCGAGTCCAACCCCCCAGAGCGCAGCGTTTTTGTAACAATCCTCACCCGACATCTCACGAATTCTCATTCAACGTCACAGCGACGCGAGGGGGACTTCGCAAGCGATCTGAATCACCTATTGTATGTTCAGACCCGCAAGTTCGGGCAAATCAACAACCCCGAGGACAAAAGGACTTACCACCATGAAACGTTTTGCCCTGACTGTAGCTGCGGCACTGACCCTTGCCGCTCCGGCTTTTGCTGGTGACCAGTATATCGATGGCACCGGGTTCGCCGTATCCGGCTACGATGTCGTCGCCTACCGCGGTCTGGATCAGGTTGCGGTTGGTCAATCTCAGCCCGCACCTGTACGCGGCCGTGCAGATATCACCGCGGAATACAATGGTGCCACCTGGGCATTCTCGTCTGAAGAGAACCGCGACAAATTTCAGGAGAACCCAGCCTTCTACGCACCGCAATATGACGGACATTGCGCATACGGTGTGTCGAAGGGCGGCAAAGTCCCTGCGAACCCGAATCTGTGGCGCATCGTCGATGACAAGCTTTACCTGAACATCACCGATGTGGTCGTCGGTTTCTGGGAAGAAGACGTGCCAGGCAATATCAACCTCGCCGAAGGCAACTGGCCGGGGATCGAACCCGATGGCGCATCCTCCAGCGTGATCCCGAAATTCACCTCGGACGGCCCGGTTACAAACTAAGTGGCCACTCACCAAGTCAAAGCCCGGCTCATTTCAGCCGGGCTTTTTCGTCAATGCGCAAACGAGAATTCGTCCCGCATCTGCTGATCGGCATCGAACCGAATGCGAACGCTTTTGGCCCCGGGGAACGTACGCGCAGTAATCGCTTCGGGCACAACAACCTCGCCGCCGCCAGAGTCGTTGGACTGGAAATTCAGTACCTCGGTTTCCGTCTGGCGTGAGCTCGCCAAAACCGACGTGGGCAATGCCACGCGGTTTGCACCTTCATAGACCGGCGTTGAGACAAAGAATGTCAAATGGCGCCCAAAGAACCCGACTGCATCGGGCACATGGTCCGATTTGCACATCAGTTCAGACTCCGGCGTTTCGACCTCGTCCGATCGGTCCGGCAACGCTGTGTTCAGCAGGGCGCGGCATGCGTTGATGTCGGCGGTTTCCAGTGTAAGAATACGACGGCGCAGTTTCGGGCGTCGGGGTTTTCCCGATCCAACACCTTTGCCCGCCAGCCCTTCCTTGCGCAAAAAATCATATGCATCTTTGGCGCGGGTAAATCCGGAACTATCGCCCTCGGCCTGGTCTGGATGACCATGGAACGCAATGTCCCGCCAAGCGCTTCTGATGTCGTCCGAACCGGCGTTTTGATCCAACCCCAAAGCATGCAGTGCTTCTGTGCGGGCTTTGATCTTCTCAACAGTTTCCATAACCCAATTTACTCATTACAAAATACAAAAACGTCACTGCTTCAGTTTGAGCAGGACGGTGAATTTGTCAAATTTCACGCAAAATTGAAGTGCTTACGGGAACAATTGCAGCGCGTCGCGGCAATTGTTCTTAGTTTCTTTCCTGGCAGTGGGATACCGTCTTTTGGGCCGACCCGGTTAGGCCACGTTTTGCAGATCAGCCTTCGGCGTGATGCCAAGGGCAAAGCACACGTCACGCGTCAATTCCGGCCGGTTCAGCGTGTAGAAATGCAGCTTGTCCACGCCCCCGTCGATCAGGTCCGAGCACAGCTCGGTACACAATGCTGTAGCCAGCAAATCCTCACGATCGTCGCGCACGGCCTTTTCAAACGCCTGTTCGACCCATTGGGGAATGCGCGTGCCACATCGTTTAGCGAAATTGCGTGCACCTTTCCAGTTCTCGATCGGCAGAATGCCGGGCACAATAGGCTTGTCGATGCCGGCTTTTTCGCAGGCATCACGGAACCGGAAAAACGTTTCGGCCTCAAAAAAGAACTGGGTCAGGGCCTCATCTGCGCCTGCATCCAGTTTGGCTTTGAGCCAATCAATATCGGTGCGGGCGTTTTGTGCCTCGGGGTGAATGTCTGGGTAGGCGCCGACTCGAATGTTGAACATCTCGGTCTCAGCCAGGGCCGAAATCAGTTCAACCGAATTTGCAAAACCGTCGGGGTGCGGTTGGAACCGGTCCTGACCAGCAGGCGGGTCGCCGCGCAGAGCCACGATGTCCTGAACACCAGCCCGCGCGAAGGTATCCGCAATTTCCAGCGTTTCTTGCCGCGAGGCATCAACACATGTCAAATGCGCGGCAACTGGTAAGCCTGACGATTTGTGCAGGGTCGCCACCGCATCGCGTGTCAGTTCCCGCGTTGTGCCGCCCGCACCATAAGTGACCGAGACAAATCGAGGCTCTAACGGGGCCAAAGTCTGGACGGTGTCCCAAAGACGAAACGAGGCTTCGAGCGTCTTGGGCGGAAAGAACTCGAATGAAATTTCTGGCTTGGTCATCACGGCCTCATTTGATTGGTACAAGGACCTTGTGCCAGTTTGGGCAATGTGAGACAAACTCATATTATTCAAGAACAACATGAGTATCACTGCAATGCACATTGAATTCCGCCACCTGCGCACGATCAAGGCGATCCACGAATGCGGTGGGCTTGCCCGTGCGGCGGATCAACTGAACATCACCCAATCCGCGCTGAGCCATCAGATCAAAGGGTTAGAGGATCAGGCGGGGGTTGAACTGTTCCTGCGCCGGTCCAAGCCGATGAAACTGTCGGCGGCCGGGTTGCGGCTGCTGCGATTGGCCGAACAGATATTGCCGCAAGTTCAGGCCACACAACAGGAATTCACGTCGCTTCGGGATGGGCGCACGGGGCGGATGCATATCGCGATCGAATGTCACGCATGTTTCGAATGGCTGTTCCCGGTGCTTGAATCTTTCAGGAAATCCTGGGGTGACGTGGACGTCGATATCCGCCCGGGTTTGGCATTTGACGCCCTGCCTGCGCTGCAAAAAGAAGAAGTCGATTTGGTCGTTTCGTCCGACCCCGAGGACCTGCCGGGCATCGAGTTCATTGAACTGTTTGACTATGACGCCGTTTTTGTCGCTGCATCATCCCACCCTTTGGCTCAGAAGGACTTCATCGAGGCCGAGGATTTCCGTGGTCAGACCCTGATTACCTATCCGGTGGAGCGCACCCGGCTGGATGTGTTCAGCCAGTTGCTGATACCCGCGCGGGTCGAGCCGGCCGCGATCCGGCAGGTTGAATTGACTGCTGTGATCCTTTTGCTCGTCGCGTCGAACCGCGGTATTTCGGTGCTGCCTGACTGGGTTGTGCGCGAAGTGAAGTACAATTCCGACTACGTCACCCGCCCCCTGACCAAGGACGGCATCACACGCAGGCTTTACGCGGCAGTGCGCAGCGAGGATCTGGAAAAACCCTTTGTGCAAGAGCTGATCAAGCTGGCTGAAACCGAGGCTCGCAAGCTGCAAGAGCAATAGGCAAAAAACGCGGGTCTGCTATGCGCATCATTCCTCTTGGCAAGGGCGCTTTGCATCAGTATACGCGCGGTTTGACCGGACAGGAGCCTTTGGACAATGGTTGGCAGTGCAAACCTCAACATCATGATCAAAGCCGCGCGTAAGGCGGGGCGTTCTTTGGTCAAGGATTTCCGTGAAGTCGAGAACCTTCAGGTTTCGATGAAAGGCGCAGGCGACTTTGTTTCCAAAGCTGACATTGCTGCCGAGGCGATCCTGAAAGAGGAACTGCTGGGCGCGCGTCCGACCTATGGCTGGCTGGCCGAAGAGGGTGGCGTGATTGAGGGCGAAGACCCGACCCGCCGCTGGATCGTTGATCCGCTGGACGGCACCACGAATTTTCTGCACGGTCTGCCGCACTGGGCAATCTCGATT
Source organism: Ruegeria sp. CDSA033 (assembly GCF_059612305.1). Taxonomy (NCBI): domain Bacteria; kingdom Pseudomonadati; phylum Pseudomonadota; class Alphaproteobacteria; order Rhodobacterales; family Roseobacteraceae; genus Ruegeria; species Ruegeria sp. CDSA033. The sequence continues at coordinate 198,228 of NZ_JBXWQI010000002.1, read as the reverse complement.
GCGTTGGAACACAAAGGCAAGATCGTCGCCGGTGTTATCTATGACGCTGCCAAGGATGAGATGTTCTTTGCCGAAAAAGGCGAGGGCGCTTGGATGAACGACATGCGTATCCGCGTCTCGGGCCGTCATCGGATGATCGAGTCGATTTTCTCGACGGGCCTGCCTTTTGGTGGCCGTTCGGACCTGCCTGCAACGCTGCAGGATCTGGCGCGCCTAATGCCTGCTTGTGCTGGTGTGCGCCGTTGGGGTGCCGCCGCGCTGGACATGGCTTATGTGGCAGCGGGGCGTTACGAAGGCTTTTGGGAGCGTCGCCTGAATTCCTGGGATGTGGCCGCCGGAATCATCATCGTCCAAGAAGCGGGCGGATTTGTTCAGGCGCTAAACCCTGAAGGCAACGTTTTGGAAGACGGTGAAGTGATCTGTTCGAACGAGCCGATTTTCGACCAGTTTTCCAAGGTGATCCGAGGCTAATCAGCCACATAGCAATTCCGTAAGCGCGCCCCGATTGAGGCGCGCTTTTTTTGTTTTCAGAGGGTCGCGCGTTGCGCCAGACCTGCTTCGTCCGCCAACCGCGCGGCGACGGATGCAACAGCGAGGTCCTGCAGACCCACGCCAGTTCCGTCGAACAGGGTGATCTCGTCAGCACTGCTTCGCCCGGGGTGATCGCCGTTGATGACCGCACCAATTGGGGTGATTTGTGTTTCGGTCAAAGTGCCGCTTCCCATGGCGTGCTGCGCCTCGCCAATCGTCGCGGATTGGGCGACCTCGTCGGTGAAAACGGTGGCCGAGGCGACCAGCGCCGGGTCGACCTCCATCTTGCCTTTCGTGTCTGTGCCCATACAGGCCAGATGCGTGCCGGGTTTGATCCAGTCTTTCATCAATAGCGGCTCGAACGCCGAGGTGATGGTGATGATGACATCCGATTGGGCACCCAGCTCTTGTTGACTGACGGCTTCGAATTCCAGTCCGAATTCCTCGGCGACAGCCGCCAAACGCGGCAGCATGTCCGGGTGCGGATTCCAGGCGACAACTTTTTCAAAGTCCCGCTGTTCAGCGGCGGCGCGTAGCTGAAAGGCCGACTGATGTCCGGCGCCAACCATGCCCAGCACTTTGGCGTCTTTTCGGGCAAGATGTGCGATGGAAACCGCTGATGAAGCTGCTGTTCGCACGGCCGTTAGGTAGTTGCCACCCACCAATGCCGAAAGCCGCCCCGTGTCGGGATCGAACAGAAAAACCGTGGATTGGTGATTGGTCAATCCTTGTTCGGCATTGCCCGGCCAATAGCCGCCGGACTTAACGCCCAACACCTGTCCATCCCGATCAAAACCGGATTTGAACCCATACAGTGCATCAGCATAACCCAGTGCCTCGCGAACGACAGGAAAGTTCCATGCCCCGCCGTTGGCCATCGTACCAAACACGGATTGGACCGCGTCAAAGGCCTGTTGGCGGCCCACCAGCTGTTCGCACAGGTCTTCGCCCACAATCAGCAGGCCATCTTGCGTGGTCATAGCATCCCTCATCAATAAGCCTTTCCGCGGGCCGACACGGGCCACAGAGTCTCGACCTTGCCGTCGCGCACGCCGACATACCAATCGTGGACGTTGCAGGTGGGATCACAATGTCCGGGCACAAGCCGAAGCTTGTCGTTCACCTTCAAAACGCCGTCGGGGTCGCCGATGACACCGTGCTCGTCCGAGCATTTGAGGTATTCCACATCGTCGCGCCCAAAGATGAAGGGCAGGCCGCTATCGACCGATTGCGCCTTGAGGCCGGCGTCGCAGATGGCCTTGTCAGTCTTGGCATGGCTCATCACGCTGGTCAGAATGAACAGCGCGTTTTCCCATTCGCCCTGATCGATCCGCTTGCCGTTCTCGTCCAGAATGCGCCCATAATCCGCATCCATGAAAGCGTAGGATCCGCACTGCAATTCGTTGTAAACGCCCGAATTGCTCTCGAAGTAGTATGATCCTGTTCCACCGCCCGAAACCAGCTCGCAGTCGATGCCTTCGGTTTTCAAACCGTCAACCGCGTCTTTGACCATGGCGATGGCTGTATCCAGCTTCTCTTTGCGCGCCTCATAGGTGTCGAGGTGCTGCATCGCGCCCTGATAGGCCTGAATGCCGGTAAATTTCAGGTTGGGCGCTGCGTTGACTGCCTTTGCTATATCGACAACGGCTTGGGTCGTGGTCACGCCGCACCGACCTGCACCGCAGTCAATTTCGACAAAGACTTCAAGTTCCGTGCCGTGATCGACAGCGGCTTTGGACAAATCGGCGACATTGTCGATGTCGTCCACGCACACAATAGTGCGCGCGCCCAATTTGGGCAGTTGCGCCAATCGGTCGATCTTGGCCGGGTCGCGGACCTGGTTCGACACGAGGACATCCTTGATGCCGCCCCGCGCGAATACCTCAGCCTCAGATACCTTTTGACAGCAGACGCCAACCGCACCGCCGAGCTGTTCTTGCAGCTTGGCGACGTCGACGGACTTGTGCATCTTGCCGTGCACGCGGTGGCGCATACCGTGGGCCTTCGCATAATCGCCCATCTTCTTGATGTTCCGCTCCAGCGCGTCGAGATCCAGGATCAGGCAAGGGGTCTGGATTTCGCTTTCATCCATGCCGATGGCAGCGGGAATATCGAACCCGACTTCCAGCTCTTTGATGTTTACAGGTTTGTTCATGTCTTTCCTCCTTACCCTTTCATCCAGGGCAGTTTGTCCAGATCCACGTTGCCGCCGGTGATGATCACACCGACGCGTTTGCCGCGGAATACGTCCGGGTTCTTGAGTATGGTTGCCAGAGGCACGGCCGATGACGGCTCCATCACGACGCGCAGGTATTTCCACGTCAGTTTCATCGCTTCGATGATCTCGTCGTCAGAGGCGGTGAAAATGTCGGTCACATTTCGGGACACGAAGTGCCACGTGTTCTCTTTCAGCGGCACCAGCAGCCCGTCGGCGATCGTTTTTGGCGCATCGTCAGCGATGATGTGACCTGCTTTGAAGGACCGATACGCGTCATCCGCCTGTTCTGGCTCGGCGGCATAGATTGCGGTGTCGGGGGCCAGGTTCGACACCGTCAGGCACGTGCCCGAGACCATGCCCCCGCCTCCGATCGGGGCGATGACCGCATCCACTCCGTCTGTCTGTTCTAACAATTCGGCCGAGCAGGTGGCCTGACCCGCAATGACGCGCGGGTCGTTATAGGGGTGCACGAACTCTCCGCCTGTTCTGGCTTGAACTTCGGCAAAGGTCGCCTCGCGGGATGAGGTTGACGGCTCGCACTCCGTGATCGTACCTCCATAGCGGCGCACGGCGTCCTTCTTGGCTTGCGGCGCAGTGCGCGGCATCACCACGTTACAGGGAATACCCCGCCGTCCGGCGGCATAAGACAGGGACAAAGCGTGGTTGCCACTGGAGTGTGTGCAAACACCCTTGGTCGCCATATCATCACTCAGGCCGAAAACCGCATTGCTCGCACCGCGTACTTTGAACGCACCAGCCTCTTGGAAGTTCTCGCATTTAAAGAACAGCTGCGCTCCGGTCAGGTTGTTCAAATAATCCGACTCCATGATCGGCGTGCGCCGGATGAAGGGTTTGATCCGTTCATGCGCAGCGCGCATATCGTCGATCGTCAGATCGGCTGCGGGGATGTGATCCAGCATTGCCATCCTCCTCAGGCTGCGGCCTGGGCGCGGTCAGATGGGCCGGTGCGATAGAAATCCTGTGCGGCCGCGACCCCGCTGCCCAAAGTGATCGGATAGTTCAGATCGGCCATCGCCATCTCGATTGTGCTAAGGCCGGACAGAACCATCACATCCGTCAGACTGCCCAGATGGCCGATGCGGAACGCCTTACCATTCAGTTGACCAAGTCCAATACCAAAGGACACGCCATAAGCATTGAACGCGTGGTCAGTCAGTGTGTTGCTATCATACCCGTCTGGCACGTAGATCGCGCTGACAGTGTCAGAATACAGATCGGGCGATTGCGCGACCAGTTTCAGCCCCCATGCGTCAACGGCGCGGCGCACACCTTCGGCCAGTCGGAAATGCCGGGCATAAACGTTCTCAAGCCCTTCTTCGAACAGCATCTTGAGGCTTTCGCGCATGCCGTAGATCAGTTGCAGCGGCGGAGTATAGGGAAACCCGCCCGAGGCATTGGCTGCCATCATATCGTCGAAGTCAAAGAAGGTACGCGGCAGCTTGGCGCTTTTCATCGCGTCCTGTGCCTTTGGGCTGACGCATAGGATTGCCATGCCGGTCGCCAGCATAAACCCCTTTTGCGACCCCGATACGGCGATATCGACGCCCCAAGCGTCAAAGTCGAACGGCATCGAGGCCAAAGAGCTGACGCAATCGACAAACAGCATCGCAGGATGATTTTCTGCATCCATCGCTTGGCGAACCGCGGCGATGTCCGAACGCACCCCAGTGGCCGTTTCGTTGTGCGTGACCAGAACAGCGCGGATTTCATGCGCAGTGTCATCGGCCAAAGCGGCCTGAAACTGATCAGCGGGCGCGCCGGTGCCCCAAGGACATTCGACGATCTGAACGTCCAGCCCATGACGCTCGCACAGGTCGATCCAGCGGTGGCTGAACACGCCATAGCGCGCAACCAGAACCTTGTCGCCGGGGCTGAGTGTGTTGGTTACGGCTGCTTCCCACCCACCGGTGCCGCTGGCTGGGAAGGTCACGATCTGGCCGGTCGTGGTGCCGAACACCTTTTTTGTGTCCTCAAGAACGGGCGCAAAGGTTTCGACAAAATCCGGCGCGCGGTGATCCTGCGTCTGAACCTGCATGGCAAGACGCAACCGGTCTGGAATGTTGGTTGGGCCGGGTATGAAAACCGGGTTTTGGTTGGACATCTGTTATTCCTCCGCTTTGGATGTAAGTGTCCGGGAAAACCTCACGGCGTGCAATTTTCTTGAAAAATATTTTCATTTTTGCGACTAAATATTTAACGCGCTGTATTTATGCAGTTTTTCGTTTTTCATTTTTTGGACCTCAAAAATGAACGGTTCAGAAATATTCTGGCGTTGTGCAAGGGAGTAGGGTGATGGACAATCAGAAAAGGCCGCGTGGCAGGCCCAAATCCCTGTTCAAGGAAAGTTCGGCCGGGACCATGCAATCGCTGGATCGGGCGCTGGGCGTCTTGACCACGGTGGCCCGGTTGGAACGCGCAGCGCTCAGCGATCTGGCACGCGAGATCGATGTGCCGACGGCCACGACGCACCGCATTCTGGTGACCTTACAGAAACACGGCTTTGTTGCCTTTGACGACGAGCGTCAGGAATGGATGATCGGGATCGAGGCATACCGGACCGGCGCTTCGTTCCTGCGCCGCAACAGCGTGCTTGAAATCGGGCGGCCAATCCTCAGACGTCTTATGCAGGACAGCGGTGAGACCGCCAACCTGGCGGTGCCGGATGGGTCCGAGGTGGTCTTTGTCGGGCAGGTCGAAACTCCGAACCCCATTCGCGCCTTTTTCCCGCCCGGGGCACGAACGCCGATGTATGCCTCGGGCATTGGCAAGGCGATCCTTGCCGCGATGACCGAAACGGGGTTGGCCAAAACGCTAGGGGCGATTGATCCGGTGGAATTCACCGCGAACACGCAGATACCGGGCGATGGACTACAACAGGATCTTGCCAAGACCCGCGCACGCGGCTGGTCGCATGACCGGGAAGAAAGATATCAGGGCATGTCCTGTATCGGCTCGGCGATTTTCAATGACCGGGGGGAGCCATGTGCAGGGATCTCGGTATCGGGTCCGACCGCTCGGTTCGGAGCGGATCGTGCGCATGCGCTGGGTGAATTGGTTCTGGCCGCAGCGCGCGAAATCACCCATCTTAGCGGCGGTCAGACCCCGAAAACCTGAAGCCCTGCTACCTGCGGGGTACGCGGGGAATACGCGACTGAGTTAGCTTGTACTTGTGTTCAGGATGCGGCGGATGGCCGTGGGTGCGGCCCCAAAAATCAGTGCCGCCGCGCCGCAGCCAGATTGGGATGCACAAGATCAGACCCACGAAAAACCCACCCGTATGGGCCCAATAGGCCACCCCGCCTTCGTCCGGGTTGCTGGCCAGACTGCCAAAGAACTGCATAGCCAACCAAACCCCCAGCATGACAAAGGCAGGTATTGTGAATATGCGGAAATAGACGATGAGTATCAGCAGGATATCCACGCGGGCCTTTGGGAATAGCAGCAGGTAACCACCCATGACACCCGCAATCGCACCGGATGCGCCAATGGTCGGCACGACCGAGCCCGGCGCTGTGAAGACATGGATCAGACCCGCTCCGATCCCGGCGGCAACGTAGAATAGCAGAAAGGGCAGGTGGCCCATTTCATCTTCGAGGTTGTCGCCAAAAATCCACAGGAACAGCATGTTTCCAGCAAGATGCATCCAACCGCCGTGCAGGAACATCGAGGTCACGAGTGTCTCAAACGCAAAACCGTCCGTGATCCGCGCCGGGATAATCGCATAGTCGAAATACAGCTGATTGATCAGCCGGGCATCGTTCATGATGCCCACATAGCTGAGGAATATCAGGATATTGGCCGCCATCAGCAGATAGACGACATAGGGTGTTCGCCCCGAAGGGTTATGGTCGCGGATTGGAAACATGAGGCGACGCTGGGCTTTTCCCGGCCCAGCGTCAAGGCATGCTTACGCCGCACCCCCAAGCAATGCGGCATTGCCGCCCGCGGCTGTTGTGTCAACGCACAGGTGGCGCTCGGCCAGGACTCGTGCGCGGTCCGGAAGACCGGGGATCAGCGGCAGGATCGGACCGTCCCGGCGGGCGAGGTGACGTTCGATCTCACGCGCTGTATCGTCATCGCCCCACCAAAGAACGCCCGATATCCCGGTCACGTTCTCCAACCGATGCAAGTCTAACGAACCGGTCGCCTGAATGACCGTTCCCCCCAGCGCCTGAACAGCGTCGGCTTGCGCGCGCGCGGCCTCGGCTCCGGGGCCCATGCACAGCAACGGCGCGCGTGCGAATTCGCTCAACCGATTGGATTCGCCTGTCGGGCCGGGCAGGGATTGGGTCTGCACCGGTGCGGGCGTACCTTGAACATCCGGAAGCTCGCTCATCGGGCTATCCCATTGCTTGTCGGATTGCTGCTGGTCCGGGGCGCAGAACCGCGTCATGTAATTTGGCCCACCCGCCTTGGGGCCTGTGCCCGAAAGCCCCTCACCGCCAAATGGCTGAGATCCTACGATGGCACCAATCTGATTTCGGTTGACGTAGATGTTTCCGGCGTGCACTGCCTCGGTGATGTGCTGTACGCGGTCGTCGATCCGAGTATGCAGGCCAAAGGTCAGCCCGTATCCGGTTGCGTTTATGTCGGCGATGATCTGATCAATCTCAGATGCCTTGAAGCGAACGACATGCAGGACAGGGCCAAAAATTTCGTGCTGCAAGGCGGAAATGCCGGGTATCTCGATAAGCGTCGGGGCGATGAACGTCCCTTCGGGCGGTATGGGCGTGTCCTTTAAAACGCAGCCTGCGGCGCGGGCATTGGCAACGTGATCTGCAATGCCCTGGCGCGCGGTCTCGTCAATAACCGGTCCGCAATCGGTTGAGATCAACCAAGGATCTCCGACCTGGAGAGCCTGCATTGCACCGGTTAGCATTGTCAGCAAATCGTCGGCGATATCTTCCTGGACATAGAGACACCGCAAGGCGGAACATCGCTGTCCGGCAGATTGAAACGCGCTTTCGATGATAGACTGAACGGCCTGTTCAGGAAGGGCGGTACTGTCCACGATCATCGCGTTCAACCCGCCGGTCTCGGCGATCAGAGGCGTGCCGGGGCGCAGGTTGTCAGCCATGGCTGCGCGTATTTTCAACGCGGTCGCCGTCGATCCGGTAAACGCCACGCCGGATACGCGCGGGTCAGAAGTCAACGCCGCGCCAACGGACGGGCCGCCGGGCAATAATTGCAGCACATCGCGGGGAACGCCGGCCTCGTGCAGCATTTGAACGGCCCGATGTGAGATCAGTGGCGTTTGCGGTGCGGGCTTGGCCAGAACTGCGTTGCCTGTGGCCAAGGCCGCTGAAATCTGGCCTGTGAAGATAGCGAGCGGGAAGTTCCAAGGGCTAATGCAGGTGAAAACGCCTGCCGGTTCCGCATCGGGAATGTTCGCAGCGTAGTAGCGCAGGAAATCGACCGCCTCACGTAGTTCGGCAACGGCATCGGGCAGGGACTTACCTGCCTCGCGCGCGAGCAAGGCGAAAAGCTCGCCAAAATGAGCCTCATATAGATCGGCAGCAGTATTCAAGATACGCGACCGTTCTGCTGGTGGTGCCTGCCACGGTGCCGCGGAATTCAGGGCAAGCTCGACATCCTCGGCGCTGGCAGGGGCGATTGCTCCGGGGCGATCCTGTGGTTGGGCCGGATTGGTGACCGGTTGGTCCTGTTCCGGGCTTGCATCGCCGGACAGCAGCGGCTGGGCATACCAATGGTGCGCTCGGAAAGCATCCCGCGCGGCGTCGATCTTGTCCAATGTCGGGGTGTGGTGAAGGTCGAAACCCTTCGAATTGACGCGTTCCGGTTGGAACAGGTCCGGCCCGGTTGGCAGCGGTCGTACCTGATCCACAATGGTCAGGAACGGATCAGCGGCGACCTCTTCCGGTGGAACGTTCTCGTCTACAATTTGGTTTACGAATGATGAGTTTGCACCGTTCTCCAGCAGACGCCGCACCAGATAGGCCAGCAGGTCCCGATGCGCCCCGACCGGCGCATAGATCCGGCAACGTGTGTTGTTTTGGTCTTTGACTAGCTGGTGCAGGGTTTCGCCCATTCCATGCAGGCGCTGGAACTCGAATGGCTGGTCATCGGCCATGTGAAGGATCGCACTGACCGTATGGGCGTTGTGGGTGGCAAATTGCGGGTAAATTCGATCGGTCATACCCAGCAGCTTGCGCGCATTCGAGATGTAAGAAATGTCCGTGGCCGCCTTGCGGGTAAACACGGGAAAGCCATCGATGCCTTCAACCTGAGCTCGTTTGACCTCGGTATCCCAGTAGGCCCCTTTGACCAAACGAACCATCAGCTTTCGATCGTGACGCCCAGCCATGTCATACAGTGTGTCCAGCACGATCCCGGCACGCGGGCCATAAGCCTGAACGACGATACCCAGGCCGTCCCAACCATCCAGGGCCGGTTCGGCCATCACCGCCTCGATCACCTGCAAAGACAAGGACAGGCGATCTGCTTCTTCAGCGTCCACATTTAAGCCCATACCTGCCGCCTTGGCCAAAAGGGCCAACGCCCGCAACCGGGGCACCAGTTCTTCCATGACTTCTGCTTCTTGCGCCAACTCATAGCGTGGATGGAGCGCCGACAGCTTGACGGAAATCCCCGGATTGGCCCGGATATCGTCGTGAATGCAGGCTTCGGCGATTGCAGCAATCGCCCGTGAGTAGGACAGGTGATAGCGGGCGGCATCGGCTTCGGTTCGCGCGGCTTCGCCCAGCATGTCATAGGAATAGGTGTAGCCTTTTGCCTCCATACCGCTGGCGCGATCCAAGGCGGATTGGATGGTCTCGCCTAAGACAAACTGGCGACCCATTTCCTTCATCGCGCGCCCGACGGCCGTTCGGATCACGGGTTCGCCCAGCCGTTTGATCGCACCGCGCAAGACACCGACCGGAGAGGTCTTGTCTTCATCCAGCACCTTGCCTGTCAGCATCAGGGCCCATGTGGACGCATTGACCAGAGACGATGAGGATTGACCCAGATGCTTGCCCCAATCCGACGGGGCAATCTTGTCCTCGATCAGCGCGTCAATGGTGTCGGCATCGGGGACGCGCAGCAGCGCCTCGGCCAGACACATCAACGCGATGCCTTCGTCGGTGGACAGGCCGTATTCGGCCAGGAACACTTCCATCATACCGGGTGAGGTGCTGGACCTGATATCAAGCACCAATTGCGCCGCAGCCGCGCAGATCGCGGCGCGGTCGGCTTCGCTCAGATCAGCATTTGCGATCAACGCGTCAAGAATTCTCGACGGATCGGCATAGGTTTTGGCATCAATGCGGGCGCGCAGGCTGTGTGACATGTGTCCTCCGGTCTTTTGAGTAATATAGTGTCGATTTTTCGGGACGATTGCCTTAGTTTTGTCTTTGGTCAGGCGATCAGCCTGTTTTTTGAGGTTTGGGCGATGCAAAAAGACTTTCCGGGGCTGGATCGGTTTGACACATCAATTCTGGCGATTCTGGCCGAGGACGGCCGGATCCCCATCGCCGATCTCGCGCGGCGTATCGGGCTTTCGAAATCCCCAACTCAAGCACGTGTGAAGAAACTTGAGGCTGATGGCATCATTACCGGATATCGTGCCTTGCTGGACCCCATTCGCCTTGGTTTGGACCACGTAGCCTTTGTCGAAGTCCGATTGACTGACACGCGCGAGAGAGCTTTAGCCGATTTCAACGCGGCCGTTCGTAAAGTGCCTGAGATCGAACAAGCCCATATGATTGCGTCGAATTTTGACTATCTTCTGAAAATTCGCACCGGGTCTATGTCGGAATACCGCGCGGTTTTGGCCGAAAAGATCTCATCATTGCCGCATGTCGCCAGCACTTCAACCTTTGTCGCGATGGAGGCTGTGAAAGAGACCGGGATGTCTGGGGCCTTGGATGCGATGGGTTGACGAACACGTTGCACGCGTCACCATTGGCGCATGAAACGCTTTGCTTACGCCTCAATTTTCTATGCTGCGACCGTTTTTGCGGCCAATGCGCAAGACTGCCCTGTCGCGCCAGACCATTCCGCAGATGTATCGGCGGTTCTGGAACAGATACAAAGCGCTGAAACCGAACAGTCCGCTCGTGCACTGTCCGGTCAGTTATGGGAGTTCTGGACCGATGCCCCGGACGAAAGCGCGCAGGCTGTTCTGGATCGAGGCATGACACGCCGAAATGCGTGGGACCTGCTGGGCGCGATTGAAGATTTTGACAAGCTGGTCGCGTACTGCCCGTCTTATGCCGAAGGATACAATCAACGGGCCTTTGCCCACTTTCTGCGTCAGGACTTTCAATCGGCGCTGCCTGACTTGGACAAGGCAATCGAGCTGTCGCCCAACCATGTTGCCGCGATCAGTGGCCGAGCGCTGACTTTGCTAGGGCTTCAACGCGTTGATGAAGCCCGCGAGGCGTTGTCTCAGGCATTGGAACTGAACCCTTGGCTATCGGAACGTCATCTCATGGCTCCGGGAGGACCGTTGGCCGTGCCGGGTGAGGATATTTGAAAAAAACGCCCCCGAGCGGTAAGGCCGGGGGCGTTTTGATTATCAAGATTTTAGCCGACCAGACCGTTATCGGTCCGCTTGATTGCTATCACCGACGACTGTGGCGTGCCGCCGTCCGGCCAGTTGCTGCCGGGGTGCTGGATGCCGACAAACATGGTGCGCAGATCGCTGGACCAGGCCAGACCGGTGACCTCACAGCCGTTCGGGCCGGTCATGAAACGCGCGATCTCGCCAGTGATCGGATCCCCAACCAGCATCTGGTTGTTGCCGTTGCCTGCGAAGTCTCCTTCATTGTCGTCATTGCCGTCCGTCTGGATCCAGATCAACCCGGTCGAGTCTATCACCATGCCATCGGGTGAGTTGAACAGGTTCCCTTCATTCACGTTTGCCGAGCCGGCGCGATCGTCCGAGTGAACCGTCGGATTGCCCGCCATCACATACAGATCCCAGTCGAAACCTTCGGCGGCGTGATCGTCATTCGCTGGTCGCCAGCGCACGATCTGACCGTACTTATTGGCTTCACGCGGATTGGCGGCGTTGACTGAAGTGTCATCACCCCCCGCGTTTGGTTTAACACCACGGTTCTTGTTGTTGGTCAGGCAGCAATAGGCCTCAACCGCTACGGGGCTGGAGGCCACCCATTCGGGGCGGTCCATCGTGGTGCCACCAGCTTTTGAGGCCGCCATGCGGGTGAAGATGGAAATCTCTGCCACATCCATACCTGTGGTTTCCGGCGTCAAAGCCAGCCATTCGCCCTTCATGTCGTCGTTGAATTTGGCGACGTACAGCGTGCCGTCGTTCAGCAGGCTCTCGGTTTCTCCGCCCGGTTGGTAGGTGCGATTCGAGACGAACTTGTACAGGTACTCGCCCCGCTCGTCGTCGCCCATATAAACAACCACGCGGCCATCTGCGGCCAGAGTGACCTCGGCGTTCTCGTGCTTGAAACGACCCAGCCCGGTGTGCTTGACCGGCGTGCTATCAGGCTTGGTCGGGTCGATCTCAACGATCCAGCCCGCACGGTGCGGCTCGTTCGGGTTTTTCGACGTATCGAAACGTGGATCGAACAGCTCATACCCGTTCCAGCTTTCGGCCTTGACGCCATAGCGTTTGAACCCATCTGCAACCTTCTGGTCGTAGCTGGCGTTTTCGTCGCTGGACCCGAAGTAGCCGTTAAAGTTCTCTTCGCAGGTCAGGTAGGTGCCCCAAGGAGTTTTCCCGGCACCACAGTTGTTCATGGTGCCCAGCGACGTTGTACCGGTCGGGTCGGCTTGGGTCTTCATCAGGTCGTGACCAGCGGCGGGGCCTACGATCTTCATTGGCGTATTGTGGTGGATACGGCGGTTGAAGGGGCTGTCTTTGACAACCGACCAGCCATCGGGGCTTTCGGTGATTTCCATCACGGTCACGCCCTGAATGTTCTGCAGTTTCAAAACGTCCTCGGCGCTGGCCGGAACACCTTCCTGAGCGGCGGGCATGTTGATCTTGCGGTTCGGATATTCGTGGTTGATCGCGACCAGCTCGTGACCCTGGAACGAGAAGGTCTCCATCCCGTCGGTGTTTTCGCCGAAGATGCGATCCGATTTCTCAATCGGGCCACCATCGGTGATGTCATAGCCGTCGGCATCGGAAAACAGCGGGTCGCCCCAGCGCGTCATAACCTTCCACTCATAGCCTTCAGGTACGTGAACAGTGCCGTCAGTCTGTGCGGCAATCGGAGTAAAGGCAAAGCGCGAGGCCGTAACAGCGTGTGCTGCAGTTGAGCCCAGCAGGCCCGTGCCCATTGCGCCGGCACCCGAGCCAAAGGCCACTACGCCAGCCAGAAACCCACGGCGCGAGATGGCGTTTTCGACGACGCGATCAAAATCGTTTTCTTCGGGGCGGGGGAAATGCAGCTCGTCCCAATCGTCGGCGGACAGGGTGGTGTTATCAACGTCTTTCATGAATGGCTCCTGGCTGTCTTAGAGTAGTCGATGAAAGGCATGTAGGGCGACTTTGTGACATGTTCTTAACAACATTATTAATGACTTCATTTGGCCCTCAAGAAAAAGCAATCGGCTGGCGAAAGCATACCAAAGCTTTCTACCAGCCGCGCTTTTTGTGTTGGTAAAATGTTCTTGTGACGATCAGGTTGCGTGATCCCAGCGAAATGCCGTTTTAAGCCAGGCGCTGCCCTGCTTCGTTAAAGCGATAGGCTTTCTCGGATGCATATCCGAATCGCAATTCTTGACCTTCTGCGATGGCATGTTGGCCAAACAAACGGGCTGTGACGTCGTGATCCTGAACTTTGGCTATCACATTGGTGTCCCCGCCCAGTTTTTCCACATGGCTAACACGCGCGGCAAGCGGGCCGTCATCTGACAGGAACAGGTCCTCGGGGCGAATTCCGATCGTGTTCTGACCGCTTTCTTGAACTAACGCTTCAGGCAGGAAGTTCATAGAAGGTGAGCCCAGAAACCCGGCGACGAACTGATTTGCGGGGTTGTTGTACAGTTCCATCGGGCTACCGATCTGCTCAACCCGACCATCGCGCAGAACAACGATCTTGTCGGCCAGCGTCATCGCTTCGGTCTGATCATGGGTGACGTAGATCATCGATGCATCCAGAGCTCGGTGAAGATTGGCAATCTCGATCCGTGTATTCATTCGCAGGGCGGCGTCCAGATTGGACAGCGGCTCATCAAACAGGAACAGTTTAGGTTCACGCACAATGGCGCGCCCGATGGCGACGCGCTGGCGCTGGCCGCCTGACAGCTCGGACGGGTAGCGGTCCAGATAGGGTTCAAGGTTCAGCATCCGGCTGGCTTTGGCCACGCGGCCTTCGATTTCCGATTTGGGCTGCTTTTCCTGCTTCAGTGCAAGGGTCATATTGCCCCGAACGCTGAGGTGGGGATAGAGCGCATAGCTTTGGAAAACCATCGCGATCCCACGCTTGGATGGCGGCACCAGATTGACCTGCTGCCCGCCAATGTTGATCTCACCGGACGATGCATCCTCGAGCCCCGCAATCACGCGCAACAGGGTGGACTTGCCACAGCCCGACGGGCCGACAAAGACGACGAATTCACCTTCTTCGACCTCCAGCGTGATGTCTTTCAGGACATGCACGTTGCCAAAGGACTTGTTCACATTGTTCAGCGTCAGGGCGGTCATGATGCGGGCTCCTCAAGGGAAACGGGCTGGCCGGTTCGGATGCTTTGATCCGCAGCCAGACAAATGGCGAGCGATTGGATGGCGTCATTCATATGACGGGTCAGGTCGATATCTTCGGCGATGGCGCGCAGCATATAAGCCTGCTCAGCATCACAAAGGTCTTGATGGCCGGGTTCGTCCGGCATCTCGATCATGTGGTCGCCTTGCGGTGTATGGACCAGCAAGCCGCCGACTTTGGTATGGCCGTCAATGTCGGCAGACGCACCCTTGTTTCCATCGGTAATCGAAACGGACCCGTTGGGCGAAACGATATCTTTCACGAAGAACGCGGTTTCCGACATCATCGGCCCCCATCCGGCCTCATACCAGCCGACCGAGCCGTCGTCGAAGACCACCTGAAACTGGCCGTAATTGTACATGTCCGGTGCGATTTCATCCGACAGGCGCAGGCCCATACCATGCACCCGGACGGGCTGCGCGTCGGTGATCTGGCACATCACGTCGACATAGTGCACACCGCAATCGACAATGGGCGAAGTGGTCTGCATCAGTGCCTTATGCGTTTCCCATTCTGCGCCTGACGATTGCTGGTTCAGGTTCAACCGGAACACGTAGGGCCCGCCAAGATTGCGCGCCTCATCGATCAGCCGCATCCAAGAGGGGTGATGGCGCAGGATATATCCAACCACCAGCTTGCGATTCAGCCGCGCGGCCGCCTCAACCACACGCCGGGCGTCGGCGACATTAGTGGCCAGCGGTTTTTCAACAAACACATGTGCGCCAGCCTCCATCGCCGCACAGGCAAAATCCGCGTGGCTATCAGAGTAGGTCGCGACCACGACCAGATCGGGTTTGGTTTCGGCCAGTGCCAAGTCGAAATCGGAATAGGCCGGGTAATCGATGAGATCCGGGTGATGCACACGGCCGGACCGGTTCACCAAACCAACGATCTGCGCGTCGGGATGGTGATGGTGCGCCAGCGCGTGGCTCAAACCCATATTACCAAGGCCTGCAATCAGTACGCGGGTCATTTGACTGCTCCGGATGTGATGCCGCGGATCAGCTGGCGCGAGAAGATGACGTACAGGACAAGCACCGGTAGAATGGCCATCGACAAGGCCGACAGGACCGCGTTCCAATCGGTCACGAACTGGCCGATGAACACTTGGCTTCCCAGCGTCAGGGTCTTGGTTTCTTCGGCTGGGGCGAGGATCAACGGGAACCAAAGGTCGTTCCAGATCGGGATCATGTTGAACACGGCCACGGTCGCCATCGCGGGCCGGACCAGAGGCAGGACAAGGCGGAAGAATATCGTGTATTCGGATAATCCGTCGATGCGCCCGGCATTTTTCAGGTCGTCGCTGACTTGTCGCATGAATTCAGACAGGATGAATACCGCCAATGGTAATCCCTGGGCCGTGTATACAAGGATCAGCGCCCAGAGCGAGTTTACCAGCCCGGTCGCCACCATCATCTCAAGGATCGCCACGGTGCCGATGCGGATGGGGATCATGATCCCCAGCGCCAGATACAGCCCCATGATCAGGTTGCCCTTGAACTGGTATTCCGACAACGCATAGGCGGCCATCGCGCCAAACAACAGAATGAAGGACAGCGATGCCACGGTGACAATCATCGAGTTCTGGAAATACAGGAAGAAGTCCCCCTGCTTCATCACCGTCTCATAGCCGATCATCGAGAAGCTGTCCGCATTGGGCAGAGCCAATGGTTCGCGAAAGATCGCGCGGCGGGATTTGAAGCTGTTGATCAGGATCACAAAGACCGGAAACAGCGCGATCAGCGTATACAGGATCAGCGCGCCGTGCATCGCGACCATGTTGAGGGGGTTATGACGTGCTTTGTTCATCGCTTGGCCCTCACAATTGATACCGGCGCATCCGTGTCTGGATGCCGAACAGGTAGATGCAGACCCCCACAAGGATGATGGCGAACATCGCCCCGGCGATAGCCGAACCCATATGCGGGTCACCCAGTTGCAGCTGGAAGCCGAAGAATGTGCGGTACATGAAGGTACCAAGAATATCGGTCGAGAAATCCGGCCCCGCCAGCGCGCCTTGTGACGCGTAGATCAGATCGAATGCGTTGAAATTCCCCACGAAGGTCAGGATCGAGATGATCCCGATCGAAGGCAGGATCAGCGGCAGTTTGATCTTCCAGAAGGCCGCGGTTCCGGTGATTCCGTCGATCTCTCCGGCCTCAAGAATTTCTTCGGGGATGGTCAACAGCGCGGCGTAGATCAACATCATCGGGATGCCGACAAACTGCCAGACCGAAATCAGCGCCAGTGTGGTCAATGCATATTCCTCTTTCCCCAGCCACGGGGCGAACAGCGACTTGAGCCCGACAGCATCCAGCATCGACGGCGCGATGCCCCAAATCGGCGAGAGGATCAGTTTCCACGCGAACCCGACGATCACAAAGCTCAGGATCGTGGGGATGAAGATCGCCGACCGATACAAGGCCGCAAACCTCAGGCGCGGGTGGCTGAGCAGGGCGGCCAATGCAATCCCGATCGGGTTTTGAACCAGCATGTGGATCAGGAAGAACCAGAAGTTGTTGCCTAACGCATTCCAAAACTGTTCGGACCAGATCGGATCAAAGAAAAGGGTTTGAAAGTTCTGCAATCCAACGAAAACGCGGCTTTGGTCAATCTCGGTGTAAAGCGCCAGACGCAGCGTGTTGAACAGCGGGAAGATCATCACCGCCGTGTAAACAAGAACGGCCGGTGCAAGAAACACAAGGATATGCCAGCGGAAGCGGGGGCGGTTCATGGGATTGCTTTCAAAGGAGTGTCGGGGATACCCGGGCGATCACTAGCGCCCGGGTATGTGTCAGATCAGGGCTTACTGGTGCGGAGCGTACCAGGAGGACAGACCTTTTTGCAGGTCTGCGCCCAGTTCTTCGGGGCTGTTGGCGCCCTTGATGGCGGCAACGGATGCGCCCCAGGTCTCGTTCTCAAGGTTCGGCGTGCCGCGCGACAGGATCTGATATGTCGAACGGATAGTCGATTCACATTCATCGCGCCATCCGACGAACTCTTTGGCCAACGGATCTGCCAGCTCGACCGGAGTGTTGGACAGCGGGAAGAAACCCGGGACGGCGTTGCCAAAGATTTCGGCAAACTCGGGGCTTGCGACCCACGCGAGGAAGGTCTCAGCGGCCTCGGGGTGCTCGGAAGCAGCATTCATGCCGATGCCGATATCCGTGTGGTCAGAGATATAGCAGGTGTCGCCCGCGTTTTGGACCGGCGGCTTGAACGCGCCCATCTCAAAGTCGGCTTGTGTGTTGAAGCCAGCGATTTCCCACGATCCGGCAGGGTAGATAGCGGCCCGGCCCAGAGTGAAGATGTTCTGGCTGTCGGGATAGGTCTGTGCCTCATATCCGTCGCCCAGATACTGTCCCCAGCGCGCCAACGTGGCATAAGGGGCAGTCCAGGCTTCATCTGTCAGTTTCTGCTCGCCCGCGATCAGGGCCTGACGACCTTCTTCGCCCTTCCAATAGTTTGGGCCGATGTTGTTGTAGCCCATTGTGGCGGCTTCCCACTGATCGTTGGTGCCCATCGCCATCGGAATGTAGGTGCCGTCTTCCTTGATCTTGTCGAGTGCAGCAAAGAACTCTTCTTCGGTGGTAGGCACGTCGATGCCCAGCTCAGCAAACGCATCCTTGTTGTAAATGAAGCCGTGGATCACCGACGCCATCGGAACACAGAAGCTGGCCGAGCCGTCATCCGTCTGCCATGCCGATTTTGCCACGTCCGAAAAGTTGCTCATCGCGTCGACCGAGGACAGATCGGTCAGGTGCCCGGCCTCATACAGTGCCAGCGACGCATCAAACGGACGGCACGTGATAAGATCACCGGCCGAACCCGCATCCAGTTTCGAGTTCAGCACGGCGTTGTATTCCGCCGGAGCTGATGGGGTGAACTGCAGTTTGATCCCAGGGTGTTTGGCTTCGAACGCCGGGATGATCTGTTCCTGCCACAAGGTCAGGTCGTCATTGCGCCAGCTTTCGATGATCAGCGTGACGTCCTCGGCATAGGCGCTTGAAGCCATCAGGGTCGTGCCCAGTAAGGCCAGTTTCAGGCTATTGCGTTTCATTCGTGTTCTCCCAGTTGGTTAGCAGTTATTTATCTTGTTCCAGTGCGGATTTCAGAACCCCGCCGCTTGCGTCCAGAACGGCCGAGGCATCTTTGGGTGATATGCCACGTGCAGCGACTAGCACCGCCGGCTTCACGTCTCCGTTCGCGGCGTCCAGCGCGAGTTTTGCTTTTTTTGTATCAACTTTGGCGATCCGCGCGACGATCCCCGTCGCCCGCGCGCGCAACTTGTCGTTGTCGGCGCGCAGGTTGACCATCATGCCGCCGTGAACATGGCCAAGTTGCAGCGCCATGAGAGACGACAGCATGTTCAGAGCGATTTTCTGAGCTGTTCCAGCACCCATACGCGTCGAGCCCGAGATCAATTCCGGCGGCGTTGCCAAAAGAATCGGAATATCCGCGCTTTCCAGCAAAGGGCTGCCTGCGTTATTGGCAATTCCGATAACCGTTGCGCCCTGTGACTGTGCCATATTGCTGGCGGTCAGGGTGTATGGCGTCGATCCGCTTGCGGACACTGCGATGATCGTATCCGTCGGTTGCAATGTCGAAAGCGCGTCCGCTAGTCCGTCGGCTTCGTCTTCTGCGCCTCCGGGCATTTCGACGCCGGTAGGCAGGCCGCCTGCCATATGTATACGGAGTTGGTTCGTAGGGATTGAGAAGGTGCCGCCCAGCTCTTGCGCGTCGGCAGCGGCCATCAACCCGGACGAGCCTGCGGCCACATAGTGTAGCACGCCGCCCGCGCGGATGGTCTGCGCCATGGCGTTGCCGCCCTGCGCGATCGCGTCCAACGCGCCCCGCGCTGAGGTCGCGGCTGCAATCTGCCCCTCAACCAGCGCCCGAGCAGAGGCGACAGGGTCTTGTGGGTCCAGCTTGTTGGCGTCTGGATGCAGTTGTTCGGTCGGCGGCAGCGTCAAAAGAATCCCCCTTTGCGGTTCCCAATACAATACCTATTCAATACCACTTGTCCATAATTTTATTTTTCCAGTGGAAATCAACATATTCTGCATCAAAACAGAGAAAAGCTGCAGAAACTGGCCTATTTTGGCCTTCCTAAATTCAAATAGGTATTATAATGGTATTGTCATGACTGAGTCTCTGAGCAATGCTGTACTAGCCATAGATGGTGGCGGAACCCGATGCCGGGTTGCATGTGAAGTCGCTGGTATTGTCCATTCTGTTGAAACCGGGGCTGCCAATGTCTCGACAGATTTCGATGCGTCCGTCCTGCAGATGAAATCGGGGATCACCCAGATTGCGCAAACGCTTGCTGTAGATGTTCAGGATCTGACTCAGTTGCCCGCCTTTGTCGGATTGGCTGGCGTCACAGATGACCATATTGCCCGTCGCGTGCAGAGCGCGCTGGGCCTAACGCGGGCGTGCGTTTCCGATGATCGACCAGCCGCGCTGCGGGGCGCGCTCGCGTCTCAGGACGGCTTGATCGCCCATTGTGGCACGGGGTCCTTTGTTGCTTCGCAGAAGGATCGGGTGATGCGGTTTGCCGGGGGGTGGGGGCCAGTATTGGGGGATGAGGCATCTGCGCAATGGGTTGGTCGTTTTGCATTGGCAGAAGCATTGAATTCCGTGGATGGAATTCAGGTCACTAGCGATCTTACGCAGAAATTTCTGGATGATTTTGGCGGTAGTGCAGGGATCGTCGAATTTGCCGGGCGGGCGACGCCGACAGAGTTCGGCGCGTTGGCCCCGATGGTTACCACTGCAGCAGTTTCCGGAGACGACGTCGCCAGAAAAATTATGCAGGCCGGTGCTACTTACATCGCCGATATGGCGGCACGTCTCGGATGGCAGCCAGAAGTCGCGATCTGCCTGACCGGCGGTATCTCTCCGCACTATGCGCACTATCTGCCTGCTGCCATGCAGTCAGAGATACGCCCTCCATCGGGCGAGCCGTTGGCCGGGGCACTGGCTTTGGCGAAGGAGGTCCCGCATGAGCATTGCTGAATTCCTACGCTCTGATCTTTGGCTGACCTCGGAAAATGGTCCCCGCTACGTGCAGTTGCGGCGCAGGTTGCAAGAGGGGATCGATACGGGCGTCCTTGCGCCGAACTCATCGCTGCCATCCGAACGGGAACTGGTGGAAATTACTGAGTTGTCCCGCGTAACCGTGCGCAAGGCGATTCAGGAGCTGGTGCAGGAAGGTGTGATCGAGCAGCGCCAAGGGTCAGGGTCCTTCATTCGGGAACGTGTTCAAAGGGTTGAACAATCGCTGAAACACCTGACCTCGTTCACCGAAGATATGTCGAGCCGAGGAATGGAGACAACTTCAAAGTGGTTGGAGCGCGGAGTATTTGCGCCAACCCCGGAAGAGGTCACTGCGCTGAATCTGTCAGAGGGTGAGCAGATATCCCGCATTTACCGCCTGCGCGAGGCGGACGGGCGTCCGCTGGCGTTGGAACGTGCTGCGCTGCCACTGGATATCCTGCCGAACCCAATCGAAGTCACGACGTCTCTGTACGAAGTGCTTGATGGTCTGGGGCGCCGCCCGGTGCGCGCGGTGCAAAAGATATCGGCTCTGAATCTAGCCGCGCGAGAAGCGGAACTGCTGGAGGTGCCCGAAGGTGCGGCGGGGCTGAACATTGAGCGTATCTCATTTTTGAAAAACGGGCGGGTCGCAGAGATGACGCGGTCGCTCTATCGCGGCGACGCTTATGACTTTGTCGCTGAATTGCGCCTATAACCGGAAGGACCGGGATCAAATGTCCGAAAAGAACTCGAAAATGCGTCAGGAAATTCTGGAGATCCCTGATGCCGTCGACAGATTGCTCAGCACGGGGGCAGACAATATCCGAGCAGCTGCGCAAAGCGTAAGGGATACGGATCCACGTTTTTTGATCTCGGTCGCCCGGGGATCATCCGACCATGCCTGCAGCTATTTGAAATATGCCAGTGAACTGCTTCTTGGATTACCGGTTGCCTCAGTAGGGCCATCCGTCAGTTCGATTTACGGGGTGGATCTCAGGGCAAAAGGATCTGTCTGCCTGTCCATTTCGCAATCCGGCCAAAGCCCGGATATCGTTGGCCTCACAGGGTCTTTGCGAAACTCTGGCGCACTGACAATTGCGGTGACCAACAACTCGGAATCGCGTCTGGCCGACGTGGCGGATGCAGTTCTGCCATTGCACGCGGGGCCGGAACTGAGCGTCGCAGCAACCAAGACATTTGTGACCTCTTTGGTGTCCGGTCTATGGTTGCTGGCCGAGGTCAAAGAGGATGCTGAATTGATCGGGGCGATCCAATCCTTGCCCGAATACCTGGCGCGAGCGGCCCAATGCGATTGGTCGTCTGCAGCCGAAACAATCAGCGGGCGGTCTTTGTTTACGCTTGGTCGGGGGCCTTCTTATGCGATCTCTGACGAAGCTGCATTGAAGATCAAAGAGACATGCCAAATCCATGCCGAGAGCTATTCAGCGGCCGAAGTGCTGCATGGCCCGGTGTCGATTGTCGAAGAAGGGTTTCCGGTGATTTCGTTCGCGGCCAATGATGCAGCCGAACAGGCGACTGCCGATGCGGCTGATGCCTTGGCCGAAAAAGGTGCTGCGGTTTTTGCGACGACCACCAAAGTATCGCGTGCGCAGGCTCTGCCAGTGGTTCGAACGGATCATTGGATCACCGACCCAATAACGGCGATTACGTCTTTCTACAGCATGGTAGAGGCCGTCGCCAGTGCGCGGGGGATCGACCCGGACGCACCGCGGCACCTTAAAAAAGTGACCGAAACGGTATGACAGAACGCAAGGTGATCTTTCGAAACGGGCCGATTTTCGACGGCAGCCGGTTAATAAACGGCCACGCGATTGTTTTTCGCGAGGGGCGCGTGGGTGAAGTTTTCCCCGACGCTGAGGTGACCGAAGAAAAGGACGTTGTAGATTTGAACGGCGATATCCTCAGCCCCGGTTTTGTGGATCTGCAGGTCAATGGCGGCGATGGCGTTATGTTCAACGATGATCCGTCGGTCGAAACGATCCGCAGAATTGCCGGCGCCCATCGCCGATTGGGTGTGATTTCGCTGCTGCCCACTCTGATCACCGACGAACCCGGCAAAACCCGCGCAGCAATAGATGCGACGATCGAGGCGGTACGTGAACAGGTGCCGGGCGTTGCAGGGCTGCATTTGGAAGGGCCGCATTTGTCGGTCGCGCGGAAAGGGGCGCACGACGGTAATTTGATAAGGCCGATGGAAGCGGCGGATTTGAACACGCTGATAGAAGCGGCTAATGCACTTCCCTGCCTGAAGGTAACTGTCGCCCCCGAAGCTGTGTCCGAGCAGCAGGTCCGCGCCATGAGCGACGCTGGTATCCTTGTCTCGCTCGGGCACAGCGATGCGGATTTTGCGACTTGCCAGCGGTATGCTTCCGCCGGCGCGCGTTGCGTAACCCATCTGTTCAACGCGATGAGCCAGCTGGGCAATCGTGAACCCGGCCTCGTCGGCGCGGCGCTGGCCAGCGGAACGCTGTCTGCAGGGCTGATTGCCGACGGTGTCCATGTGCACCCCGCCGCGATGCGCGCTGCTTGGGCTGCAAAAACTGCGCCGGGTCAAATCTTTCTGGTCAGCGATGCGATGGCTGTGGCGGGTACTGATCAAACCGAATTCACCCTTGAAGGCCGCAAAATCACGCGAACCGACGGCAGGTTGACACTGGCGGACGGAACGCTGGCCGGCGCAGATTTGGACCTGATGACCGCCGTTGGTGTGCTGGTCAACCAAGTCGGTGTGCCGTTGCAGGACGCACTGGCGGCGGCCACTTCTTATCCGGCTCAGCTGATCGGGTTGGCCCCGCCAACGGTCTTAGAATACGGTTCGGTGATCCGGATATCTGCCGATTTCAGCCGTTGCGAATGGCTGCCCGCGCAATCTTGAGTTTGTCTTTAACTGCCAGAACGACTGTCTGCGGGATGCGGTATACCGCCTGTCAATTTTTGTCGACGAATTTGAAATCTGGCTTCGAACGGCGCTTGACGACATCTGACGCATCGCTTAAACCGACCAGCGCTGAGCGGGCGTCGTATACTGGCTATTACCTCAGCCTTCCAAGCTGATGAAGCGGGTTCGATTCCCGCCGCCCGCTCCAAATCAGCCCTAAAATTCTGCGTCAAATAGCCCTTTTATGTTGGGTCATATATTGTGGTTCTTGACCCGGCTTGCCGTGGCCGCCAAGAAGCGAACACTTAAGTGCGAAAAAGACGTAAGGGCCAATTATGGCAAACTCTGCCTCAGCCACGCCTAAGGGCAAACCTGCACCCGGTGCCACGGAAGAGCGTGCTGGATCGCGGAAGATAGGCGTTCTGTCGTCTCTTTGGCCATTTATGAAGCCGTATCGGGCCCTGATGACGGGTGCGGTATTGGCGCTGGTGTTGACGGCCAGCATGACGCTAACCCTGCCACTTGCGGTACGCCGAGTAGTCGACAATTTCCGCATTGAAGATGGTGAGCTGCTGGATTGGTACTTTCTGGCGGCACTGGGCATTGCCGCGATTTTGGCGGTGGGAACTGGCATCCGGTATGCGCTGGTGACCCGGTTGGGTGAGCGCGTTGTGGCCGATATCCGCAAGGCCGTGTTTAACCGCGTCATAGGAATGAGCCCCGAGTTCTACGAACGGGTCATGACCGGAGAGGTTCTCAGCCGTATCACCACGGACACGACCTTGATTCAGTCTGTGCTGGGATCGTCCGTATCCATTGCCTTGCGCAATATGCTTTTGTTCGCGGGTGGTTTGGTTCTGATGCTGCTGACCTCGGCCAAGCTAACGGGTTTGGTGCTTTTGCTGATCCCGGTTGTGGTGGTGCCGATACTTGTTCTGGGGCGTCGTTTGCGGGTCCTCAGCCGCGAGAATCAGGACTGGATTGCGGCCTCGTCGGGCAACGCAGGCGAGGCACTGAGCGCGGTTCAAACCGTTCAGGCCTTTACGCATGAAAAAGCCAGCCGAAAGCAGTTCGGCGATATGACCGAAACCTCTTATGCGGTTTCTCTTCGACGTATTCAGACGCGCGCCGTGATGACGGTAATCGTTATCTTCCTTGTGTTTTCGGGCATCGTCGGTGTGCTGTGGATGGGGGCAAACGATGTTCGCAACGGCGTGATGACCGAAGGTGTTCTGATCCAGTTCGTAATTTACTCGATCATCATGGCCGGTTCTGTCGCCGCCCTTTCTGAGATTTGGAGCGAGCTGCAACGTGCGGCCGGCGCGACCGAGCGTCTGGTGGAATTGCTGAACGCGCAGGATACCGTGATTGATCCGGACAAGGCAGCGTCGCTACCTACACCTGTTCGGGGCGAGATCCGTTTTGAGGATGTGATCTTCCACTATCCGGCCCGTCCGGATGTTGTGGCACTGGACCATCTGACCCTGTCGATCCAACCGGGTGAAACCGTGGCTTTCGTTGGTCCATCGGGTGCAGGCAAAACCACAGTGATTCAAATGATCCAGCGGTTCTACGATCCGGACTCTGGTCATGTCAGTCTGGACGGCGTTGACCTGCGTGACCTCGACCGATCCGATTTCCGGCAGCACATGGCATTGGTGCCCCAGGACCCGATCATCTTTGCAGCCTCGGCCCGCGAGAATATCCGGTTCGGGCGCCTGGACGCCTCGGATGCAGAGGTTGAGGCCGCCGCGCGCGCAGCTGCGGCACATGAGTTCATCTCGAAACTGCCCGAAGGCTATGACAGTTTTGTAGGAGAACGTGGTGTGATGCTGTCGGGTGGTCAGAAACAACGCATCGCCATTGCTCGCGCCATCCTGCGTGATGCACCGGTTCTGCTACTTGACGAGGCGACCTCGGCCCTTGATGCCGAAAGCGAGCGCGCGGTTCAAGGCGCGGTTGACCAGATGCGCGCCGGGCGCACCACACTGATCGTGGCCCACCGTCTGGCGACGGTCAAAAAGGCGGATCGGATCGTTGTGATGGAAGCCGGTCAGATCGTGGCCCAAGGCACGCACGAGGATCTGGTCGTTCAGGATGGCTTGTATGCCCGTCTGGCGCGCCTGCAATTCACCGACGGAGTTGCGGCAGAATAGCCTGACGTTGGGGAAGTCAGTTTTACGCCGCTGCGTAATTCTACAAATTTGGGCGTGGCCCCTCTAACCCGTCGCTTGCACCTGCGGGGTTTTGCTTCCATCTTGTTTTGGAAAAAACCGCGCAAGACGCGGGAGAAAAACAGGGAGGAGTCACATGGCCTTTGTGGGTTTGGAAGACAAGGCGAGAATGGAGCAGGAAATGTCGTGGGAGGATCGGGATGTTCCGGTCACTTTCCACCAGTTGCTGTCACGCACAGCAGGCAAATTTCCGAACAGTGATGCGGTCAGCTTTCAGCTCATGTCTGGTCCGACAGACAAGGCCGAGACTCTGACGTGGTCGCAACTGCTTGGCAAAGTCAATCAGGCAGCGAACCTTTTTCGGTCTTTGGGTGTCGGTGAGAAAGACGTGGTGGCCTATGTGCTGCCCAACTGTAACGAAACGCTGGTCACCATGATGGGCGGTGCAGTCGCAGGGATCGTGAACCCGATCAACCCGCTGCTAGAGCCCGAGCAGATCGCCGCAATCCTGCGCGAAACCGGTGCCAAAGTGGTTGTGACGTTGAAGTCCTTCCCCAAAACGGATGTGGCGCAAAAGGTCGAAGAGGCGGTGCGCCACGCGCCCAACGTCAAAACCATTCTCGAGATTGATCTCAACCGCTATCTGACGCCGCCAAAATCCTGGCTGGTGCCCTTCCTGCGCCCCAAAATGGGCGACAAGGAAAAACTGGCGCATGCGGACTATAAGAACTTCAATAAAGAACTGGCCAAGCAACCAACGACGCTGACTTTCGAAGACAGCAAGGAAGATCGCGTTGCCTGCTATTTCCACACCGGCGGCACGACCGGTATGCCGAAGGTGGCGCAGCACAAATACTCGGGCCTGATCTACAACGGCTGGCTTGGGAGCACGCTGCTGTTTTCCGAAGAAGACGTGATCATGTGCCCGCTGCCGATGTTCCACGTTTTTGCCGTGCACGTGATCATGATGGCCGCTGTGTCGTCAGGCGCCCATGTGGTATTCCCAACGCCTGCGGGATATCGCGGCGACGGCGTGTTCGACAATTTCTGGAAATTGATCGAGCGCTGGAAAGTAACGTTCATCATCACCGTACCCACAGCGATTGCTGCCAAGATGCAGCGACCCGTGGATGCGGATATCTCAAGCGTGAAGACGGCGTTCTCGGGCTCGGCCCCTCTGCCGGTAGAATTGTTCCGGCGCTTTGAAGAGGCAACCGGCGTGACCATCGTGGAAGGCTACGGTCTGACCGAAGCCACGTGTCTGGTGTCCTGTAACCCGGTGGACGGGGAAAAGAAGATTGGCTCGATCGGTATTCCGTTCCCCTATACGGATGTGAAAATCCTGCAGGATGGTCCGGACGGACCAATGGAATGCGCCGCAGATGAAATTGGTGAGATTTGCATTTCGAACCCCGGTGTCTTTGCGGGCAATACCTATACCGAGGCGGACAAGAACGTAGGTCTTTACCACTTCGACAAATACCTGCGCACAGGTGATCTGGGACGCTTTGACGGGGACGGTTACCTGTGGATCACAGGTCGTGCCAAGGACCTGATCATTCGCGGCGGTCACAACATTGACCCGGCCGAGATCGAAGAAGCTCTGCTGGGGCACGATGCTGTCGCGTTTGCCGGTGCCATCGGGCAGCCTGACGCCTATTCGGGCGAGGTGCCTTGCGCCTTTGTCGAACTGGTCGATGGGGCCTCGGTGACCGAGAAAGAGCTGATGGACTATTGCAATGTGCATGTCCACGAACGTGCGGCGCAACCCAAGCACATGACCATTCTGGATGAGCTGCCCAAAACTGCCGTGGGGAAGGTCTTTAAACCCGAACTTCGCAAACAGGCGATCACGCGTATCTATAACGGCGCGTTGGAAGAGGCTGGTCTTGAGGCGCGCGTTGTGTCCGTTACCGACGATAAGAAGCGTGGACTCGTTGCGCAGCTTGACGCGAAGGGTTCCGCAGAGGACGATGTCAGCAAAGTGCTGGGATCGTTCACCCGGCCGTGGGAGTGGGCTGCCTGACCGGGAGGAAACATGGATTATGAACGTCTGATTGATGAAGAGACTTGGGCGTTCATAAAACGAACGGCTGAAAGCTATCCGGATGACGCGGTCGACCTGTCGATCGATGATCAACGCCGGGTCTACGACACGATGTGTCGCGACTTTCGCCAACCCCGCCCACAAGGGGTCGAAACACAGGACAGGCAGGCCGATGGTGTGCCTGTCCGCGTTTACAATGCAGGTCAGCCGACACGAACCGTCATCTATTTTCATGGTGGCGGTTTTGTTGTTGGCGGATTGGACAGCCACGACGATGTATGCGCCGAGATTTGCGCGCAGACCGGGTATCGGGTTGTGGCCGTGGACTATCGCCTGTGCCCCGAACATGTACATCCTGCGCAGTTTCAGGACAGCTGGACCGCTACGAACTGGGCCGTGCAGGAGTTTGGCGATCCTATTGTCCTGGCCGGTGACAGCGCCGGTGGCAATCTGGCGGCAGCGGTCGCCCAATATGGGCGAGGGCGGTTGCAGAATGTGCTGGGGCAGGTGCTGATCTACCCAGGCTTGGGCGGCGACAGCGCGAACGGGTCGTATATCGAACACGCCCACGCGCCGCTATTGACGCTGGATGAGATCGTTTTCTACGAAAAGGTACGTTGCGGTGGCACTGTCCCGCAAAACGACCCGACATTTGCGCCGCTTCACTACACGGATTTCTCGGGCCTGCCGCCAACTGTGGTGGTGACCGCAGATTGCGATCCGCTGCGAGATGACGGTTCCGCCTATTGCGACAAGATTTCCGCTGCCGGAGGGCAGGCGCATTGGATCAACGAGCCGGGTCTCGTTCATGGATATCTGCGCGCGCGTACCAGTGTTAAGCGCGCGGCAGACAGCTTTGAGCGAATCTCAGTCGCGATCG
Source organism: Ruegeria sp. CDSA033 (assembly GCF_059612305.1). Lineage (NCBI taxonomy): Bacteria > Pseudomonadati > Pseudomonadota > Alphaproteobacteria > Rhodobacterales > Roseobacteraceae > Ruegeria > Ruegeria sp. CDSA033. The sequence continues at coordinate 169,714 of NZ_JBXWQI010000002.1, read as the reverse complement.
AGGCGCTGGGCCAGCAGATCTGGCCCTACGATTGATCTCTCACTTCAGGAACGGTTTCGCCTTCATCGTTGCGGCAATGGGCGCGCCCATGCGATTCAGGATCGTAGGCGCCAGCTGTAGCTGGTCGATTACCGTGTCGACCTCGGGGCCTTCCGCGTCGCCAAAGTAGTACAGTGCCGTTTCCTGTTGCAGCGGGCCGCGCCCGCCGTGATGACCGCGTTCGTCCTGGCCGTGATCGGCGGTCACGATGACCTCATAGCCCAGTTGCCGCCAACGCGGGATGAAGGGGGCCAGCATCTCATCCGCGACGAAACAAGCGTGGTCCATCTCTTCGCAATCATGGTAGAAACGGTGCCCCATACTGTCCAATGTGCAAGCATGCAGCAGGCCGTAGTCCAGCCCGTGACGCAGGCAAAGGTTGGTCAGAGTGGCATAGAGATCCACGTCGGACGGGGTCATCTGATTGGCTTTGCCATAGCCGGTCATGGTGTGAAAGCGACCGTGGTTGATTGTCTTGCTCTCAGGCTCATCATATTCGATGTCGCGGACGTAATCGAACGGGTGGCGGTTGAAGAACTGCGACCAATAACTGTGGGTGACAGCGCCGGTTACACCGCCAGCTTCACAGACCTGGCTGAAGACGTCCTTATGGCCTAGGCGAAAGACATTGCCGTTGCCGGTACAGCCATGCTCCTGTGGTGTGACACCGGTGTGGATTGAGGCATAGCAGCTGGCGGATGTGGACGGCAGAACAGCGCGCAGTTTCCACACGCGCGCCTCACCGCTGTCGACCCAACCTTCAAGGTTACCGAACAACCGTCGGAAATTGCGCCACGGAACACCGTCCAGGATGATAAGGAGTAGTTTGCGGTCCATGTCTTTGGCCTTTTGACTAAATTTTTCTGGCGACCCTAGGGGATTCGCGATCAGGGGTCTGCCCGTTCGCGCCCCCAATAGCAAAATCCCGACACCTGTCATCGAACAAGGCGCCGGGATTTCAATTTTTCACTTACCTGTCACGGAAAGGGCAGGGGTCAGTTCCCGGCGCTTTCCATTTTGCGGTGGGCAACGACCTCTTCCAGCCAACCCAGATGCATCTCGGGGACGGAACTGAGCAGCAGGTCGGTATAGTCGTCGAACGGCGGGCTCAGCACCTCGCTTTTCGACCCATAGCGAACCACCCGACCCTGATACATCACCGCGATACTATCGCTGATCGCGCGCACCGTCGCCAGATCGTGGGTGATGAACAGGTATGCCACGTCCTCGATCTTTTGCAGGTCCAACAGCAGTTTCAGGATGCCGTCCGCCACCAGTGGATCAAGTGCCGAGGTGACCTCGTCACAGATGATCATCTTGGGCTTGGCTGCCAGCGACCGTGCGATACAGACACGCTGTTTCTGACCACCTGACAGTTCCGCCGGATAGCGGTCCATGTACTTTTCGCCCAGTTCGATCTCATCCAACAGCTCGACGATCCGCTTGCGTTTTTCGGCACCGCGCATGTTGAAGTAGAACTCCAGCGGGCGTCCGATGATCGTACCAACCGTCTGGCGTGGGTTCATTGCCACGTCGGCCATCTGGTAGATCATCTGCAGCTCGCGCAGGTCTTCACGGCTGCGGCCTTTCAGATCGCCACTAAGCTTGCGGCCAGCAAAGGTGATCTCACCATCGCGCGGCGGCAGCAAGCCTGTGATCACCCGTGCCAGTGTCGACTTGCCCGAGCCGGATTCGCCGACAACCGCCAGTGTCTGCCCCGGGTGAAGATCGACATTGACGTTGTGTAGCACGTCGAAATTCAAACCCTTGTAGCGCGCGGTGATACCTTCGACGCTCAAAACCGCATCCGGTGTAGGCTTTTTCTCTTCGTGCTCGATCGAGCGGACCGAGACCAGCGCCTTGGTATACTCTTCCTGCGGGTTGTTGATGATCTGGTCGGTATTGCCATACTCGACCGTGTTGCCCATCCGCAGAACCATGATGTCATCACTGACCTGAGCGACAACGGCGAGGTCATGCGTGATATAGAGCGCAGCAACGCCAGTATCGCGAATGGCCTCTTTGATCGCCATCAGAACGTCGATCTGAGTGGTCACATCCAGTGCTGTGGTCGGTTCATCAAACACCACAAGATCAGGCTCGGGGCACAGCGCCAGCGCCGTCATGCAACGCTGTAGCTGACCACCCGAGACCTGGTGCGGGTAACGATCACCGATATTGTCCGGATCGGGCAGCCCTAGCTTGGCGAAAAGTTCCCGCGCACGGCCTTCGGCCTCTTTACGCGAAAACTTCTTATGTTCGACCGCAGCTTCGACCACCTGATCCATGATCTTCTTCGCCGGGTTAAACGACGCGGCCGCGGATTGCGAGACATAGGCAACTTCGCCCCCACGCAGATTGCGGATATCGCTATGCGGGGTTTTTAGAATGTCGCGCCCGTTGACCCAGACTTCGCCACCGGTTAGTTCGACACCACCGCGGCCATAAGCCATGGACGCCAAACCGATGGTCGATTTACCGGCGCCCGATTCACCGATCAGCCCCAACACTTTACCGCGTTCGAGGTCAAAGCTGACCCCGTGTACGATTTCGATGTCATGGGGCTTTTCGCCGGGCGGATAGACGGTCGCGCCGATCTTGAGGTTGCGGACCTTGAGAAGGGTATCACTCATCCCCGGCCTCCTTTCAGCGATGTGGTGCGGTTCAGAACCCAGTCAGCCACAAGGTTGACCGAGATGGCGAGCGTCGCGATGGCCACAGCGGGGTACAATGCCGCGCCGATGCCATAGACGATCCCGTCCTTGTTTTCCTTCACGATGCCGCCCCAGTCCGCCAGCGGCGGCTGGACGCCCAGACCCAGGAACGAAAGGGTCGAGATGAACAGGACCATAAAGATGAACCGCAGCCCGAATTCAGCCACCAGAGGCGACAGAGCGTTTGGCAGGATTTCCCGGAAGATGATCCAGCGACGACCTTCACCGCGCAGCTTTGCGGCTTCGACATAGTCCATCACGTTGATGTCCACGGCGACCGATCGAGACAGTCGGTAAGGACGTGTGGCGTCCAACAGCCCCATCACAAGGATCAGGATCGGAACGGTCACCGGAACAATCGCCAGGATAACCAGTGCCAGGATCAGCGTCGGGATCGACATTATCAGGTCAACCGTCCGGCTAAGCGCCTGGTCAGCCCAACCACCCAGAACCGCAGCCAAAAGGCCCAGCGAGGTGCCAGTGATGAAGCTGAGGATTGTAGCCATCGCAGCGATAAAGATGGTCGTGCGACCACCATAGATCATACGTGTCAGCAGATCGCGCCCGATATTGTCCGTGCCCAGCAGATGCTCGGCGCTTGACGGTTCCCACACATCACCGACCACTTCGGCCATTCCGTAGGGGGCGATCAGTGGGGCAGCTAGGGCCATGAAAAAGTACAGTCCGGTGAAAAACAGACCGATGGCGGCCGAAATAGGAATGTTCTTCATCATTTCGGATGCCTCAGTCTTGGGTTGGCAAGGATAGACACAATATCGGCAACCATGTTGAGCCCGATATAGACCGCGGCAAAGACGACGCCGCAGGCCAGAACGACTGGCACGTCACGCTTGGTCACCGAATCCACCAGATATTGCCCCATGCCGGGATATACGAACACCACTTCAACAACGACGACGCCCACAACCAGATAGGCCAGGTTCAGCATCACAACGTTGACAATGGGGGAAATCGCGTTGGGAAACGCGTGGCGCGCAATGACCTGAAAATTCGAGAGGCCTTTCAGCTCGGCCGTTTCGATGTAGGCCGATTGCATCAGGTTCAGGATCGCAGCGCGGGTCATTCGCATCATCTGCGCCAGAACAACCAGTGTCAGAACGAAGGCAGGCAAGGCGATGGCATTGAGCTTTTGCCCGAAGGACATTGTGTCGTTGATCATTGCGAGTGAGGAGAACCAGCCCAGTTTCACTGAGACGAAGTAGATCACCACGTAACCGATCAGGAATTCCGGGATCGAAACCGTTGTCAGGGTGATGGCAGAAATCAGTTTGTCAGGCCAGCGGTTGCGGTACCGAACGGCCAGAAGGCCCAGAAAGATAGCTAGCGGCACGGAAACCACGGCTGCAGCACATGCAAGGAACAGGGTGTTCCCTAAGCGCTTTCCGATGCTTTCTGCGATGTCGAGTTTGTTGGTCAAAGACTGACCCAGATCGCCCTGCAGGATGCCGCCCAACCATTCGAAATATCGGGTTAGAGCGGGACGGTTGAGGCCCATTTCCTCGCGCAGGTTTGCCAGCGCCTCGGGGGTTGCGGATTGGCCAAGGACCGCTTGCGCAGCGTCCCCAGGCAGGGCTTCGGTGAGGCCGAAAATCAGAGCCGATGCACCGAAGAGAAGCAGGAGTCCCAGAGCAAGGCGCTGGGAAACCAGTTTGATGATAGGATGCATTATCCGTGGGCCCTATCAGGCGAACCACATCTTGCGTGACATGTTGCCATTCATCATCTCTTGGGTTGGGTCGCTTTCCCAACCTTCGAGCTGATTGGTGACGCCTTCGACAAAATCGTTGAACATCGGGCAGATCAGACCGCCCTGGTCGCGGACCATCATGCCCATTTTGCTGTAGATGTCCTTGCGTTTGTCGTTGTCCAGTTCGGCCCGTGCTGCAAACAGCATTTCGTCGAACTCCGGCACCTTGAAGCGGGTGTCGTTCCAGTCGGCGGTTGACAGATACGCTGTCGCGTACATCTGATCCTGCACCGGACGGCCACCCCAATAGGATGCGCAGAACGGCTGAACGTTCCAGACCTCGGACCAGTAGCCATCGTTGGGCTCGCGCTTGATTTCCAGCGGGATACCGGCCTGAGCCGCGCTTTGCTGGAACAGGGCCGCTGCGTCAACGGCACCCGGGAAGGCGCCATCTGCGACACGCAGGATGATCGGCGAACCGTCATGGCCCGACTTCGCATAGTGTTCTGCCGCCTTTTCAAGGCTGAAGTCGCGTTGCGGGATTGAGCCGTCAAACAGCGGGTATGCCGCATTGATCGGCATGTCGTTGCCAATTGTGCCGTAGCCGCGCAGAACCTTGTCGACCAAGTCCTGGCGGTTGATTGCGTGTTTCAGCGCCAGCCGCAGTTCGTTGTTGTCGAACGGCGCGGTGTCGCAATGCATGATGAACACATAATGTCCACGGCCGGCGGTCGAGTGCACTGTCAAGTTTGGGGCGCGGCCCAGCAGATCGGCAACCTTAGGTTCTACGCGGTTTATCGCGTGAACCTGACCAGACTGCAGAGCAGCCGTACGGGCAGTCGCATCGTTGATGACAATTACTTCGACGCTGTCGAAATTGCCGAAATCGGGGTTCCAGTGGTTGGCAAATTTCTTGAACACGTGGCGTACGCCCGGCTCGTCGACTTCCAACTGGTATGGTCCGGTGCCAATGCCCGCACCTGGGTTTTCCATTCCGCCATCAGGCTGAATGATCAGGTGATAGTCGGCCATCAGATAGGGCAAGTCGGCATTTGGCTCGGTCAGTGTGACCTGGAAATTGTCGCCATCGGCCTTCATTGACTCGATGCCCTTCATGATACCCAGGGCACCGGACTTGGAGTCTTCGTTCGAGTGGCGCTCCATGGTTTTCAGCACGTCTTCGCTGGTCATGGTCTTGCCGTTGTGGAATTCGACACCCTGACGCAGTTTGAATGTCCAAACTTTGGCGTCCGCGCTGCCTTCGACGGCTTCAGCCAGGCGCGGCTCGATCGACCCGTCGGGCGCAACTTCCACAAGCTGGTCACCGAATTGTTTGCCGTTCTGGAACGGCACCGAGCTGGCATAGGTCGCCGGATCCAGCGAGTTGGTGGATTCGCCGCCTTGCAAGCCAAATTTCAGGTCGCCGCCCTTCTTCGGTCCTGCCGCGCGCGCAGCGTCAGCGAACATGGTGCTGGCCATCGCCGCTGACACACCCAGAGCCGCCGCTTTCCCCATGAATTCGCGACGGGTCAGTTTGCCCGCAGTGACCTGACCGGCCATGTGAGTGAGTTGTTCGTTCATTTAGTGATCTCCCAGTTGATTGGATTTCAGCCCTTCTCGGGCATTTTTATTGACGCATGAGTCAAGTTAGGCGCATTTCGGTCTACCGAGCAAGGACAAATGTCTGACCTTTGGTCACCAAAATATCACATCTGGTTTCGTGGAACGGCGTCCTCCGTTTGTTTAGAGAATACCAAAGTTTCGTTTTCAAAAGCACTTATCTGTGCCTTAAGAAAAAAGCTCTCTCGATCCGACCACATTTCGCAGGATGTTTCCGTGCGCAGGTCTATCCCGTCCCGACTGATCTCCTGTGTCCAGCGGCACTGCCCGTGGGCAGATAGCGGGTCGTCGGGGTGGATGGTCCAGCGTTCATATGCAGTGCCACCATGCGTAAGCCCGTGGTGATTGTCCGTTACGCGACCGAAATCGTCTTCGATGATCAGGCTGGTTTCACCTGAATTCATGTCTGTTTCCACCCGGCGAGAATTGCTGCTGTCCCGCAGGGTCGTCACATCAATCGGGGTTTCAGAATCGGGCGGCTGAAACACATGCTCATCATCACCCGCTGTCGGCCGGTTCGGGATCGTGATCGTACCACCTGTCAGGTGCAGTTCGACGGGTTCGGGTGAGGGCCAGATCAGCGGCCAATACGCGCTGGACACAGCCACCCGCACGCGATGCCCTTTGGGAACGCGATAGGCGATGTGATCTAGGTCCAGTGAGATTTCGTAGGGCGCTCCGGGCATCAACGGAGTTGGTTGCGCGTGGCAATCTCGGTGCGACAGGTTCAGAACGCCATAGGTGATCCGGGTTGAGGCCCCGTCCGGATGGACATGATTTAACCGCACCGCAATCTGTGCCTGCGGACGGTCGGCCCTGACATTCAGGCAAATGCGCGGAGCGCCGACAATATCCAGATCTTCCGACAAAGGCGGGCCATCGAAACAGGCGGACAACGCATCATCGGCGCGCTGATCTCCCGGCATGTCCGGGCCCAGCCAAATTGCGCAATACTCGCCGCCATCCATGCCGCAGGTTTGGGGCGACTGGATCCGCGTGTCCAGCGGCTCATCTTGCCCGAGCCCATCGTTCGACAGGTTCAAAGTTAGGTTGGACAAATGCGAGGTCGCGCCGGCTTGCTCGCTGATCCAGCGCCCGGGTCTGTTGTTGTACCACCGCTTTGGGCGGACGCCGTCCATCAGATACGCTCGATAGTCTGGGTCGGTTTCAACGCCGCTTTCCAGACCCTTCAGCCAATGATCCCACCAACGCAGCGCCTCTTGCAGAAAACCGATCCTCGGTTCGGGCACTGCGAAATGCGGGTATTTGTGCACCCATGGCCCCACGATTCCCTTGACCGGAGCGCTAAGCTGTTCGACCAGCAGCGGCACGGTGTTCTTGTACGCGTCACCCCAGCCGCCTATGGCCAAAGTCGCCGCGCGGATCGCGCTGAAGTCTTCGCAGACAGAGCCATGCTGCCAATAGGCGTCGCGCGTCTGGTGGCGCAGCCAGGTCAAGGGCAGGAACGTTTGGTTTTCCAAACGCTTAAGCCACAACTCGCGCCAGTTGGGGCGCAACGCTGGGTCGGGTGCGCGGGATGAGTAGGACCACATAGTCGCGCCCCATCCCAGGTTTTCATTCAGCAGGCATCCGCCCTTGTAATGGATGTCGTCTGCGTAACGATCTGCGGTTGAACACAGGGTGATAATTGCCTTCAGCGGCGCGGGTTGAAGGGCGGCAGCCTGCAGCGCGTTGAACCCGCCCCAGCTGATTCCCATCATCCCAACGGTGCCTGAACACCATGGCTGATCCGCCAGCCATTGGATTGTGGAAACGGCATCATCCAGTTCTTGCTGGGTGTACTCGTCTTCCATCAACCCTTCGCTGTCCCCATTGCCGCGCATGTCCACACGAATGCAGGCATAGCCGCGTTTGGCAAACCAGGGATGGGTCAGGGCATCCCGCGTCGCCGTGCCGTCGCGTTTGCGATAGGGCAGGAATTCCAAAATGGCCGGAACGGGACTGCTGTCTGCATCCACCGGGCGCCAGACACGCGCTGAAAGACGACATCCATCCGGCATCACTATGCCGACATCCGGTAGATCTTCGATATCGCATAGCGAATTGGGCGAGCGAGTCATTTTGGAAGTCTTTCGGTCTTTGTCTTTTCGCAATGTACTAAAATCGTCAAATCACTGTTTGATTGCGACAACAAGGTCCATCACGTTCGTTCCGGTTGGGCCTGTCACCAGCAAAGCCCCGGACTTGTCCAGAAAACTGCCACTGTCTGCCTGCTGCAAGGCGGTATCGGCCCCGTTGCCCCAAGTTTTGCCGTCGACTACGGCTCCGGCCGCATTGGTTGGGCCATCGGTGCCATCGGTACCACCGACAACAACAGTCAAGCCTGATGTTCCAGCTATTTCCCGGGCGAGTGCCAGCGCCAGAGCCTGATTGCGCCCGCCATGGCCCGGCTTGTCCGGTAAAACCACCGTTGGTTCGCCGCCGAATACCATGACGCCGGTCGGCATATCCCTCAGGCGTTTCCCCAGATTGGATGCGATTTGCAAGAAATCGTCATGCAGGCATTCTTCGTCAGCCAGCACTTGCAAACCGTCTCGGCGCGCCATTTCTGCGGCCGCCGAGCGTGCATGGGCGTTCGAAGCAACGATCGTGGTCGAGGCGTCAAATTTGTAAGTGTCAGGCAATGCGCCAATTCCCGATCCGATGACGTTCAGGTCGTCCCCGGGCACATCCGAGATTGCCAGAACGGTCGCTTTGGCCCCGTTGAAATGGGACAACAGCCCGCCGCCCTTGATCCGCGACAGCTTTCGACGCTCGGCATTCATTGCGGTGATATCCAAACCTTCGGCCAGCAGCCTTGAGTTCAGTTGCGCCAGATCTGCCAATGAGTTCCCCGGCAGCAAATCCTCTGCCAAGGATGATGCCCCGCCCGAAACAAGCAATAGCACATGGGAATCTGGTGCCATCGTCTCGATCGCTTCGCGCAGGGCGCGGCCACCGTCCAGGCTGCGTGCGTCCGGAACCGGATGAGAGGCTTCGATCAACTGAACATGTTCTGGCAAGTCGCGCCCGTGATCGTCCTTGGTGACAACCAGCGTCGGACGCGGACCGAAATGGTCCAATGCCGCGCTGGCCATCGCTGCGGCTGCCTTGCCGACGGCCAGAATCCGGTCGGGCGTTTGGACCTCATCCAGAGCAGCTTTGGTGGCTCGTTTTCCGTCAACCGCATCAACACCGGCCTGCCAAATACGAATTGCCTGTTGCCTTTGGTCCATCAGCTTTCCATCCAAATTGTGACCGGTCCATCATTGACCAGCTCTACCGCCATGTCGGCCCCGAACTGCCCGGTTTCGACGGGCACGCCATGGGCCTGCAACCGCCGCGCAAACTCTTCATAGAGGCGCTGCCCCACATCAGGGGGGGCGGCCTCGGAAAACCCCGGTCGGTTCCCGCGCGAGGTATCGGCGGCCAGTGTGAACTGGCTGATCACCAGCGCCGAGCCACCCACATCTACGACAGAGCGGTTCATCTTACCGGTGTCATCCTTGAAGATACGCAGCTTTGAGACCTTGGCTGCCAGTTGTTCGGCCTTTTGTTCATCGTCACCTTTCATCGCACAAACCAGGATCATCAGCCCCGGACCGGACTGTCCAACCGTTTGTCCGTCAACCGAGACTTTTGCCCGGGAAACCCTTTGTAGAAGTGCGCGCAAATCTGTTCTCCGTTTGGTGTCGTGGTTATCCGACCCAACGAGCGATCTCGTCCAGATCGGCCCGGTCGGTTCGAAACCCGTTCGCAGGGTGGTCTGCATCCGAGTATCCGAATGAGATTGCGCACAAGATCAACCGATCATCGGGAATGTCGAAGTACCGGTGCAGAAACTTGCCATAGCTGGCCACAGCAGCCTGAGGGATTGTGGCAACCCCCAATGCTTGGGCGGCGAGGGTGAAGGCCATGACAAAACCTCCGCAGTCCATTGCCCCGTAAGCGCCAAGGTCCGCAGGGCTTGAGATTATCGCACAATGCGGCGCACCGAAAAGGGCAAAGTTTTCCATCATTTGCTTGGTCGAACCGGCGCGATCCCCGCGCTGCACGCCCACGGCTTCGTATAATGCCCAACCGCATTCGCGACGTCGTTCCTGATAGATACCGGTATACGCCGTCGGGAACGGCTGGTCGGGTTCCGGTGCGCCGGTTGTGACTTCGTTTTGCAGCGCTTTTCGAAAAGCGTCAGTCTCGGCTCCACTGGTGATCACGATGTTCCAGGGCTGCGCGTTGCACCAGCTGGGGGCACGTGATGCACAGGTCAGAATCTGTTCGATCTGGTCCTTGGGAACGGGTTCAGGTCGGAACGCTCGGCAAGAATGCCGCTCAGCCAGTAATCGATCCAGATCGGATAGCGTCACACTGCTCCCCCTTCGTGTAGCCGAGGCGCAGGATGGCGGCAGGATCAGCGATGTTCAAGCGGTTAAACCGCCAAAATAGCACGCGAACGCGACGCGGTTCTATTGCTGACCGGTTGCCATCATGTATCCGACACCCGCCGCAACCAGCAGACCCAACACGACAGCGATCGTGATTTTGATGGCTGACCAAGGGCGTTCGCCCTGAACACGCCCCGTTCTGCCGTTGACAACGAAACGAAAAGTCTGGCCCCGATATTTGTATGCGGCCAGCCAGACAGGCAGCAGAATATGTTTGAAGGTTACATTTTGCACATTCGTGTCGATTGCGTGAATGCGCTGCCGGTCACCGCCGATATCGAACCGAACATCCCGTTCGATCACCCGGGCCATATGCCCGCGCGCCTCGGTATACCCGTCCTGCAATTCGACTGTATAAGCCTCGGCCCGGAATCCCGCCAGATACTCGGGCTGGTAAGGTTCAAGCGCCGGCAGGTCCCAGGGTTCCAACGCGTCAGTATAGCGTTTCGGCAATGACTGGGACGCCAAAACAAGAACATCGTCAAAGAACCGGGCAACCCGGCCGGATTTTGGGGACCACCGCACCTTTGCCACCTGCTGTTGCACGCGCTTGCCGTCACGCATGACGGTCCGGGTCTCGTAATACACCGTGCCCCGCTCGCCGCGATAAGCTGACTTGGTATCCGCGTCGAAGGTCCAGTAGGGGACGTAAATCCCCTGCATCTTGCGACCTTTGCGGGCATAATCCTTCAACCCGTTGGGCGCGAACCACAACTTGCCAAGCCAGCTCGACATCGCCTTATGAGCCGAGCGTTCATCCAGAGCAAAGGGCAACACGCCTTTTGGCTTGATATGCCGGTTAACTCCCGTCTCTGTGACTACCGGAGTGGCACAGAACGGGCATTCGGCCGCATGGGTGTTCGGGTCAAACTCGACCTCAGCTGCGCAGTTCGGGCAGGACAGAACCCGCGTTTCCTCGATCTCTGCTTCTGGCAGCTTGTTCGCCAGCGCCGCGTTGAAATCCAGTTCTTTCAGGCTGGTACCTCCCCACGGTCCGGCACCTATGGATTCCGAATGCCCGCAATGATCGCAGGTCAGGGTCCCGTCGCCCGGATTGAACCGATAGTCCGAGCCGCATTGCTCGCAGGGAAAGCGGTGTTCGTCTGTCATGGGTGAACCTTGCTCAATCCATTCACACTTGTCGCGGGGTTACGCGCCCGGCGGTGGTGGCGGCAATATCGTGAACAGCTGCGCCAGTTCCTGCACGTCACCGGCCTTTTTCCATCCGTCCTGACCGGCGGTCCAAACATGGGTGTCACGGGTGATCTCACCGTCGGTCGCCATGCGGCCCATCTTGGCCTTGGAAAACGGCCCGCTGGTCTGCCCGTCCACCGCGATATGCCAGACATGCTCGACCGGCGGAGGAGGGGGCGGTGCCGCATGCGCCGCTGGTTGCGGCGCAGCGGGGGCGGAACCGCCCCAAGGCCCGCCCGGTTGACCCGCTGCCATGTTCGACATCTGCTGTGCCATCGCCATGCCCATTCCCATGCCAAGACCGGCACCCATGCCGCCGCCCTGACCGGGGTTGGTCGCTGCTGCGGTCATTGCTTCGGCGGCCGAATACTGGGTGAACTTGCCCAGATCGCCCGCCAGCCCCATCGAGGTCCGCTTGTCCAGGGCCGCTTCAACTGCGGGCGGTAGCGAGATGTTTTCGATGTAGAACTCCGGCATTTCCAGGCCATAACCTTCCAGCACGGGCGAGACCTCGGCCGCGATCAGCTTGCCCAGATCGGCGGTGTTGGCGGCCATGTCCAGAACCGGAATGCCGGACCCGGCGATCACGCGGCTGAATTCCTGCACGATGATGTTGCGGATCTGAAAGCTGATCTCGTCCATTGTGAATTCACCATCGGTGCCGACGATCTCAATCAGGAACTTCGCAGGATCTTTTACCCGGATCGTGTAGGTGCCAAAGGCGCGAATGCGTGTCGGGCCAAATTCCGGATCGCGCAGCATGATCGGGTTTTTGGTGCCCCATTTCAGGTCATTGAACCGGGTCGTGTTGACGAAATAAATCTCGGATTTGAAGGGCGATTGAAACCCGTGATCCCAATGCTGCAGCGTCGTCAGGATCGGCATGTTGTTGGTCTCAAGCATGTAGAGGCCGGGCGTGAATACATCCGCCAATTGCCCTTCGTGCACGAATACCGCCGCCTGTCCTTCGCGCACCGTCAGTTTGGCGCCGTACTTGATGGCATGTCCTTCACGCTCAAACCGCCAAACCATGGTGTCACGGGTGTCGTCGACCCAGTGAATGACGTCGATAAATTCTCCGGTCAGAAAATCGAAAATACCCATTGGGGTCTCCTTTTCTTGGGCTCAGAGCTGCTGGCCCATCAATTCGCGTGCAATGATCCGTACCACGGGGCGGGCGTCCTCGGCTGTCACACCGGGTTCAAGGCGCGGGTCATAAAGCATTGTCAGAAGTTTCTCGTCATGGCTGGTCAACAGCGCAAACTCGTCATTGTCGTTGAATATCGACGGTCGTGCCGCCGGGCTGTCATTGGATAATCCAAGCCCCTGCGCAATTTCTTCGTGGATGCAGCTGCGCCGGGTCAGGTCCGGCAGTTCAGCGCGGATGAGCGTGACAGCCCGCACAAATTTATACGGTGAGGTATTGGTAGGAGACGCAAAAACAAGACAGTCAATATTGGCGCGCGGGTTTGCAACCAAATCCAGTGAAGGCGTGCTGATGCCCGGAATCAGCTGTTTCAGGCGTTTCACCACATAGGCGCTGTCATCCTTGCCTGCAAAGAAGACATGGAAATTGGCCTTGCGATTGACGACCGAGATTGGATGATCCGTCAATTTGCTCAGCCGATCCGCAAACGCTTCGACGTCGGCGGAGTCTTTTGCGCGTATCTCGGGTGCCACGGACGGGGCGAATTCGGTCTGAATCCGCACAGGTCCTGCCCACCGGCTAAGCTGCCCGTCCGTTCGCCGAATGCGCGTGGTTACAGCGTGATCGGGGTATTCGCTGTAAAAGGCTATAGCCTCAAAATTACGGGCAAGATCATCGGCATCATAGGGTGTATCGGGACCGCCTCCGTCCACGCGCAACATATCGCGGGTCAGCAGGTCACGTTCGACCCGCTGATAGAACCGGGCCAGATCCTGACTTGCCGCAGACGGGGGAACATAAGCATTGGGTGCCGGTGCAGGTGCCACCGGGCGCGGTTGCGGCACGACAGACGACGTCAATGCTTCATCGCAATTGGCCAGCGCCAACAGCGCCACCATACCCAACAGGGGTTTCAGATATCCCGGCACTCGCACGTCCAGCCTGCCTTTAGCTCGAAACCGCAGTTCCAGCGTTGTCGCCGACGCCGTCTTTGCGCGCCTTGGCAGAGGCAAGGGTGTCGCGCAGCTCGGTCTCCATTTTCTGCAGTTCCTGCTCGGCTGCGGCGCGCTTGGCCTTGCCTTCGTCAGCAATTGCAAGACTTTCGTTGATCGTGCCGATCAGGTCAGCATTGGCTTGCTTGACCGCCTCGATATCAAACACGCCGCGTTCCATTTCCTCGCGGATCATCTTGTTCGACTCACGCAGGTTCGCCGCGTTCGAGGTCAGCAGCTCATTCGTCAGGTCATTCGCATCGCGCACGGCCGCGGCTGCCTCGGCGCTACGCTGGATGGTGACGGCCTGAGCCAGTTGCGTTTCCCACAGCGGAACGGTGTTGACGAGGGTCGAGTTGATCTTGGTCACCAGCGACTTGTCATTTTCCTGCACCAACCGGATCGAGGGCAGCGATTGCATCGTCACCTGTCGCGTCAGCTTCAGGTCGTGAACACGCCGTTCCAGATCATCCCGCGCTGCGCGCAGGTCACGCAGCTCTTGCGCCTTCATGACTTGTTGGTCTTCTGGCGCGGCCTGAACTTCGGCTTCTTTTTCGGGGATGTTCTGGCTGTCCAGCTCGGTCAGTTTTTCTTCGCCAGCTGCGATATACAGCGCAAGCTCGTCATAAAAACCCAGCGTCTTTTCATACAACAGGTCCAGCGACTTGATGTCTTTCAGCAGCGTATGTTCGTGGCCCAGCAAGTCGTCGGTGATCCTGTCGATCTGCCCCTGAACATCTTCAAACTTGGCGGTAAACTGGGCGAAAGGTGCAGCCTTGCCCAACAGCTTTTCCCACCAGCTGCGTTCGCGCCGGACGTCCAGCTCACTGACTGAAAACCCGCGGATCGTCGTGACGATATTGCGCAGGCTATCCCCGGCGGGCCCGACATCTTTGTTGCGGACATCCGCCAGCATGGCCTGGCTGATTTCCTGCAATTCCGCCTGGGCAGACGACCCGAACGCGACGATGGAATTGGTGTTATCCATGTCGATCTCATTCATCCGCTTGCGGATTTCGGCGCTGACAGGTTCGTCGGCCTCCTCAAGCAAGACGATTTCGGCGGTCGGGTCGGGCAGGGTGACAGCGGTCACTTCCTGCACCAGCGTTTCAGCCTCGACCGCCTTATTCTTGATGTCATCGGACATGGGGATAATCCTCTCTCAAATTGTGGCCGGTCAGTCCAACCGGACGCCTTCGCGTTGCAGTCTTTCGCGCAACACATCAATTTCAACCGTCAGATCACTGCGGTCGTCCAAAAGCAACTTGCGGGTACGCGCCGCGAAATTTTGTTCAAGATCATCCAGGAGGGACGAATAATCCTCCAGCGCCTGCGCATCGCGGGTGCGGGCATAAACGTCAGCAAATTTGACCGTCGCGTCACGCGCGCCCTTTAAGTAAACGGTCAGGTATTTTCGCGCACCGGCCAGATCGCGGGGGTCTTCCTCGACCGTGCGGAACAGGTCGCGGGCGGTATCCTGAAAACGTTCAACCCGGGCTTCGATCCTGCGGTCGCCAGCACGTTTGATGGCGTCGGTCATCTCGGAAAGATGTGTTTCAGCACCTTCCACGACGCGGGCAACGCGGTCTTGCTGGAAAGTGTCGATGCCTTCCATGCCTTTGTCAGTCATCGGATCAATTCCGAAAGAGACAGAGTGCAGGACGCTGGCCATCAAGCCGAACAGAATCGGGGCGATCAGGCTGGCCTCAGACGCTGCGGCTGCATCGAGATATTCGGTGCGATAAGCGGCCAATCCGACGCCAAGTCCGGTCAACAGGCTGGAGAATATCTTTCTGGGAAACGCCGGGCGACGGGCTGTGCGGCGAGCGTTGTAGGCGGATTCGGCCCGCAGCCCTTCGCGCAGCAGAAATGCTGCAGCTGTCAAAAGACCCGCTGCGATCAGACCGATCGTCAATCCGACGGCCCCGTCGTTCAGCGATAGAAAAACCAAGGGAACAGCCGGAAGAAACAACAGGTTAGCGCGGGCTCCGGCCGGTTCGACCCGAGCGACGTCAAACTGTCCGCGCGGAGGTTGATTCGGAGACGAGGAGTTGTCTTGTGGGCTGAATTTCCCGCCATACCGTTTGGCCATGTGCTTACAAGCCTCCCAATACGCCGGTGCAGACGCCGAACATCAGCATCAACAACACGACATAGGCCAGTTTTTGCACTCCGGTCCCGGACATGGCGCCCCCCAAAAATGTCCCTTGGGGAAATCTAGGCTATGAGAGGCCGTGGCGCTAGGGGGAAGGTTGCCTAACCTGCGTCACTTGCGAGGTTTCTTGCCGATTGGGGGGCGATTTCGCTGTGGACGCGCGGGTCGTTTGGCCGGTGCTTCGGGCTCGGCTTCCAGACCCAGTTGATCGCGCATGACCCGTCGGCGGATCTCTTCGACTTCACCGGGTTTCAGGCTTCCCAACTGGAAGGGGCCGTAGGACACACGCAGCAGCCGGTTCACCGCAAAACCGATATCTTCGATCGCACGACGAATTTCGCGGTTCTTGCCTTCGCGAAGACCGATAGTCAGCCAGGCATTTGCGCCTTGTTGACGGTCCAGCGTGACGTCCATCGGCAAAAAGCGTTCCCCGTCGATCACAAGCCCCTTACGAAGCGGTGCAAAATCTTCGTCCTTGGGGCGGCCATTCACCCGCACGCGGTATTTGCGTAGCCATCCGGTCGAGGGCAGTTCCAGCTTGCGCTTGATGCCGCCATCATTGGTTAACAGCAGCAACCCTTCCGAGTTCAGGTCCAACCGACCGACACTCATGACCCGGGGCATATCCTCGGGCAGTTTGTCAAAAATGGTCGCGCGTCCTTTTTCGTCACGTGTCGTTGTCACCAGACCCGAAGGCTTGTGATACAGCCACAGGCGCGAAGGTTCCGGTTCCGACACCGGTTTGCCGTCGACGTTGATCTTGTCTTTGGCTGTGACGTTCAGCGCAGGGCTGTCGATTGTCTTGCCGTTTACACTCACACGACCTGCTTCGATCATGCGTTCGGCTTCACGGCGCGAGGCAACGCCTGCGCGGGCAAGGACTTTGGCGATCCGGTCGCCGGGAGGAGGGGTTTTGGTCATCCGCAGCCCATAGCGCATCCCGGCCGCTTGCGAAAGACAGGTTTCTGTTGCAGTCAGAGGCATGGTGTTCAGATCGCACATGGATAAGGCGCTAGTTGAAGCGCGCGCTGCGGCAGATCGCGGCGAAGTACCTGTAGGTGCTGTTATTGCTGGCCCCGATGGCGTGATCGTGGCCTCTGCGGGTAACCGAACACGAGAACTGAACGATCCCACCGCCCATGCCGAGATACTGGCCCTGCGTGCTGCATGCGCCGCAGCCGGATCCGAACGTTTGCCCGATCACGACCTCTATGTGACGTTAGAGCCTTGCGCGATGTGTGCGGCGGCTCTGGCAGCGGCGCGTATCCGGCGCATCTATTACGGGGCCGCCGATCCGAAATCCGGCGGCGTGGCTCATGGCGCGCGGGTTTTCACCCATACACAAGCACACCACGTGCCAGAGGTTTACGACGGCATCCGAGGGCAGGAGGCCGCCGACCTTTTGAAAGAGTTCTTCGCCGCGCGGCGTTAACCTCAAAGGGTAATGGCCTTCATCACCTCGGGTTCGATGACATCGACCCCCGGCAACCTGTCGACCAGCGCCTGAGCTGATTGTTCGAGGATCGGGAAGGTCTTGTAATGGCAGGGAATCACGGTCTTGAAGTTGAAGTACCGCTTGGATGCATATGCGGCGCCCTTCATGTCCATCGTGAAATGACCGCCTGCCGACAGGATCCCGATATCGGGTTTGTAGTAATCCCCCATCCAATCCATATCGGCCATGATGTCGGTATCGCCCGAGACATACAGCATGTGCCCGTCCGAGGCGATCATGAACCCGACCTCGCTGCCGCCGGTACGCAGCCCGTCAGGTGTAGAAAAGGTCGAGCTGTGCGAGGCTGGCACCATCGACACTTTGACTCCGTTCAGGTTCACGGTGCCACCCTTGTTGTAGCCAATAGTTTCCAGCCCCTCGGACTCGCTCCAATACCCCATCAGGTCGTATTGTCCGACCACGGGGACGTTCAGGTGCTTGGCCAGCGATACGACATCGGCGACGTGATCGAAGTGTGTATGAGTCAGAAGGATATGAGTCGCACCGTTTAGAGCGTCATCATGTTGTTCCTCGGACAAGACCGGGTTGCCGGTCAGCCAAGGGTCGATTAGCAGAACCTGCCCGCCGGTTTCGATGCGGAAACTGCCGTGTCCTAGCCAAATGATGTTCATGAATTCATCCTCCCAAAACAAACTGTTGGCATTAACTTAGCATCGGCTATGTAAAAGTTCATGGACTGGTTTCAGGAAATTGATGGCTATTGCGAGCGCTTGTCGCCCGCCTATTGGGCCGAACCGATAAACGCGGTGACAAACGCGGCGTTTCTGATTGCAGCATTTGTCATGTGGCGGCGCGTGCGCGGGCAGGGGATGCCGCTGGCGATGCTGTTGGTGGCCATTCTGACTGCCATTGGGCTTGGCAGCTACCTGTTCCATACCCACGCGCAGGTCTGGGCCGCCATGGCGGATGTTCTGCCGATTCTGCTGTACATCCTGGTCTACATTTTCGCGATCAACCGGGACGTCTGGCACATGCGGCCGCTTGTGGCTGGGATCGCGACGGCGCTGTTCATTCCCTATGCCGCAGCGACGGTGCCGTTGTTCCAGCTTGTGCCGGGATTGGGTGGATCAGCGGCCTATGCTCCGGTGCCGCTGCTGATACTGATCTATGCGTTTCTTTTGCGCCACCGGGTGCCGGACACCGCCCGTGGTCTGGCCATCGGGGCGATGATCCTGATCGCCTCGATCACCTTTCGTGCGCTGGACGAACCCATATGTGGGCAGATCCCGTTTGGCACGCATTTCATGTGGCACATCCTGAATGCCCTCATGCTGGGCTGGATGATCGAGGTGTATCGTAGGCACCTGACCCGCGCGGCTCAGGCCTGAAACGCTGCGGCCAGTTCTGAGGGCAGGTCAAATTCGGACAGCACGCGTGCACGGCCTTGATCCGACATCTTGCGCGCGGTTTTCTCGACAATGCTTTGGATTTTCTCGGCTGAGTGCTTTTCGGCGAACGGCGCGAAATACCATTTGAGGAAAACGAAACAGATCACATCCTCCAGCGCCTGCACCTCGTCATCACGCTTGATGCCCTGTTTGCGCAGCATCCGACTGGCGGATTCGATATCCTCGGCAGAGTAGCCGTTCTGCTCCATAAGCCCCATCACGACCTCGGCGTGGTGGACGCCCTGCGCCTTGCGCCAGGCCAGATATCCAGCGCGACCTTCGGGGTATTCGCCGCGCGCCAGTTTCCACCGCTCTACATGCTGACCACGCGCTGCAATCTGCAACGGGTCAGAGGCGTCGGGGATCAACCTGTCCAACTCGGCGCTCATGCGCTCACCATAGAGCAGTTCAGCGGGCTGGCCGTCTTCGAGGTTGGGGTCGTATGAATTGGCCGCATCAATTGCGTTCAGAACAGCTTGCTTGCGCGCGTTCATCTTCCGCTCCGTTGGCTTGCCGGATCTGCAGGGCAGGCCGGCGGGTTACTTGTGGACCACCGTAGCGATACGCCGCGCGGAACGCAGCAGGCAATTGCCGGGCCGGGGCATTTGGACCCGACCCGCTTTTTTTGGGGGGGCTAAATTACTTGCCCGGTTTGTTCTGATCCTGAGTGACAGGTTCCGAGACCTGATCGGGGAAAATCAGGCTGCGGGTCAGGGTGTCCATGCTTGGGCCAAAAGCGCCCGCCTGAGCTTGCGCAGCAAGAACCGTAGTGGCCAGTATAAAGGCAGTCATGAACGTTTTCATCGTTTTTCTCCATATAAGGCTGTGCCGTGCCATATGAAATGAACAGTTCAGTTCATTATTTCAAGATGCGAAGTGAACTAATCGGTTCATTTTTTTGCATGGGGGTAATTAGAAATGAATGATCGGACAGGATTTATGGACCTTTGCCATGCGCTCAAGGGTGGATCAGCGCCTTGGCGGTCTTGCGACCCGGCGACCAGACAGGTAAATGCCCCCTAACGCATATGAGGATATCCGATGTCGATTGACCAAAGCAACGCCGCCAAGGTGGCCAAACTGGCCCGGATCAAGGTCGAGGATGACGCGCTGCCTGCGCTGGCATCCGAATTCAACACGATCCTTGGCTTCATCGAGCAACTCAACGAGGTTGATGTCG
Organism: Ruegeria sp. CDSA033; assembly: GCF_059612305.1. Taxonomy (NCBI): domain Bacteria; kingdom Pseudomonadati; phylum Pseudomonadota; class Alphaproteobacteria; order Rhodobacterales; family Roseobacteraceae; genus Ruegeria; species Ruegeria sp. CDSA033. The sequence continues at coordinate 149,616 of NZ_JBXWQI010000002.1, read as the reverse complement.
AAGGTGTCGAGCCGATGGTCTCGGTCGAGCCAATGCGCCTGAAACGTCGCGAGGATGTGGTCACTGACGGCAACCAGCAAGACAAGGTTCTGGCCAATGCCCCCGATGCGCGCGAAGGGTTCTTCGCTGTTCCCAAAGTTGTGGAGTAAGACATGAGCGATCTGAACAAACTGGGCCTAGCCGAAGCGCGCGACGCTCTGCGCGCGGGCGACGTAACCTCTGTCGAGCTGACCGAATCCTGCCTGAAGGCAATCGATGACGCCGACGCGCTGAACGCTTTTGTCCACAAGACGCCCGAGATCGCGCTGGAGCGCGCCAAGGCGGCGGATGAGCGGATCAAAGCAGGCGACGCGCCGTCGATGTGCGGCCTGCCGATCGGCATCAAGGATTTGTTCTGCACCAAAGGCGTGCCCTCGCAGGCGGCTTCCAAAATTCTCGAAGGTTTCAAGCCCGAATACGAATCTACTGTGTCTCAGCAACTGGCAGACGCAGGTGCGGTTATGCTGGGCAAGCTGAACATGGACGAATTTGCCATGGGCTCGTCCAACGAAACATCCGTGTATGGCAATGCGGTCAGCCCATGGCGCCGCGGCAATGACGATGCGCAACTGACACCCGGTGGCTCGTCCGGTGGGTCGGCCTCAGCCGTCGCGGCTGACCTTTGTCTTGCCGCCACCGGCACCGATACCGGTGGTTCGATCCGCCAGCCCGCAGCATTTGTTGGTATCACCGGCATCAAGCCGACCTATGGTCGGTGCTCGCGCTGGGGCATCGTTGCGTTTGCTTCGTCGTTGGATCAGGCCGGGCCGATGACCAAGAACGTGCGTGACGCTGCGATTATGCTCGAGACCATGTGTGGTCATGACCCCAAGGATTCGACCAGCACCGAACTGGCCGTGCCGAATTTTGAGGCGATGCTGACCGGCGATATCAAAGGCAAGAAGATTGGTATCCCCAAGGAATACCGCATGGACGGTATGCCCGCCGAGATCGAAAAGCTGTGGGCCGATGGCGCTGAGATGCTGAAAGCAGCAGGCGCCGAGATCGTCGACATTTCGCTGCCGCACACCAAATACGCGCTACCTGCGTATTACGTAATTGCACCGGCCGAGGCGTCCTCGAACCTCGCGCGTTATGACGGTGTCCGTTATGGCCGCCGCGCCCAGCTGGCGCAGGGTGATGGCATCACCGAGATGTACGAAAAAACCCGCGCTGAAGGCTTTGGTCACGAAGTGCAGCGCCGCGTTATGATCGGCACCTATGTGCTGTCGGCAGGGTTCTACGACGCTTATTACAACCGCGCCCGTAAGGTGCGTACCCTGATCAAGAAAGACTTCGAAGATGTTTTTGCCGCAGGGATCGACGCGATCCTGACCCCGGCAACCCCTTCGGCGTCCTTCGGTCTGGGCGAGATGACCGAGGCGGATCCGGTGCAGATGTACCTCAACGACGTCTTTACCGTGACAGTGAACCTTGCCGGTTTGCCCGGTATCTCGGTTCCCGCAGGTCTGGACCAGCAGGGCTTGCCGCTGGGTCTTCAACTGATCGGCCGCCCATGGGAAGAAGGCGATTTGCTGAACACAGCCTATGCGTTGGAAAGCTCCGCCGGGTTTGTGGCCAAGCCAGGCAAATGGTGGTAATCCTCGGATCAGGCAAGACCAGCTAAAACGGAGCAGCTGAATGCGCTTTACGCTTCTGATCCCCGCAATCGGACTTGTGGCCGCCTGCAACACTGTGGCCCCGGTCCAGGGTACTGGATTTAACACGCCTCAATATCAGGCACAGCGCGAGGCTGAGCTGGCCGGGCCGGGCTATACCGGAAATCCTTTGGTCGGCCCTGCTGACGTGTCAGAACAACAACTCGGCGCGCCCGGCAGCACACCGACCGGGGACAACGCTGATATCGCGTCTGCAACGGCAGCTGCCCTGGCAAATACATCGGGACAAAGCACGTTGACGCAAGTCCCTCTGTCCGCCGCTAGTAGCAACGCGATCTCCGACGAACAGGATTTCGCGGCTGTATCAGGCCGTCGCACGATCGAAAACGACGCGGCCCTGATTCAACAAAACCGCCAGACCTACGAAGTTGTCACCCCGACTGCTGTTCCGCAGCGTGGATCGGACGGCCAGCCCAATATCGTACAATACGCTCTAAGCACCTCGAATCCCGTCGGCACGCAGCTATACAGTCGCGCAGGCTTTAACCTCGAGGCTAAAGCCCAGCGGAATTGCGCCAAGTTCCCGTCGCCGGATCAGGCTCAGATTGAGTTCCTGGCCAATGGTGGCCCACAGCGTGATCGCAACGGGCTGGACCCGGATGGCGACGGATACGCTTGTGGCTGGGATCCCAGTGCCTTCCGTAGCGCCGTCAATAACTGACGCATTGGAGCCGATCTGGCGCCCATCGCCCAATTTCGGGCCGCGTAGGGACGGGCTGAAGCCGTCCCTGATCGTTTTGCACTATACGGCTATGAACAACGCGCAAGAGGCGCTGGACAGGTTATGCGACCACATCCACGAAGTGTCCGCGCATTACCTGATCGGTGGTGATGGAACGCTCTGGCAGTTGGTGCGGGAAGAGGACCGAGCCTGGCACGCAGGCGCCGGAGAGTGGCATGGTCAGAGCGACATCAACTCTCGTTCGATCGGTGTCGAACTGGACAACACCGGGAAACACCCGTTCTCAGAACCGCAAATGCTACGGTTGGAGAATTTGTTGCACAAGATCATGCACCGTTGGACCATCCAGCCAAACGGCGTTATCGGCCATTCCGACATGGCACCCGGGCGAAAATTTGATCCCGGCCCGCGATTTGACTGGTTGCGACTGGAGCGCAACGCGCTGGCCGCACCACGCGAACAAGGCGATGGTCGACAAGATACCCCACAGGACCGATTTCGAATCCTGGCTCAAGCGGCCGGTTTCAGTTCTGAAGTAGACGACGAAACCCTGCTGAGTGCCGTTCGTCTGCGATATCGCCCCTGGGGCAAAGGTCCATTGCAGCCAGCCGATTTCGCGCCCCTGACCCCACAGTCCTGATCCGCTCTTCATCTGGCCAAAAATATCCCGGGGTTGAATTGGCCGTAGGCCAAGAAGGGGCTGGCCCCCTCATGCGTTCTCCACTCTTGACGCTGCCCGGCACAAGGCATACCCACCGCTTGCGCGGAGGGCCGGATGGCCGCTGGGGCCGCAAGGCCCGAGAGGAAAGTCCGGACTCCACAAGACAACGGTGCCGGGTAACGCCCGGGCGGGGAAACCCGACGGAAAGCGCCACAGAAATCAAACCGCCCCGGACTTAGGTCCGAGGTAAGGGTGAAACGGTGGGGTAAGAGCCCACCGCGCCGCTGGCAACAGGGGCGGCACGGCAAGCCCCACCGGGAGCAATGCCAAATAGGGTCCCCGCGCGGGCAGGTCGGCGTCAGCCGAAACCGCCGCTAGGCACGTCCTGGCCAAGAGGGACCGGGTTGGCAGCTTGAGCCGCGCAGCAATGCACGGCCTAGAGGAATGGTCATCGAAGGGGGCAACCCCGGAACAAGATCCGGCTTACAGGCCCTCCGCGCATACCTCTGTTCATTTTCCGGGCGGCGTATAAGCCCCGGTCAGCTTGGCGGCCTTTTTGGCAATGGCGGAAAAGTCCTTTGCTGTCCAGGCGCGCACAGTTTCAACCTTTGTGGCCGCACCCGAGGCCGCGACAGCCATGCCAATAGCAACCGCATCGGTGCCGTCCGGTACCTCGGTGATGGCGACAACGTCATTCTCGCCGGTCGTCATGTAAAACGCCAGCAGCTTGCCCCCCACCTGTTTCAGCAGCTTCTTCACGGCCGTTGAGCGGTCCGTCGGCTTCTTCAGCATTCCTTTGACGCCATCCTGCGAGTAAGTCGCATAAGTAATGAAAATCGGCATATGTCTTCTCCTTGTTTCAATGGTTGGAACGCTGAAATTGGCCGGTTCCGCGGCCTGGAATCGGGATCTAAAAAATGCTCACAACGGCGTCCAGAACGACCCAGAAACCCACTGCAATCAAGGCCAAGCCAGTCAAAGTGGGCAACCAGCGTGCGCCCGGCAGCAACTTTTCTAAAGCCACGTAAATGGCGATTCCGGCAATCCAGTACAGATTCATGATCCCGCCAACGAACAGCAGGGCCATCAAGGCCCAGCAACAACCCAGACAGTACAGCCCATGCAAAGCACCAATTCGGAGCGCACCATACGCGCCGGGTTTGTGATGATCGGCGAGGAACCGGGCAGGGCTTTGACAATGCCGCAGACAGGCGGACTTGAGGTCCGACAACTGATACGCACCTGCCGCAATCAGGACGCAGCCAGCAAATGTTTTGGACCGGATTGTCATCATCGGCCCATCGGACAGCCCGATGCTTTCCAGACCCCATTGCAACCCCGTCGCGGCAAGGCTGAATAAAGCCCAGGCGATCAGGTATCCTGCGAGAAAGCAAAAGCTGAACTGTGCGGCCTTGTCACGTTCGGGTCCCGCACGCTTTATCGCCGAATACAGTAAGACCGCAGGTGCGGCGCTGGGGGTCATCATCGCGATCATCATGACCCACCACATCAGAAAGATCAGGATTACGTATTGCACGCCCCAACCGGGCGCTTCACCCATGTGCATGGGTTCTCCGATCGGACCCGCCATATTGGTCATTTCGCTGGCCGTCATGTTCATGCCGATCCCGGCGATGGTGTACCAGGTTGCAGCCAGAACAATCAGCGATACGCCGGACAATACGATGACCCGTTCACGCCGCATAAGCCGCTCGACCGCCCCGGTGCGGGGCGGTGTGGGGTGGGATGTCATGATGACCCCCGGATCAGGCGCCCAGGACACCGTGGCCCGAAATGTTCAGGTGGGCCAAATGAGCGTGTGTCGCGTCAAAGGTCAGGCTAATTTTGCCGCCATGTGTCTTGGCCGAGCCCGAGGCAGCTTCGGCGTGTCGGTATTCAAACCCGTTTGGCAGCTGAATTGACGCCCGGTGCGCCGCACCCGAAACGATATGCGGAATCGGGCTGACCTCGACCTCGAAAACGCCGTTCACCTTTGCAAACCCGGTGCGCTCGTTGCGGTCCCAGTTCAGCTCGATCGGAACGAAAAGCGTTTCATGTTTGGTCGGGGCCATCGCGCTGTAGACATACCAGAAGGTTGCCATTTCATCAGTATCTTCCCCGGTCATGATGGCTTGCAGGGCAGCGCGCTGATCGGCGCCGGCGCTGGCATCTATGATCAGTTGCATCTGACCGTTGCCCTCATGGATTGGGCCGGGCCAATAGTACACCCCAGCCGCCCTTACGCCCGCCAGATCTGTGTCTCCATAGTGACCGCTTTCGATGTCGAATACGACGACGGCCTCGCAATTGCCACGTGTCGGAAGTACGCTGAACTGGCAAGGACAACCGAAGTTGCAGTTACAATTAGCCAGCTCTTCGCCCTTAATAGTCCATTCAGTCATGATGCCCCCTAAACAAAATCAATCGTGCAAACCCTGCTTGCACGGTTGCTTGCCTGTTCATGGTGCCTCGAAGATCGAGCCGGAAATTGGCTTCTTTGGATTGTTGATGGCGCGGTAACTATCACACATTCGAATTTCTGACAAATTAGACATGCACTTGTGCGGGAATACGCCTGTTACATGTTCACTTGGTGAAGCGAAACCACCATTGGCGAGCTTTGCGCTAGCGTTAGAGCATCTGCCTAATCTGTGGATTTTTGAGTCGCAGATATCTGCTATATTGCAAAAACGCATTTTGAATATTGGGAGGATTGTTATGAGTTTCATGAAGGCACTGGCTTCGGTCGCAGTTGGATTTGCCGCCGCAAAAGGCATGGAAAAATACAAGCAGATGGGCGGAATGGCCGGCCTGCAAGACATGATGCAAGGCGCCGGGGGCGGCTTTGGCATGGATCAACTGGGCAAGATGGCAGAACAGTTCGGGTTGCCGGGGGGTGCCGGTGGGCTGCAAGAGATGATTGGAAAGCTTGGCATGGCCAATCCGGCAGGGGCCGCTGGTCTTGGTGGGTTGATGAATGCCATGCAGGGCGCCGCAAAGACAGGCAATCAGCAGACCGTCGACATGATGGATACGGTGTTCAAAGGCACACCCGGGGGCGCGGCGATGGAGGCGCAAGCCAAGCTGATGCTGCGCGCGATGATCCAGGCAGCCAAGGCGGACGGAGAGCTAGATGAGCAAGAGAAGGAAACCATTCTGGGCGAATTGGGTGATGACATCAGCGACGAAGAACGCGCCTTTGTCCAGGATCAGTTGAATGGCCCGATTGATGTGATCGGCCTGGCTGCTGATTCCGGTGCACCATTGAAAGCACAGGTCTATGCCACGTCTCTGGCGGCGATTCGTCTGGATAACCAGCGCGAGGCCTCTTACCTTGTTCAACTAGCAACTGCGCTGGGTTTATCTGATGCCGAACGCGACCAGATTCACACGTATATGGGCGCGCCGACCCTTTCGACCTAGGCCTGATCCCTGATCAGCCGATCATGTGCCCAATTGCCCTTGACACGAGCCGTGCAAGGCGTAAAAGCGCACGCTCATAGGAATTCAACCGAAAGGCCCCTGCCTTTTCGGACGCAGGAGATAACCATGGCGAAGCCGACGACAATCAAGATCCGTCTGAACTCGACCGCGGGCACGGGCCACTTCTACGTGACCAAAAAGAACGCTCGCACCATGACCGAGAAAATGACCGTTCGTAAATACGATCCGGTTGTTCGGAAACATGTCGAGTACAAGGAAGGCAAGATTAAGTAATCTGCCGTCCAACTTGGACAGAATGGAAAAGGGTTTCGCTGATGCGGAACCCTTTTTCTTTGTGCATGCGGCTGGGTGAAATGCCCGGGATCGGGAATTGGCCGTTGCAGTGACGCATCAGCGTAACGGCCATTCGGTTGGGCGCCGGGTTGCTTTTTGGAACCTCTTGGCAATACGCTTCAGCAAATCGTTCCAAAATGTTGGTCGCCATGAAAAAAATCTTGTTATCCACAATTGCCGTATTTGCCCTTGCGGCTTGTGAAGACCCTTATAACCGCTCGGGTGTTGGCTTCACGGGCATCGATGGTGAGCCGCGGACCCTCTCGGATGTTCCGGGTGCGGTCTCGTTCCTTCCCGACGCCACGAATATTCCGGCGGAATTGGCTTTGTTGCCATCCATCCCGGTCGTAACGGATCAGACCGAAGCGGAAAAAGTAGCCCGCGTCGCGATCGACAATGGCGGACGCAGCGACACAAACTCAGTCGTTCTGACCGGTTCGGACATGAACCTGTTCTTAAGCACAGTCAGCGTGAACGGCACTTTGTTCGGAGTTCTTCGAACCGCAAACAACAGCACCCGCGTGGACAACGACATCGGCGCAGCCTTTGGCCAAAATGCCGAACAGTTTACCGGATGCCTGCCTGCGGGTGACGTGTTCCGCAAGGGATCGTCGACGCGCAGCTCTGGATTTGCGGTTGCTCTGAACTGCAGCTGATCGAACCATTCGGTTGCGAAATAAAAAGCCTCCACTGTCTCGGTGGAGGCTTTTTTTGTTTTTAGCGTTACTAGTCTGCGCCGCCTGTTTGCTGGCCCGGACAGGACGCCTTTCAGCGGTGCAAACAAAAAAGGCGGGCCTATCTGGCCCGCCTTTGAAATCGAATTTCGGCCGTCTTATTCGCGATTGCCGAACAGCTGCAGCAGGAACATGAACATGTTGATAAAGTCCAGGTACAGGCTGAGCGCGCCCATGATTGCGGCTTTACCCAACCATTCCTGATCGCCCGAATGGGCCATCTGCAGGTATGTAGTTTTGATCTTCTGGGTGTCATAGGCGGTCAAACCAGCAAAGATCAGAACGCCGATCACCGAGATCGCGTACATGATCGCGGGTGACTGCAGGAAGATGTTTACCACCATAGCCACGATCAGGCCGATCAGACCCATCATCAGGAAGGTACCCATTCCGGACAGGTCTTTTTTGGTCACGTAGCCATAAAGGGACAGGCCAGCGAAAGCGATCGAAGTGATCAGGAACACCTGAATGATCGACATCCCGGTAAAGGCAATGAAAATCCAGCTGATCGACAGGCCCATCACCGCCGCGAAAGCATAAAACACCAATTGTGCTGCCGACGCGGACAGGCGGTTGATCCCGGCACTAAAGCCAAAGATGAACGCCAGCGGTGCAAACATGATCACCCAGCGCAGGGGCGAGGTATAGATCGCGGCACCCAGCGACGTCAGATAGGTGCCCGAGTTGATTTGCCCGACCGCAGCCGACGGGTCGGTTGTGGTTGCAAGGCCGGAAATGGCCCAGGCCGCCATGAATGTAATCAGCATGCCCACAGACATCGTGCCGTAGACTTTGTTCATATGGGCGCGCAGGCCCTCGTCAATCTGGGCAGCGCGCGCACCGGTCGCCGTCCGGATCGTGTCAAATTGTGCCATTAAGGGTCTCCCTTTGCATATTTCTTGTCGGACCAATGAAATTGGCACCGTTCCCCGCAAATATCGGCAAGTGCGGGCTGTGTTTCAAGGGTTTAACGCCCGAAACTGGCTAAAACACGCAACAAAAATGGCAGCCCGACGGTTCGCGCTGCCATTCACCGAGAAAAGGTGCAGTGTCGAATCACTTTTGCCAGAACTCCGGCGCATCCCAAATGGATCGTGACGCCTCGACTTCGGCCTGTTGGCGGGTGATGCCGATGTCTTCCAGAGCGCGATCATCAAGTCTGGCAAGCGTTTGGCGCTGGCGCAGAAGAGACAGCGAGTCCAGAAGCGAGGACAACAAAGAGCGACGCTGCGGTTTGCAGTGCTGTTTGATTGCTATTTGGGTCATATTTATTGTCCTTTCTCTGTTTCATGATGGTTTGCCGTCTTTCCATCAACTTCCTTGATTTATATGGCGCAACATGTCACATTTTGAAAATGAATATTTATGAAGAGATACATAAGGATTTGTGAACATGCGAAATCTGGATATCACCACGCTTCGTTCCTTCGTTGCCGTTGCAGACCAGGGTGGCGTCACACGGGCCGCCGGATTTCTGCATCTGACGCAATCCGCTGTGTCGATGCAGTTGAAGCGGTTGGAAGAGCTGCTGGGCCTTGAATTGTTGGACCGTAGTGGGCGCACAATTGCGTTGACTGCATCCGGTGAACAGCTGCTGGCCTATGCCCGGCGCATGATCGCGCTGAATGATGAAGTGATCTCAAAGCTCACGGATCAGGCCTATGAAGGCGAGGTTGTTCTGGGCGTTCCACATGACATCGTTTACCCGGCTATCCCGCGGGTCTTGCAGCGTTTCAATGCTGACTTCCCGCGGGTTCGGGTGCAGCTGATTTCGTCATATTCCCTTCAGCTGAAAGAAATGTTCAAACGCGGCGAGTGCGATTTGATCCTGACAACCGAAGCATCAGCCAGTGATGGATCGGAGACCGTCGCTGAGTTGCCCTTGCGGTGGATTGGGGCGCCGGGCGGGTCAGCATGGCGTAAGAATCCGATTCCATTGGCCGTTGGGCGGCGGTGCGCGTTCCGGCCCCAGATGATCTCGGCCCTCGATGCGGAAGGTATCCCGTGGGAACTGTCAGTCGAAACAGAAAACGACCGCACGATCGAGGCGACTGTCAGCGCGGATCTGGCTGTTCACGCGATGCTGGACGGGACTGAACCCGCACATCTTGAACAGATCGATACCGGAGGGGCATTGCCGGAACTGCCGGCCCACATGATCAATCTGTATGGGGGCGAGACCGGGCGCGGCGCCGTCGTCGAAGCGCTGGCCGCGCTGGTGCGTCAGAATTTTCGTATTCTGGGCAGTGTACCGCTCAAGGCTGTCGTGGGGTAAGCGCCCGTCAGGGAGTAATAACCACTTTGCCGGTGGCCACGCGGTCGCGCAGCAACTGCATGCCTTTGTCGGCCTCGGCCAGCGGAAGAACGTGGCTGATATGCGGCTTGATCCGCCCCTCGGCGAGCCAGCCGAACAACGTGTCAAAGCTGTCCTGAACGACCTGAGGTCGGAATCTCAGGTAGCCGCCGATGTAAAACCCAATAACGGTCAGGTTTTTCACCAACAGATGGTTGGCCGGAATTTGGGGGACGTCGCCGCCCGCAAACCCGATGGGCAACAGACGGCCTTCGGGGTTGGTTGCCCGGAACGCGGCCTTGAAGACATCCCCTCCGACAGCGTCATAGACGACATCCGCGCCGCCCAGTTCCTTGACGCGTGCGCGCAAGTCTTCTGAGGCGTCGATTAGGTGATCCGCACCAGCCGCGCGGGCCACATCCAGTTTTTCCTGCCCGCGCGCATGGGCAATTACCGTCGCGCCCATCAGCTTGCCGATTTCGACGGCGGTAAGTCCAACCCCACCTGCGGCACCGGTCACCAAAAGGGTCTCGCCCGGTCGCAGATGCGCCCGGTGATCCAGGGCGATGTGGCTGGTGCCATAAGCGATCTGAATGGCCGCGGCATTTTCAAAGCTAATTGCGTCGGGCAGGGGTATCGCACGGACCGCATCAAAAACGCCATATTCCGCCAGCCCGCCCTGACCGGAATATACGGCTACACGGTCCCCGACATTCAAGCGCGTAACGTCGCCACCTAACTTGTCGACAACGCCCGCGACTTCCATACCCAGTGTGAACGGTGCCTCGGGCGTGTCCTGATACGTACCCTTCTGCATTAGCAGGTCCGCAAAATTCAATCCGCAGGCCTTGATCGCGATGCGCACTTGCCCTGTGCCGGGCTCGGGAAGGTCAATATCAGCCAATTGGGCCGCGCTTCCCTGGGATTGAATCGTGAATGCCTGCATGATCGCGCTCCGTAATTTTGGGGCATAGATTCTTTTCAACTAGGGTTTGTCAATCTTTTCCCCAGCCAATTCAGCTGGTTTCAGATGTATGGTGGTGGGTGTGGGGACTTTCCCAGCATTAAAAACACACAACCCTAAATCTTTGTGACCCGAAACAGATTCAACCTTCTTGAAAAATTACCCAAATGCGGCAATATTGCGCTATGGTACTGTTTTGGGGGTATGTTCCAAATTAGGGAGTGGTTAAGTGCGACTCGCTAGTGTTGCGATAAAAAGCAACGCGCGCCCCAGGTAGTTGTGTGTAAAAGAGGAGAATACCAATGACCCATCACGTCGATGTCCATGTGGGCAAGCGCGTCCGGCATCGCCGCTGGCTGATTGGCATGACCCAGCAGCAGCTGGCGGAGCAAGTTGGTATTAAGTTTCAACAAATTCAAAAGTATGAAACTGGGGCCAACCGGATCAGCGCGTCTCGCCTGTGGGACATTGCCGAGGCATTGGACGTTCCCGTCAGCTTTTTCTTTGAAGGTCTGGAAGAGGCCGAAAAAGAGACCTCTGGCAAAAAGTCGGTTCCTGCCGATCTGATGGGGGACAAGGAAGCGCTGGACCTCGTCCGGTCCTATTACGCGATTCCCGAAAACCAGCGCCGCCGCCTGTTCGAGCTTGCTCGGGTTCTCAGCGACGTCGCATAATTTAGCGGGTTGACTCCAAACCGTGCGCGCCTCACGGGTTACGCATGCAAAAGACCTCTCTAAGCGATCTGGAAGTTGCCGAAGAAATGGCCGACGCGGCGCGTGCGGCCATTCTTCCGTATTTTCGGCAAACCAATCTGGACACCACGAACAAACTGGAAGATGGGTTTGACCCCGTCACTATCGCCGACCGCAACGCCGAAACGGCGATGCGCGCGGTTCTGGCGCGCTATCGGCCCGAAGATGGCATTTTCGGCGAAGAGTTTGGTCGCGAAGAAGGCTCCAGCGGACGGACCTGGGTTCTGGACCCCATCGACGGTACCCGCGGGTTTATCAGTGGTACTCCGACTTGGGGGGTTCTGATTGCGCTCAGCACATCTGACGGCCCGATCATGGGGGTGATTGACCAGCCCTATATCGGCGAACGGTTTGTGGGTTCGGCGGATATTGCGGAGGTCACCGGCCCATCCGGAACGGCGACGCTGAAAACGCGCGCGACATCCGTTTTGGATCAGGCGGTTGTTTTCACGACCTTCCCAGAGGTTGGGACGCCCGAGGACCGCGCAGGGTTCGAAGCGGTGGCCCGGCAAGCAAAGCTGACCCGTTATGGCATGGATTGCTATGCCTATGCGCTGGTGGCGGCCGGGCAGGTTGATCTGGTGATCGAATCCAGCCTGAACGCCTATGACATTCAGGCCCCTATCGCAGTAATCGAGGCTGCGGGGGGGGTTGTGACCGACTGGCAGGGCGGTCCGGCCCATAATGGCGGGCGGGCTCTGGCGGCGGCGAATCCCGAACTGCACGCGGTCGCACTGGAAATCCTGCGCAACTATTGAAACTGGTTGCCGCAATTTGGCCGGTCGGGTAGGTTCTACGCGGCTGGTTCTTATGCCCGTTTTCCGCCAGCCTTTGCACTTCTTGCATGAGACGGGCTGTTGCAGGAGGGCGAATTGACCGAAATCCTTATCAAAAATGCAGATACCATTCTGACGATGGATGACGCGCGGCAAGAGTTGTCGGGCGCAGACATTCTGATCGTGGGGGGGCAGATCGCGCAGATCGGCCACAACTTGCAAACCGACGGTGAGATCCACGATGCTGCGGGTTGTGTTGTGACGCCCGGGCTGGTGAATACCCATCACCATCTGTACCAAACCCTGACGCGGGCTGTGCCGGGCGGGCAGGATGCACTGCTGTTCGGATGGTTGCAGACACTCTATCCGATCTGGTCCCGGTTCGGCCCTGAAGAGATGTTTGTGTCGGCTCAGATTGGTCTGGCGGAATTGGCTTTGTCGGGCTGCACGCTCAGCTCTGACCACCTTTACCTGTATCCCAACGGCGCGCGCCTGGACGACACGATCGCTGCCGCCGCCGAAATTGGTCTGCGATTCCATCCGACCCGCGGCGCGATGAGTATCGGTGAGAGCGACGGAGGATTGCCCCCAGATGCGTTGGTCGAGGTCGAATCCGAAATCCTCGACGACATGATCCGCGTGGTTGACGCGTTTCATGATCCATCCGACGGGGCGATGTGCCGGGTAGGGTTGGCGCCATGTTCCCCGTTTTCCGTCAGCAGGCACCTGATGCGCGACACGGCAATCCTTGCGCGCGACAAAAGTGTGATGCTGCACACTCATCTGGCGGAAAATGATGAGGACATTGCGTATTCGCAGGCGCAGTTCGGGTGTCGCCCCGGTCAATATGCCGAAGATCTGGGTTGGACCGGATCAGACGTCTGGCACGCACATTGCGTGAAACTGGACGGGGCAGAGATTGATCTGTTTGCCAGAACCCAAACGGGGGTGGCTCATTGCCCGTGTTCCAATTGCCGCTTGGGATCGGGAATTGCTCCGGTGCGGACCATGCGTGACCAGGGTGTTCCCGTCGGGCTGGGTGTCGATGGTTCGGCCAGCAATGATTCCGGGAACCTAATCCTCGAAGCGCGTCAGGCTATGTTGTTGCAGCGCGTTGCCAGAGGTGCGGATGCCATGTCCTCGCGTGAAGCGCTGGAAATCGCGACGCGCGGCGGGGCGGACGTGCTGAACCGCCCTGATTGTGGTCGGCTAGAGCCCGGCAAGCGCGCTGATATCGCCATATGGGACACGCGCGGTATCGAAAGTGCAGGCAGCTGGGACCCGGCCGCATTGCTGTTGGCCGGACCGATGAAGGTGAAACACCTGTTTGTCGAAGGCCGCCAGATCGTGCGCGACGGGCATGTCACGACGTTGGACCTGCCGCGCGTGATCGAACGGCAGACCCAATTGGCCCGTACTTTGCAGGCTTAGGAAGACACGCGGCGACCGGCGATCCAAACCTCGGCAATCGCCCGGTCGTCGCCCATCATGATCGTAGGAAAGATCGCCTCCCACAGATCAAGGGCGCAGGCTTCACGCTGGGCAATTGCGGGGGTTGAGGCGAGGTCAAGAACGACCAGATCAGCCTCCATCCCCGGTGCGACATTGCCAATGCAATCATCCATCCGCAGCGTACGGGCCGAGCCAACCGTGCCCAGCCACAGCAGTTGTGCCGCGTGCAGCGGCGAGCCGCGCAGCTGCCCGATTTCATAGGCCGAGGCCATCGTGTGCAGCATTGAAAAGCTCGACCCGCCACCAGTATCTGTTGCCAGACCAACCCGGTGCCCTTCGCCCATCAGCCCGTCCATGTCGAACAAGCCGGATCCGATAAAGGTGTTCGAGGTCGGGCAATGGATCAACGAGGCGTCAACCTCGCGCAGCCGGTCACGTTCGCGCGATTCCAGGTGGATGACATGGCCGTAAACGCCATGTGAGCCCAGCAGTCCGAACTTTTCATAAGTATCCAAATAGTCTCGCGCATCAGGGAAAAGCTCATGAACCCATGAGATTTCGTCTGTCTGCTCGCTCAGGTGTGTTTGCATCAGGCAATGCGGGTGTTCGGCCCACAGTGCGCCCATCGCCTCAAGCTGTTCGGGCGTGGATGTGGGCGAGAACCGTGGTGTGATGGCGTAGGATATCCGGTCGACACCGTGCCATTTCTCAAGCAGCGCCTGCGATTGATCATAGGCCGTCTGCGGGGTATCCCGCAGCCCTTCGGGCGCGTTGCGATCCATGCAGGTTTTGCCTGCCACCACACGCTGCCGGCGTTGCTGGGCGGCTGTGAAGAATGCGTCGACGCTTTCGGGGTGGATGGTGCAGAAACTGCACATTGTCGTGGTACCGTGCGACGCCGTCAGATCCAAATAACGGTTGGCAATCTCGGCTGCATAGTCGGGATTCCCGAACTTCATTTCCTCGGGGAAGGTATATGTGTTCAGCCAGTCGATCAGGCGCTTGCCCCAGCTGGCGATCATGGCGGTCTGTGGGTAATGGACATGCGCATCCACAAAGCCAGCCATGATCACGTGTTGACCGTGGTTTACAACTTCGGCATTGGGATTCGCAGAGATCAGATTGTCAGCATCACCGACTGCAGATATGCGGCCGTCTTCGATCAAGACCGCTTCGCTGATTGTCACAGCCTCTGTCGGCTCACCTTCGAATGGTGATCCGTTGAAGCTCAGGACACGCCCTTTCAGCAGCGTTTTTTGCGCCATTTCCGTTCATCTCCGCCTGTATGGGACTGCGAAACAGCATAGTGGGGCGAAACTTGTCGGTAAATCGGCGCATTGTCATTGTTTTCCGGTAGCTGCTTCTTCTAATTAGGGGTCAATGCGCGAACCAACCGGGGGCAGACATGACGACAGGCTATGATGAACCCGTAATCGATTCCGCAGGCGACGATGACGCCTATGCGCTGGATCGTCGGATGGTTGCCGCGATCCTGTATGCGGTTGATGTGGAAGATCGCGACAAGCTGATCGAGCTGATGGAGCCGCTGCACCCGGCGGACATTGCTGACCTTCTTGAACAGATTAATCCCTATGACCGTGGCCGTTTGATCCGTCTTTACGACAAGGAATTCGATGGCGATATCTTATCCGAACTGGATGAGTCCGTCCGCGAAGAGGTTATCAGTGTCCTGCGCCCCGACGTTCTGGCCGACGCCGTGCGGGACATGGAAAGCGATGACGTTGTCGACCTGCTGGAAGACCTTGAAGAGCCCCAGCAAGAAGCAATCCTGGGCGCATTGGAAGATTCCGAGCGGATCGCCGCGGAACAGGCGCTGTCCTATCCGGAAAACTCAGCCGGTCGCCTCATGCAGCGCGAGGTGGTCATGTCGCCCGAGCATTGGACCGTGGGGCAGACCATCGATTTCATGCGCGCCAATGATGACTTGCCGGAACAGTTCTATCACGTTGTTCTGGTTGATCCGCGGCTCAAACCGGTGGCACAGGTCACGCTGGGCAAGCTGATGGCAACCCGGCGCGAAGTGCCGTTGCACGACATCGCCGAAGAGGAATTTCACACCATCCCCGTCGATCAGGACGAAGAGGATGTGGCCTACGCCTTTAACCAGTACCACCTGATTTCCGCCCCGGTGGTCGATGCCGATGGGCGTTTGGTCGGCGTGATTACCATTGATGACGCCATGGTTGTTCTGGACGAAGAATACGAAGAGGACATGTTACGCCTTGCCGGTGTCAGCGACGAAAGCTCGCTGTCCGACAGTGTCGCCGCAACCAGTAGGCGGCGCTTACCGTGGCTGGCTGTCAACCTGTGTACCGCAATATGCGCGTCACTGGTCATCTCGCAGTTCGAGGCGGCGATTAATCAGTTGGTGGCACTGGCAATCCTGATGCCGATCGTTGCCTCGATGGGGGGGAATGCCGGGACGCAGTCACTGACGGTTGCGGTGCGGGCGCTTGCAACGCGCGACCTGACCGGATCAAACGTGGCGCGCGTTATCCGGCGAGAATTGCTTGTGGGTGTGCTCAATGGTCTTTGTTTCGCGACCATTTTGGGGACTGTCGGTATGATGTGGTTCGATTCACCCTTGCTGGGTGTCGTGATCGGTTCGGCCTTGGTCGTGAATATGGCGATCGCAGGCTTTGCAGGTACGGTAGTACCGGTTGTGCTGGATCGTCTGGGCGTTGACCCGGCGTTGGCATCGGGAACCTTTGTAACGACCACAACAGACGTCATGGGGTTCTTCATCTTTCTTGGACTTGCCAGCGTGGTGCTTCTGTGACCGATCTGACTGAAATCAAAGCCGCCGCGCGCAAGACAGCTTTTGCACGCCGCAAGGTCGCGTTTGATGCGCGTCTGCCAGGGGCGGCCGGGCGGTTGTCCGAAGTGCTTGCGGGGCATCGCGGCGTCCCGATGTCGGGGTACATGCCGATCCGCACCGAAATTGATCCTTTGCCCGCCATGGCCGAGGCTGCGGCTTATGGTCCGGTCGGTGTGCCGGTCATTCAGGCCGCCGGGCAGGCGTTGCGGTTTTCGCGCTGGACGCCCGAGGTCGTGTTGAAAGACGGCCCGTTCGGCGCCAAGGTTCCCGAGATTGACGATTATTTTGACCCCGAAATTCTCGTTGTGCCGCTGGTTGCTTTTGACGCGCAAGGCGGAAGACTGGGATATGGTGGCGGCTTTTATGACCGCACGCTGGAGGGATTGCGTGCCAAGCGCCCCACATTGGCCATTGGCTTTGCCTTTGATGCGCAAGAGGCCGAAGGGCTGCCGCTGGAACCCACGGATCAGCCGTTGGATATGGTCATCACTGAAAGCCGGGTACTGACGTTTCTGGCCTGACCGCCTCAGGTTGGGCTGTTTTCGCGAAAGTACTCCCACGCGTCCACTTCTGTGCCATCGGGCAGGATACAGATGCCGATCTGGCCGCCTTCGCCATCTCGGATCTCGTAACGATTGCCGCTTTCAACGCAAAAGGTTGCTGCCGGGTTCGCCAGCTGGGTGGACGAGTCGTTTGAAGCAGGCTGGTCGCAAGCTGAAAGCGCGGTCAAACTGGCGGCGGTCAGAAGTGCAAGGCGCATGGGAAATCTCCTGCATTATGTTCTTTGGCGGTTTATTCTGCCAGCTTAACCACTTGTGCTTGAGAGATACCACACTTAGGACAGTTCGAATGAGGATACTTTTTCTGGGTGACGTGATGGGCCGCGCCGGACGCGCGGCCATTCAGCAACATTTGCCGCGTCTGCGCGACGAATGGCGGTTGGATTTTGTCGTGGTCAATGGCGAGAACGCATCAAACGGGATGGGTCTGACCGGGGATCACGCCAAGCTGCTGCTGGATGCCGGGGCCGATTGCCTGACACTGGGCGATCACGCGTTCGACCAGAAGGACATGTTGCAATTCATCGAAAGCGAACCCCGTATCGTGCGCCCGGTAAACTTTGCCAAAGGAGCGCCGGGCCGGGGGCACCGGTTGTACACTGCGCCCGGTGGGCGCAAGGTTCTGGTGGTTCAGGTGTTGGGGCAGGTCTTCATGAAACGCCCCTTCGACGATCCGTTTTCGGCGATTGAACCGATCCTGAAATCGCACCCGCGTGGCGGACAGGCGCAGGCTGTGATCGTTGATATGCATTGCGAGGCCACATCCGAAAAGATGGCCATGGGCCACTATTGCGACAAACGCGCCAGCCTTGTTGTGGGCACGCATACGCATGTGCCGACTGCTGACGCGCAAATCCTGCCGGGTGGCACGGCCTATCTGACGGATGCGGGCATGTGTGGCGATTATGACTCGGTCATCGGCATGGACAAGCTGGAACCGATGCGCCGGTTTATCACCGGTATGCCCAAAGCCCGGTTCACTCCGGCTAATGGCGAGGCCACGCTAAGCGGAGTGTTCGTTGAAACCGATGACCGTGACGGTCAGGCGAAATCTGTTCAAATGGTGCGCATTGGTGGGCGGCTACAGCAAGCTGGCCCACAGTAAGGGCACGTCAGGCTTGCTCTGTCGCGCGCAATGCGTGAAACTGCCTGACGGGCGCGTAAGCCAGGCCAGGGTTCGGACAGAATACCAAGAATGCAATTCCTTCAACTGACAGAAATGGGAAGCGCGATACTGGCGCTGTTGGTCGTTGCAGGCATGTTCATCATGTTCCTGCGCGAATCCTATCCGACTGAAGTGGTCGCAATTGGTGGCGTGGCCGTGATGCTGGTGACGGGCATTCTGCCCTACCAAAGCGCACTCGCCGTTCTGTCAAATCCGGCCCCTTGGACGATTGCCGCGATGTTCATCATCATGGGAGCATTGGTGCGTACCGGAGCACTGGACGCATTCACATCGACCGCACAGAAACAGGCACAGGTAAGTCCCAAGGTCGCAATCGCGACGCTGATGGCCTTTGTTGTCTTTGCCTCGGCGGTGGTTTCAAACACACCTGTCGTGGTCGTCATGATCCCCGTATTCGTTCAGATCGCGCGGACGCTGAACGTGTCGGCCTCGAAACTGCTGATCCCGCTTAGCTATGCGGCCATTCTGGGTGGTACGCTGACCCTGATCGGGACCTCGACCAACCTGTTGGTTGATGGCGTTGCGCGGTCCCAGGGGATGGCCCCGTTTACGATCTTCGAGGTCACGCCGCTGGGCATCGCGCTGGTCATTTACGGCATGTTCTACCTGCGGTTTGTCGCGCCGCGCCTGCTGCCGGAACGGGACAGCATGGCGACAATGCTTAGCGATCGGTCGAAGATGAAGTTCTTTACCGAGGCTGTCATTCCCCCCGACAGCAACCTGATCGGACGTGAGGTGACGGGCGTGCAGCTGTTCAAACGTCCTGGCGTGCGCCTGATCGACGTCGTGCGCGGCGACGAGTCGTTGCGGCGCAACCTCAAGGGCGTCGCTTTGAAAGTTGGCGACCGTGTCGTTCTTCGGACTGAGATGACGGAACTGCTGAGCCTGCAAACCAATAGGGAGCTTAAGCGTGTCGATCAGGTCTCGGCGGTTGAGACGAAAACGGTCGAGGTGCTGATCACTCCGGGTTGCCGCATGGTGGGGCGGACGTTGGGCGCGATGCGTTTACGCCGCCGTTATGGCGTCTATGTGCTGGCGGTGCATCGGAGAAACCAGAATATCGGGCGGCAATTGGATGATCTGGTCGTGCGGGTCGGTGACACGCTGCTACTGGAGGGTTCACCTGCAGATATCCGGAAACTGGCGGCCGATATGGATATGGTCGATGTGACCCAACCTTCGGCCCGCGCATTCCGCCGCAGCCACGCGCCGGTTGCCATCGGGGCGCTGGCCGGGATCGTTGTGCTGGCGGCGCTGGGTGTTGCACCGATCCTGCTACTGTCGATCCTTGCTGTTGCGATAGTTTTGATTACGCGCTGCATCGACGCGGATGAGGCGTTTTCCTTTGTCGAAGGACGATTGCTCGCCCTCATCTTCTCAATGCTGGCCATAGGCGCGGCCTTGGATAAATCCGGTGCAGTTTCTTTAATTGTCGAAGCCGTGGCACCGGGTCTTGGTGCCCTGCCACCATTCCTGATCATCTGGGCGGTATACTTGCTGACCTCTGTGCTGACAGAGCTGGTGTCGAATAACGCAGTGGCGGTTGTGGTGACGCCGATTGCCATTGGTTTGGCGCAGGCAGTGGGCGTTGATCCGCGCCCTCTGGTGGTGGCGGTCATGGTTGCAGCCTCGGCCTCATTCGCGACGCCGATCGGATATCAGACCAACATGATGGTTTACGGCCCCGGTGGGTACAGGTTCACAGATTTTCTGAAAGTTGGCGTGCCGCTGAATCTGACCGTGGGTTTGCTGGCTTCGCTGCTGATCCCTCTGATCTGGCCGCTTTGAGTTCGGCACGGAACCGCTGGTTTTCCGGCGAAGTCCTTGTAAAATCAAAACCTCATACAATGTTTTGAATAAGTGATTTTGCGAAAAGGAGCACGCCAATGCTCAAGACCGGATATACTGCGCTTACGGTTGCGGCCACATCAGCCATGCTGAGCAGCGCGGCCATCGGCGGAACGATCGAAGGCACTGCAGCATATCGCGAGCGTATCGCCGTACCACCGGATGCGACGCTTTACGTGCAATTGCAGGACGTCTCGCGCGCGGACGCACCGTCGGTGACCCTGTCGGCAAAACGATATGCGCTGACCGGAGTACCAGCACAATTCGAGCTGAGCTATGACGACGCCCTTATTCAAGAGGGGATGCGCTATGTGGTGCGTGGTTCGATCTTTCAGGGCGACAAGCTTTTGTTCACAACCGATACTGCCTATCCTGTTTTGACCAATGGGGCCGGGAACACGACCGAACTGATGCTGGTGAAAGTACAGCCGCCCGGGGCAGCCGTGCTGGAGAACACCAACTGGACCGCAACCGGCCTGAATGGCGCAGCACTTGAGACCGAAAGGCGCCCCGCGCTTTCATTCGCCAAGGATGGCGCGTTCTCAGGCAGCGGTGGATGTAACCGGTTTTCCGGCCAAGCCGAGATTGCGGGCAACAATATTGAATTCCCCGACAACATGGCTGCCACCCTGATGGCCTGTCCGCCCCCACTGGATGAAGTTGAGCGGCAATTTTTCAAAGCCCTACAAGGGGCGACAGCATATGCGTTCAAAGGCGATACGCTGGTGTTGCTGGACAGTGCCGGGCAATCCGTCGTTCAGTTTGCCCGGGAACAGTAAGGCTTAACGGGCCGTCACGCGACGGCCCTTGACCGTCCTGCATTGCGGCCGGAGAAAATGCAGCCGCCCAGGAATGAACCTTCGAGCGCGTTATAGCCGTGATAGCCACCGCCACCGAAACCCGCGACCTCTCCGGCTGCGAACAGGCCGGGAACGACCTGACCGTCTGCGCCCACCATCTGACTGTCCAGATTGGTCTGAAGCCCACCCAGCGTCTTGCGCGTCAGCACGTGCAGTTTCACAGCGATCAACGGGCCATTGGCCGGATCAAGGAACTTGTGCGGCTTGGCCGTCCGGATCAGCTTGTCACCACGGTAGTTGCGCGCGGCCAGAATGGCGGCCATCTGCGCATCCTTGGTGAACGGGTTGTCGATCTGGGAATCGCGCGCCTCGATCTGGGCGCGTAGATGCGCCTCATCGATCAGCCCTCCGCCCAGATGGTTCATGCCGTTAACAAGCTCGGTCAAGGTATTGGCGACGATGAAGTCTTCGCCGTGTTCCTTGAATGCTTCGACCGGAGCGGTGGCCTTGGACCCGGTCAGAATGCGTTGGAACAGAACTTCTTTCCAACCACCGTCCGTCATGTCGGGGTTCTGTTCAGACCCGGACAGGGCGAACTCTTTTTTGATTACCTTCTGGGTCAGAACGAACCAGCTGTATTCATGACCGGTTTTCAGGATTTCCTTTAACGTCCCCAACGTATCAAAACCCGGCAGGCATGGCGGTTTCAACCGGTTTCCCTCGGCGTCGAACCACATTGAGCTTGGGCCGGGCAGAATGCGAATACCGTGCGATGGCCAGATCGGATTCCAGTTACGCACGCCTTCGGTGTAATGCCACATCCGGTCGCCGTTGATCACATGACCGCCAGCCTTTTCGCTGATGCCAATCATGCGTCCATCGACGTGGAATGGCACGCCTGCGACCATGTCCTTTGGCGGCTCGCCCAGACGGTCGCGCGGCCAGCTTTTGCGCACCATTTCAAAGTTGCCTCCGATGCCACCTGACGTGACGATGACGGCTGGGGCGTAAAATTCGAACTCGCCGACCTCATCACGGTTGGTCTTGGCGCCGTGGGGTGCGGTGTCGTCTGCCAGAACTTCGCCCGAGACGCCTTTGGCAGCGCCGTTCTGCATGATGATGTGGCTGACTTGATGGCGGAATTTAAGCTCGATCAACCCGTTGCTGACATGGTCACGCACTCGGCGTTTGAAATGTTCCAGAACACCGGGGCCGGTGCCCCAGGTGATATGAAAGCGGGGCACAGAATTGCCGTGACCATCCGCATATGATCCACCGCGTTCGGCCCAGCCGACAATCGGAAACCAGCGCAGGCCCATGTCATGCAGCCAAGGGCGCATCTCGCCGGCGGCAAATTCAACATAGGCCTCGGCCCATTTCCTGGGCCATGCGTCCTCGTCACGATCGAACTGCGCGCTGCCCATCCAGTCGCGCAGTGCCAGATCATAGCTGTCTTTGATCCCCATGCGCCGCTGTTCCGGCGTGTCGACCATGAATAGGCCGCCGAGACTCCAAAACGCCTGGCCACCGAGGAAATGCGCGGGCTCCTGATCGACCACGATCACCTTCTTGCCCCGGTCGCCCAGTTCGGCAGCTGCGGCCAACCCGGCAAGCCCAGCCCCCACGACGATGGCATCGGCAGTATTATTGGTCATGTCATGTCCTTTCAGCGGCGGCGGAACCAAAGGATGAAGGGCAGTGCTACGGCATACATCGTGATCCCGTATACCGCCGACGGCAGGGCCAGCGGGCTGAACCCGCTTTCCGTCGCCGTGATCAATGCAGCCAGTGTAATCCCAAGTGTCGAGTTTTGTATGCCGGTTTCGATGGAAACAGTCTTGCTTTCGTTCCACGACAGCTTTGCCGCACGCGCCAGCCCTAGCCCGATCAGCAAAAGCGCGATGTTCAATGTAATCAACCCAGCGCCCATGACGCCGAGGTTGTCGACAAACAGTTGCCAGTTTCCAGCCAGAGCAGCCACAACGATCAGCACGAACAGAACGGTCGCAAGCTTGGACAGCGCGGGCTCGATCCGCTTTGCAAAATCTGTTGCAAAGCTGCGAAGTGTGACGCCAAGCGCCACGGGTAGCGTGGTGATCAGGAACATGGCGATGGCAAGCCCTGAGATGGACACCTCGGGTGCCGCATCGCCCATGAAATAGTTCACTGACCAGGCGGCAAGAAAGGGCACGGTAACCATCGAAAGCAGGCTGATGACGGCTGTCAAACTGACCGAAAGGGCGACATCACCTTTGGCCAGTTTCGACAGGATGTTGCTGGTCACACCGCCGGGGCAAAAACTGAGGATCATGAAGCCGACAGCGATCTCGGGCGGCAAAGCAAACAATGTAACCGTGACAAAGGCTGCGACTGGCAGCAGCACAACCTGGCACAACGCACCGATGGCGAAAGGATAGCGCCGGCTAAGGACACGGCGGAAATCGGCGACTTCCAGCCCAACGCCCAGAGACAGCATGATAATGGCCAGCGAAAGTGGCAGGCCGACATTTATTAGAAGATCCAAGAACAACTCCTCCCAAAGCCGTTCGGGTCACCCTAAGCGAGCGGTCGTGGATCAGGCAATAACGCCGTTGGGTCACCCATAGCGTTCGGCAAATCTGCGGAGGATTTCGGCCGGTTGCGTGACCTCCGCTGCGTGACAAATGTCGATCAGGCGCTGGGCGTCTTCGGGCGGAAAATAGCCGTGGTTCTTGTAGATATTGATGCGCTGTTCAAAATCGCGCGCGTCCGCCTCGGGGTGGAATTGCGTGGCATAAACATTCTGCCCCCAGCGGATCATCTGAAACGGGCAGGGGTCCGAGGCCAGCAGGTGGATGCACCCGTTCGGCAGCGCCTGCACGGCCTCTTTGTGGCCCACGAAGGCGTCGAATGTTCCGGCCAGCCCTGCCGTTAGCGGGTCTTGCGCTCCGTCTGCAGTCAGGTGGCAGGTCGAAGGTCCGACAGGTTCACCGTATTTCTCTTTGCTGACGTCACCGCCAAGATGGGCAGCCAGAATGCCCAGCCCATAACAACAGCCCATGAAGGGATGATCCTGCGCGATGATCTGCGGCATCAATCCCATGATGCCGCCTTCAATGCGCGCGTCGGCTTCGGATTTGGTTGCGGGGTCGTCACTGACGCATCCCGGTCCACCACCAACAATCACCCCAGCATAATCCGTGACATCCAGATCGTCGGGCAAAGCCTCACAATCCAAACGGATTCGATGGGTCTGATCGGGAGTCAGCCCCGTTTTGTTCAGAATCGAGGTATATTCGGCATCCGAAGCATCGGTTTCCGGGCGCAGTTGCAGGATCAGAAAGCGTTTCATGAAAGGCCTTTATCCGTCACAGTGGCCAGAACACAAGGATGGCTGGAACGGAAACCGCAATGATCAGGATTTCCAGCGGCAGCCCCATGCGCCAATAGTCGCCAAATTGATACCCTCCGGGTCCTAGAACCAGCGTATTGTTCTTGTGCCCAATCGGTGTCAGGAACGCGGCCGAGGCTGCGACGGCGACGGTCATCAGAAAAGGGTCGGGTGAAACCTCAAGCGTGCGGGCCATCTGGATACCGACCGGAGCCGCAACAATGGCCGTGGCCGTGTTGTTCAGCACGTCTGACAGGGTCATGGTGACCACCATCAAAACGGTCAGAATGGCCCACGCCGGCAGCCCGTCGGTTAATTGAATCAACGCATTCGCAATCAGTTCTGTACCGCCGGACGTCTCCAACGCGCTGCCTAGCGGGATCATCGAGCCCAGCAGAACGACAACGGGCCACTCGATATGATTGTAGATATCGGCAATCGGCATGATCTTGGTCAGAACATAGGCGACAACGACCAACCCCAAAGCGATGGGCAGGTAGATCAGCCCGACGCTGGCCGCCAGAACAGCTGCACCAAACAAGCCAATGGCAAGCCACGCTTTTTCGTTGGCGGTGACGTTCAGACCGCGTTCAGCCAGCGGCAAACAACCCAGCCATTCGGTTACATCGGCACTGCGGTCACGCGGGCAAAGCAGCAACAGAATGTCGCCCGCCTCAATCTGAGTTTTGCGGACCTGTTCGGTGATGCGGCGGCCCTGACGTGAAATCCCCATCAAAACGGTGCTTTGACGCCAGGCCAGACCCAACCCTTGCGCGGTGCGACCAGTGACGCGCGCGTTCAACGGCACAACAACCTCAATCACTTCAAGACCGTCCCCCTCAGCGGTCAGCAATTCCTGACGGCGGGTATCCGAGAAATCGAGGTTCAGCGCAGTGCGAAATTCGTCCAGCGCCTCGGGGCGGGCCTCTAGCACCAATGCGTCGCCCGGTTTGATGGTCGCATGGGCCGACCGGCCATAGCGCCGTTTGCCATCCCGGATAAGGCCGATGATGGCCACGTCGGATTTCTCGGCGGCCTCATAAAGTTCGCTGACTCGTTTTCCGATTTGCGGCGACTCTGGCGGGACTGTCAGTTCCGCGATGTATTCGGCAAGGGTTTCCGAGGCTTCTTCCTGTGTTCCGCGATTGGGAATCAACCGCCATCCGACCAGCGCGACAAATGCCAGCCCGGCAATCGCTGCCAATCCACCGACGGGGGCGAAATCGAACATTCGGAACGGTTCACCCAATGTCTCAGCCCGGATTGAGGCGATGATGATGTTAGGGGGTGTTCCAATCAACGTGGCCATGCCGCCCAGAATAGTGGCAAAGCTCAGCGGCATCAGGGTCAGACCGACCGGCCGCCCGGCCTTGCGCGCAGTTTGGATATCGACCGGCATCAGCAGCGCCAGAGCGGCCACGTTGTTCATAAAGGCTGACAGAACAGCGCCAATCCCGCCCATCAGCGCGATGTGCGCGCCAAGCCCGCGCGAGGCATCGACCAGCGTCCGGGTGATCAGGAAAACAGCGCCCGAACGCACCAACCCGGCCGAGACAACCAGGACCAAAGCGACGATGATCGTGGCGGGGTGTCCGAACCCGGCAAAGGCGTCATCGACCGGCACAACACCCAGCGTAACTCCGATCAATAGCGCGGTGAAGGCCACAAGGTCGTATCGAAACTTCCCCCAAAGCAGCATTCCAAACACAGCGGCGAAAAGGGAAAATAGAATAATCTGGTCTGTCGTCATGCGGCCACCATACCTGTCGCGGCGACTGTCGCAAGCCGCTCTCTTGATCCTTTGCCCCGCAAACGTCTATATGAGCGCCGAATACGCAATCACGATGACGAGGACGCAATATGGCAGGCCATTCCAAATGGGCCAACATCCAGCACCGCAAGGGGCGTCAGGACGCCGCGCGGTCCAAACTGTTTTCCAAACTGTCGAAAGAGATCACCGTCGCTGCCAAGATGGGCGACCCGGATCCTGAAAAAAACCCACGGCTGCGTTTGGCCGTGAAAGAGGCCAAGTCACAGTCGGTTCCAAAAGATGTCATCGACCGCGCGATCAAGAAATCGACGGCGGGCGAAGGCGATGAATACGAAGAAATCCGGTATGAGGGCTATGGCCCGAACGGTGTGGCGGTGATCGTCGAGACGATGACCGACAACCGCAATCGCACAGCTTCGACCGTGCGTTCGACTTTTTCCAAGAACGGCGGCAACCTGGGCGAAACCGGTTCAGTTGGCTTCATGTTCGAACGCAAGGGCGAAGTGGTTTATCCGGGTTCCGTCGGCGACGCGGACACCGTGTTCGAAGCAGCAATCGAAGCTGGTGCCGAAGATGTCGAAAGTTCGGAAGAAGGGCATATCATCTGGTGTGCCGATACGGACCTGAACGAAGTGTCGAGCGCCCTTGAAGCTGCGCTGGGGGAAACGGATTCCACCAAGCTGATCTGGAAGCCCACGACGACAACCGAGCTGGGTTTGGAAGACATGCAAAAACTGATGAAATTGGTCGATGCGCTGGAAGACGACGATGACGTTCAACGCGTGACGACGAATTTCGAAGCCACGGACGAAGTCATGGCTCAGCTCTGATCCGCATTGCAAGAAAAGCACGAAAAACCCGGTCTTTGGCCGGGTTTTCATTTTTGACACAGGGGGTTCTTGGCCGGTTGCGTGGAACTGAGTACCATGGATTGATCAAACCCAAGTGGCGCGCCCTTTTGCGAGCCGAGGAACCCAAGCGCGCATATGACTGACAAGTCACTGGACACATCGAAAAGAAACGTTCCGGTCCTGGCTGGGCAAAGCATTCTGTCTCAGGTGGCGTGGACCCTAGGCAGCCCATCCGTGGTCTTGCCATTTCTGGCCGTGTCGCTTGAGCTTCCGATGTACATAGCCGGCGCGCTGGTGTCGGTGCGGATGGTTGGCAGCATGATCTCGGATGTTTTCCTCGCGTATCCCATCGCAGCGCGTGACCGCAAGAAACGTGCAATCGCGATGACTGAGGTCGCAATCGGTGCCTGCCTGATTTTGGCTTTGTTGGTGGCCTCAACAGGTGTTGTTCCGGTCATAGGTGTGGCTTTTGTCGCGGCATTTTTCATGATCGGTTTGATCGAAGAAATTCAGTCGCTGATGTATACCGATCTGCTGGGCGATCAGGTGCGCTCCAAATCGCGGATGATCATGCATTATCTGCAGCTGGGGGTGGGTGGATTGGGCGCAATCGGATTGGCGTTGCTGGTTCACGAGATCACCAAAGAAAACCCACCGTTTTCGCGCCATTCCGCAGTCATCGCCGTTTCGGTAACATTCTTTGTCCTATCCGGCCTGTCGATTCTAATGATGTCCGAAACCGCCGGTCCCACCCAGGAACAGGGCGCGCAACGGGTCAAGAAGCGAAAGTTCCTGGATAACTTCACCGATATCGCTGCAATGTTCGATCAGCACTGGTTCCGCCGTTACATGATCATGCGCATGCCGCTTGTTGTCGTATCCCTGTCCGTACCGTTCTTTGCGCTGATCGCAGCCGAAGCGCACCACGATTCGGCCAGAGGGCTGACGGCGATGATCGTGTCGTCGGCGTCGGGGTATCTTGTATCTGCCCCACTGTGGCAATTGGTGAACATGAAATCGCATCGCGCCGTGATGGTCACCGGGAACCTGATGGTGGCACTGACGGGCGGTGCGCTTTTGTCCGTGCACTTTCTGGGCATGGACCATGACGTTCACTTACACGCCATTGCCTTGTTCGTTGTCACTGTTGCGGTGACAGGGATCAGCAGTGCCCGCAAGCTGTACTTCCTGGACGTTGCCCCAAAAGATCAGAGGGTCAAAGGTGCCGCAGCGATCAAGAGCATTTGCCGGATCTCTGGCGTATTGCTCTCGGCCGCGTTGGCAGGCGTTGCGCATTTGCACGAGGTCGCCTGGGCAATCGCCTTCATCGTCGCCACAAGCGTTTTCGCGGCGGTCGCCTGTTACCGTGTTGTTATTCCCAGCGAGAAAAAAGCGGTTCAGTCCTAATCTGCCGTGTCAGCAGGAAGCAGGGCACCATTGGCGGCGCGTTTGACTGCGTCAGTCAGCGGGGCCAACGCCGTGGATAGCACACGACCCACCTGCCAGGTCAGCCCTACGTCAAGATGCGCGCCCGGTACCAAAGGGCATAACCGGCCGTCTTCCAGCGCTGAGAGCGCAAGGTTTTCCGGATTCATTCCCCAACCAATCCCCGCAATGGCCGCTTCTACAAATCCCTGAGAGGACGGCAGGAAATGCGAAGGGGGTGATAGCCGTTGACCTGTCTGCCGGGTAATCCAGGCTTTTTGCAGCCCATCCTTGCGGTTGAATGTCAAACAGGTGGCGCGGGACAACGTCTCGACATTTACACCGTCCGCGAACCATTTGCGCATGAAATCGGGGCTGGCCGTGGGGATGTACCGCAGGGCGCCAAGGGCGACGGCGTCGCTGCCTGGGACTGTATCACCTCCGACCGTTATGGCGGCGCTGACCTCTCCGCGCCTCAGCCATTCCGCCGAATGATCCTGATCGTCAACGACCAGATCGAACAGCAGGCCGTCAACCTGAGACATGACATTGATGAACCACGTCGCCAGGACGTCGGCTGGCACGGCGACGCGCACACGCGCGGGGCCGTTGGTTTGATCAAGCGTCAGTTCGCGGGCCAGATGCGTCTCAAGTAACCCGATGTCCTCGGCGTGTTGAGCGATGCGCAAACCCATCGGAGTACCCGTGCAGGGCGTTCCCCGATTGATCAGGGTTGCGCCGACAAGGTCTTCCAGCGCTTTGATCCGCTGTGAAACCGCGGAAGGCGTAACCGCAAGTTCTGAGGCGGCCGCGTCAAAACTGCCATGACGCAGGATGGCAGACAGCGCAGTCAGGTGGTTTGGATCCAGTAGCATTAGACAGACTTAATTCAGGTCAGTATCTTTAATTTGATAGATGTTCGGTAAGCAAGTAGTCAACGCCTCAGACTATCGGAGGTTTCATGTCCACATCCTTGATCGCAGGCTTTGTGCTTGGTTTCAGCCTGATCCTCGCCATTGGCGCGCAAAACGCCTTTGTTCTGCGTCAGGGATTGCGGCGCGAGCACGTATTCCCACTGTGCCTGACTTGCGCGGTTTCTGATGCCATTCTCATAGCCGCGGGCGTTGCGGGTTTCGGAACATTGGCGCACGCGTTGCCCTGGTTCGAGACCGTCATGCGATATGGCGGGGCGATCTTCCTGATATGGTACGGTTTGCGCAGCCTGAGTTCGGCCTGGCGCGGCGGAGCGGTGATGGAGATCGGCGAGGGTAAGCGGGTCAGCCTGAAATCTGTTCTGCTGACCGTTCTTGCGTTCACATGGCTGAATCCGCATGTCTATCTGGATACAGTTGTGCTGATTGGGTCAATCTCGGCGCAGTATGAGGATCGGCTGGCCTTTGCGCTTGGGGCAATGACGTCCAGCTTTGTGTTCTTCTTTTCGCTGGGCTACGGGGCAGGGATGCTGTCCCCGATTTTCACAAGACCACGGGCGTGGCAGGTGCTGGATTTAATAATCGGCGTGGTCATGCTGGCAATTGCTGCAAAGCTCGTATTGATGTGACGGGTTGCCTCTACCAAGTATTCGGTGTTCAACCGTTAACATGTCAACTTTAACCGCCCAACACCGCCCCGTGGCTGGCATGCTCTGGATGTTTTCGGCAGGCTTGTCGTTTGTGGTCATGACCGCGTTGGTAAAGTCGCTGGGCTCCACGATGGACCCTACGCAGGCTGCGTTCCTACGCTTTGCCTTCGGCTTGATCTTTCTGTTGCCAGCGTTGCGCCTGGTGTTGAAAACCCACCTTACACGCAGCCACATCGTATTGCTGGGGACACGCGGTGTCGTCCACGCATTTGCAGTGATGCTGTGGTTCTTCTCAATGACCCAGATCCCATTGGCTGAGGTTACGGCGATGAACTACATGACGCCGGTCTATGTCACGTTGGGGGCCGCGTTGTTTCTGGGCGAGAAGCTGGCCATCCGTCGGATCGCCGCGATTGGCGTGGCACTGGTTGGCGTTCTGATCATCCTAAGGCCGGGTTTTCGTGAGATTTCCCTGGGTCATATCACCATGCTAGGCACGGCCCTGACCTTGGGCGGATCTTATCTGATCGCCAAAGTGCTTGTGCGTGATCTGCCGCCGTCGGTCGTTGTGGCGCATATGTCGATCTGGGTGACCATAGCCTTGATCCCCTTTGCGATTGCAGTTTGGACCACGCCCAGCTTGCGCGACCTTGGAGTGCTGTTTCTGGTGGCCAGTTTTGCCACGGCGGGCCACTATTTCATGACGATCGCACTTAAGGCGGCCCCGGTTGCGGTCACACAGCCGGTTACGTTCCTGCAGCTGATCTGGGCCACCCTGTTGGGCGCGCTGGTCTTCAACGAAAGCATCGACATTTGGGTTGTCGCGGGTGGTACGGTGATTCTGTTGGCGGTCAGTTTCATTGCCTGGCGCGAAGCGGTTTTGAACCGCAGCAGCTTGACGACCCCCAGTATCGCACCCAAACTCTGACCGTTGGCGGTCGCATGAAACGTTATTGATTGGCGAGTCAATAAAAACCCCTTAGCGTTTTCTCAAATACGCAATGAGGGGATAGCGATGCCGAAACTCGGAATGGAGCCAATCCGCCGTGACGCGATCGTCAAGGCAACAATTGCCGAGCTCGGGTCGAAGAAATCCCTTGATGTAACGGTCAGCCAGATTGCCAAACGGGCAGGCATGTCCAGCGCGCTGGCGCATCATTATTTCGGTGGCAAAGATCAGATATTTCTGGCCGCCATGCGCCGCATCCTGTCGGACTTTGCCGACGAGGCTAGGCAGGAGCTGAAGAATGCTGTCCCGCGGGAGCGTGCGCAGGCCATTATTCGGGCCTGTTTTGCACCATCGTGTTTCACACCGGATGTCATCGCTGCGTGGATGACGTTTTACGTGTTGGCCCAAACGAATGATGACGCCTTGCGCCTGTGGCAAATCTATCAGGCGCGCATCCGGTCGAACCTAACCCATGCTCTGCGCCCGCTGCTTAGCGATCCGGCTGAAGCGGCCGAAAACATGATCGCCCTGATCGATGGGCTGTATATCCGCGCCGCACTTAGCGCGCCGGAAGAACCGCAGTTGGCGGTCAATCACGCGATGCGTGTCCTCAACACTCTGCTCGAGGCTGAAAAATGACAAAACCGAACATTCTGATCCTGATGGTGGATCAGCTTAACGGGACCCTCTTTCCAGACGGTCCCGCTGACTGGCTTCACGCTCCGAACCTGAAGAAGCTGGCTGAGCGATCGAGCCGGTTTGCCAATGCTTATACGGCTTCGCCGCTTTGCGCGCCAGGGCGGGCCAGCTTCATGTCCGGTCAGCTGCCTTCGCGCACGGGTGTTTATGACAACGCCGCAGAATTCCGCAGCGACATCCCAACCTATGCGCACCATCTGCGCCGTGCGGGCTACTACACCTGCCTGTCCGGCAAAATGCACTTTGTCGGCCCAGATCAGATGCACGGGTTTGAGGACCGCCTGACAACCGATATCTACCCGGCTGATTTTGGCTGGACGCCGGATTACCGCAAGCCCGGTGAACGGATTGACTGGTGGTACCACAATATGGGCTCGGTGACGGGCGCAGGCGTGGCCGAGATTTCCAACCAGATGGAGTATGACGACGAGGTCGCCTACAACGCCAAGGCCAAGCTTTATGATCTGGCGCGCGGCAAGGATGACCGCCCGTGGTGCGTGACCGTCAGCTTTACCCACCCGCACGACCCTTACGTGGCGCGCCGCAAGTATTGGGATCTGTACGAAGACTGCGAGCACCTGCAGCCCGAGATTGCGGACATTGGTTATGACAATCAGGACCCGCACTCAAAGCGCATCTTTGATGCCAATGATTGGCGCAGCTTCGACATCACAGAAGAAGACATCCGCAAGTCGCGCCGCGCGTATTTTTCCAATATCTCATATCTGGACGACAAGATCGGTGAAATCCTAGAGGTGCTGGAAACAACCCGGCAAGAGGCGATCATCATGTTTGTCTCTGATCACGGCGACATGCTGGGAGAACGGGGCCTGTGGTTCAAAATGAACTTCTACGAGGGGTCGGCACGTGTGCCGTTGATGATTGCCGCGCCGGATATGCCGGCAGGCCGTATCGACACACCGGTTTCGACAATCGACGTCACGCCAACCCTTGGCGCACTGGCGGGTGTAGACATGGCCGAGATCGCGCCGTGGACCGATGGCGAAGACCTTGTGCCACTGGCCAATGGCACCGAACGGACTGCTCCGGTGAAGATGGAATACGCGGCCGAAGGCTCGTATGCGCCGCTGGTTTCGCTGCGCTACGGTAAGTGGAAATACAATCGCTGCGCATTGGACCCAGATCAGCTGTACGATCTTGAGGCTGACCCGCATGAGTTGGAAAACCTCGCGGAAAACCCCGAACAAGCAGGCACGCTTGAAACTCTGCGCGCGAAATCTCAGGCGCGTTGGGACTTGGATCAATTCGACGCGGATGTCCGTGCCAGCCAGGCGCGCCGATGGGTTGTTTACGAGGCGCTGCGGCAGGGCGGGTATTACCCATGGGATTACCAGCCACTGCAGAAGGCATCCGAGCGCTACATGCGCAATCACATGGATCTGAATGTCGTCGAGGAAAACGCCCGCTACCCACGCGGCGAGTAACCTCTTCACCTTTTTGAAAATACTCCTGCCGAACGGTTCAAAACGCAGTTCGGCAGGATATGGAGACCTGAAAATGGAAGCAGATTTCGTCATCGTCGGCGCAGGATCCGCAGGTTGCGCGATGGCATATCGCCTGAGCGAGGCGGGGGCCTCGGTTCTGGTGATCGAGCATGGTGGCACCGATGCCGGACCGTTCATCCAGATGCCAGCGGCGCTGAGCTATCCGATGAACATGCCGATGTATGACTGGGGTTACAAGTCCGAGCCCGAGCCGCACCTGAATAACCGCGAACTGGCCTGCCCGCGCGGCAAGGTGATCGGTGGATCGTCATCGATCAACGGCATGGTTTACGTACGTGGCCACGCGCGCGATTTTGACACCTGGGCCGAGATGGGTGCCGATGGCTGGTCCTATGCGGATGTGCTGCCCTATTATAAGCGCATGGAAACCTGGCATGACGGTGGACATGGTGGTGATCCGACATGGCGCGGCACCGATGGTCCGCTGCATGTCTCGCGCGGACCGCGCGAGAACCCTCTGTTTCAGGCTTTCGTCGATGCGGGTCAGCAGGCGGGATACGAAGTTACCGGCGACTATAACGGTGAAAAGCAGGAAGGCTTCGGCCCGATGGAGCAAACCGTCTGGAAAGGACGGCGTTGGTCGGCGGCAAATGCGTATCTGAAACCTGCGCTCAAGCGCGATAACTGCGATATCGTGCGCGGACTGGCCTCAAAAGTGGTCATTGAAAACGGCCGCGCAACCGGGGTCGAATTGATCCGAGGTGGCAAGACTGAGGTCATCCGCGCCCGGCGCGAGGTGGTTCTTGCCGCGTCCTCCATCAACTCTCCCAAGCTGCTGATGTTGTCAGGCATCGGTCCGGCAGCGCATCTGGCCGAGCATGGGATCGACACCGTGGCGGATCGCCCGGGTGTGGGTGCGAACCTTCAGGACCATCTGGAGCTTTACATCCAGCAGGCATCCCTACAGCCGATCACGCTGTACAAACACTGGAATCTGATCAGCAAAGGTCTGATCGGGGCGCAGTGGCTGTTCACAAAAACCGGTCTGGGTGCATCCAACCAATTCGAAAGTGCGGCTTTCATTCGGTCCAAACCGGGCGTGGAATACCCGGATATTCAATATCACTTCCTGCCAATTGCCGTTCGCTATGATGGCCAGGCGGCGGCCGAAGGTCATGGGTTCCAGGCGCATGTCGGACCGATGCGCTCGCCGTCGCGCGGGGCGGTGACGCTGCGGTCAGCCAATGTCGAAGACAGGCCAGTGATCCGATTCAACTACATGAGCCATGAAGAGGATTGGGCAGATTTTCGCACCTGTATTCGCCTGACGCGTGAGATTTTCGGACAGGATGCGTTCAAACCTTATTCCGGTAAAGAAATCCAACCGGGTGCAGATGTGCAGTCTGACGAAGCGCTTAATGCCTTTATCGCCGAACATGCTGAAAGTGCTTATCACCCCTGTGGAACCTGCCGTATGGGCCGGGCGGATGATAGAAATGCTGTGGTCGATCCGCAGGGACGCGTGATTGGTGTGGATGGCTTGCGTGTTGCCGACAGCTCGATCTTTCCGCAGATCACCAATGGCAATCTGAACGCGCCGTCGATCATGGTGGGTGAGAAGATGTCCGACCATCTGTTGGGCAAGGAAGCTTTGCCTTCTGCCAATGACCGCCCTTGGATTCACCCGCAATGGGCTGTTGCCCAACGGTGAAAGACGGCATGATTTGATCCGCGTCAAAGCTTGACGGGGCCGGGACGAATAGACTTGAATCGTAACGACATATTTTCAGGAGCGAACAGGAATGTCCCACACCCCGCACGAACTGGCCGAAGAGTTTCCGGACAAGGTTGAGCTGATGAGCCAGCTTAAGCAAACGGACGCTCATTTTTCACGGCTGGCGGACGAGTATCATGAGATCAACCGCGAGGTTCATCGTGCCGAAACCAATGTCGAACCGATGGATGATATCGCTGAGACAGATCTGCGTAAAAGACGTGCGGTTCTGAAAGACGAGATCTGGGCAATCTTGTCCAAGTCCTGAGAAATGGCGGGGGCTCTGCCCCCGTCGCGGCACGCCTCGGCTCCCCCGGATTATTTTAGGTCAGGTGAAGATCAGGTGACTTCATAGGGCAAGGTGCCGCGGGTATGGGCGTCGATTGTCAGACGTCTTTCCAAAGGCGGGACCGATCGCTGATGACAATTCGGCCGCTCGCAGATGCGGCAGGATATGCCAATTGGTTCGTAGGCGCTGGCGTTGTTGAAATCCAGATTGTCGGCATAAACCAGCGCCTCGGCGTGGCGCACCTCGCACCCTAGGGCAATGGCATAGCGACGGACAGGTGCGCCGTATGAGCCGCCTGATTTCGACACGTCCCGAGCCAAAGAGATATACTGAACACCATCGGGTGTTTCTGCCAGCTGCCGCAGGAAGTGGCCGGGCGTTTCGAAAGCGCGGTGGACGTTCCATAGGGGGCAGGCGCCGCCGAACCGGGCAAATTGCAGGCGTGTGGCCGAGTGTCTTTTGGTGATCGTTCCGGCCTGATCAACGCGAACGAAAAAAAAAGGAATGCCTTTTGCGCCAGGGCGTTGCAGGGTCGACAACCTGTGCGCCACCTGTTCGATCGATGCGCCAAACCGGTTGCTAAGCAGTTCAAGGTCGTGACGATATTCCTGTGCTGTGGCCAGAAATTTGGCATAAGGCATCAGTGATGCGCCGGCGAAGTAATTTGCCAGCCCGATCTTGGCAATGGCACGGGCCTCATCGCTGTGAAATTTGGCAAAATCTAGCGTTGCTTCAAGAAGTTTGTCCTGACTGATCAGTGCAACCTGCAACAACAACTGAAACACCTGAGTTTGTGGTGCGGTTCTGGACGAAAGCTGCAGTGTTTTGTTTTCTGGGTCGTACTTTCGGGTTTCATCGATGTCCGGGAATTGGACCCGGATGCCGCGCTCCGCGAGGCTGTCCAAGGCTGCAGCGCGTATGCCACCGGCATCCTCGGCGCGCCCGGCAAATCGTTCAGCTGCGCGGTCCATCGCGTCGATATAGTTGTCGCAATAGTGGAAGAAGTCTCGCACTTCCTCCCATGGGCTGGCCTGGATTTGCGCGTCTTCGCGCCCCAATGCTTCGTCAAGGGAGGCCAGGCGTTCATGCGTCTGACGATAGGTGCGGTGCAGGGCAATGAAGGCTCGTGCCAGAGCGGGTGCGTTTGAAGCCGTCAGGCGGAGATCGGCGAGTGGCGGAACAGCGTCGTCAAAGACCGGATCGGCCAATGCCTCGCGCATGTCCGAGACCAGGCGTTCACTGTCGCCGGTGCTCAACTCGGTGACATCCATTCCGAATTCTTGCGCCAGCGCCAGAACGACCGTAGTCGAAATCGGACGGTTGTTGTTCTCCATCTGGTTCAGATAGGGCAGGGAAACACCCAGTTTGGCGGCAAATTCCTTTTGGGTCAGTGACAAACGCGTACGCATTTCGCGTAGCTTTGCACCTGCATAGAGTTTCTGAGTCGCCATGTTGGGCCTTTGCAACTTTCCTAATTCGGCAAGCTAACTTTGCAAACCGTCATAGGCAAGCCATTCAAAGGCCCAATTTCCGTTCGCGTCGAATGACGGACAAAATTGCACAGACCGCAAGGACCGAAGTTGCCAGCATTAGCCAGAGCAGGGGCATTGCACCGGTTTCGTGGGTTAGCAAGGCTCCTGCAAGCGCGCTGAGGCCCGCACCGCCGCCCAACATGATGGCGCCACTCAGCCCGGATGCAGTGGCGGCCAGATGCGGTCGCACCGAAAGCGCGCCGGAAGTTGCGTTGGGAATCGTCATGCCGTTTCCAATGCCGACAAAAGTCATGAAGCCGAAAAAGCTGAGCGCCGTTCCGAAACCGGTCAGAAACAAGATGGCGGACATTGCAACGCCTGCTGCGTTCAGCCAGCAGCCCCAAAGTACCATTCGATTGACGCCGAAGTGAACGGAATAGCGACCGCTGAAGAAGTTACCAAAAAAGTACCCAACGGCTGGGGCGCCAAAGTAGATGCCGACCTCGGCGGCGCTGAGGCCGAATAGTTCGGTGCCGATAAAGGGAGCGCCGCCCAGATAGGCAAAGAAGGCACCAGACGACAGTGCTGATGACAGCGAATAGCCCCAGAATCGCGGGGAACCCAGCAGTTCGGGGTATTCCCGGAATTGTTGAACCAGTGTTTTGCCGCTCTTGGCTGAGGTTTCGCCAAAATCTGAATAAGTTAATATCAGTGTCATGACGCCAAGAGCAAAGGGCAGCCAGAAGTTGGCTTTCCAGCCAAAGCTCTCCTCTAGCAGGCCGCCGATCGCGGGTCCGATCATAGGAACGATGGCCATGCCCATCGTGACGTAACCGATCATCGATGCGGCCTGGTCCTGATCATAAAGGTCGCGAACCGCCGCACGGCTGAGAACCATCCCGACCACGATGATGGCCTGACACATCCGGAAGACAAGAAAGACCTGAATGTTGGGGGCATAGATGCACCCAAGCGTAGCAACTAAAAAAAGAGCCAACCCCCAAAGTAGAACGGGGCGGCGCCCTGCCTTGTCGGCAATTGGTCCAATCAGGATCTGAAGCACTGCATTGACCAGCAAATACAGTGCGATCGACAGTTGCATGACCTTGTAGTCGGCCTGAAAGTGCAGGGCCATATTGGGCAAGCTTGGCAAAAACAGATTGAGGCTGAGCGCGGACAATCCGGACAGCAAAACCAGCGTGGTAATTTTTGGAGGCGAGCGATGCGCCGACGAAGAACTAAACTGCATGGTTCACGTGTATAATCACCACGGATAGGAATGCCATCCATCATGCGTTTTGAGAGTCAAAATTAGCAAATTTACAATATTCACCAAGATGATTGGATAAGATTTGCAAATTTGCCGAAAGATACTTTGGTCTCGCGGCATCTGCGTATAGTGTCCGGCCAGATTTTACAGGGGATCATCGTTATGAAAGACATCCTTTCCGAACTTGAAGACCGTCGCGACAACGCGCGGCTGGGTGGTGGACAAAAGCGCATCGACGCACAGCACTCGCGCGGCAAACTGACTGCGCGCGAACGGGTTGAACTGTTGCTGGATGAAGGCAGCTTTGAAGAATTTGACATGTTTGTCAGCCATCGGTGCACCGATTTCGGGATGGAGAAGCAAAGGCCAGCGGGTGACGGTGTCGTTACTGGCTGGGGTACGATCAATGGTCGCATGGTTTATGTGTTCAGCCAGGACTTTACAGTCTTTGGCGGCTCGCTTTCGGAAACCCATGCTCAGAAGATCTGCAAGATCATGGATATGGCCGTTCAGAACGGTGCACCGGTGATTGGCATTAACGACTCGGGCGGGGCGCGAATTCAGGAAGGCGTGGCGTCGCTGGCTGGTTATGCCGAGGTGTTCCAGCGCAACATCATGGCGTCAGGCGTGGTTCCGCAGATTAGCGTGATCATGGGGCCCTGTGCTGGTGGCGCAGTCTACAGCCCGGCGATGACAGACTTTATCTTCATGGTCAAAGACACCTCGTACATGTTTGTGACCGGCCCCGACGTGGTCAAGACGGTCACAAACGAAGTGGTTACCGCCGAGGAACTGGGTGGGGCGTCGACCCATACCAAGAAATCCTCGGTTGCTGACGGAGCGTTTGAGAACGACGTTGAAGCACTGGCCGAGGTGCGGCGTTTGGTTGATTTCCTGCCGCTCAACAACCGCGAAAAGCCGCCTGTGCGCCCGTTCTTTGACGAACCCGACCGTCTGGAAACCTCGCTGGATACATTGATCCCCGACAACCCTAATACGCCGTACGACATGAAGGAACTCATCACCAAAGTGGCGGATGAGGGTGATTTCTACGAAATTCAGGAGGATTTTGCCAAAAACATCATCACTGGGTTCATCCGGCTTGAAGGGCAGACAGTGGGCGTTGTAGCCAATCAGCCGATGATTTTGGCCGGTTGTCTGGACATCGACAGCTCGCGCAAGGCCGCGCGGTTTGTGCGGTTCTGCGATTGCTTCGAAATTCCGATCCTGACGCTGGTGGATGTACCTGGATTCCTGCCGGGGACGTCACAGGAATATGGCGGAGTGATCAAGCACGGCGCCAAGCTGTTGTTTGCCTACGGTGAAGCCACGGTGCCAAAAGTTACCGTCATCACCCGTAAGGCTTATGGTGGTGCCTATGATGTTATGGCGTCCAAGCACCTGCGCGGTGACTTCAACTATGCCTGGCCTACAGCCGAAATCGCGGTGATGGGCGCAAAGGGCGCGACCGAGATCATTCACCGTGCCGATCTGGGCGATGCCGAGAAAATTGTGCAGCACACGCAGGATTATGAGGACAGGTTTGCGAACCCGTTTGTCGCGGCTGAGCGTGGCTTTATCGATGAGGTGATCATGCCTCAATCGACCCGCCGTCGCGTTTCGCGGGCCTTTGCCAGCTTGCGGAACAAGCACGTGAAAAACCCGTGGAAAAAGCACGACAACATCCCTCTTTGAGGGGATATGCCAGGAAATCTGCCCGGCCAAAACGGTTTGGACAGCGTCTCGGACAAACGGTCAGGGCAGATTACTTGGGTGCAAAATTGACTTTGAGGCCACAACTGCTAATGAGTTGCCCAATAAGACATAGAACAGCGCGGGCCGAAAGCCAGGCGCGCGCGATCCCGGAGAGAGGAGCTCGCCTGTGGCGGGTCCGGGATCGCGCCTTAGCTGTTGTACTGTCGGTTTTTGCGGTCCCAGTTCTGGCTGATTCCGAAAACCTGTTGCCGGTCCCGTCCGGACAGCCAGTGCACCTGAGCGACGTTCTGCTGGACAATAACCCCGGTGAGCTTTGGGTGCGGTTTCGCTTTATTGCGCCCAAGATCGGTTCGGACATTGGCCGGATCGGGTACGATATCGCCTCGGTCGACATGGAACATCTGTGCCAGACGCTTGCGGTTACTTATGTGGCTAAATACGAACTGGACGCTGCCCGGGTGGTCATTTCCCTGTCTGACCGGCCCATCGAATTCGGCCGTACATCCCCTGATGCCACGCAGTTCTTTGAAGCCTACCGGCTGGAACAGTCCCGGTGTATCTGGGAGGGGCTTTGACCATGAATCGCGCTATTCATCCCGTCAGGGCATTTCTGAACAGCTACGCGGCTTTGGAGGTGCGCACCATGACATCATCCTGTGACGGATGTGAATATCTGATCCCCATGACCCCTTGTGCAACTGAGGTGGAACCATGCTGAAACATCGCGGATTTCCCGGGCGCCTGCCGGGAACTGACTTTCAGTTCATTATTCGTCGGGCCAATCCCAAAGGCGTGACGCCCCTGACCCGCCGCGAGCGGTTTCGAGATCGTAAACCCGCGGATAAGCGCGCGGATGCGGCTTTTATGGAAGCCCTGTGGGCGCATTTTGGCGACCAACCGTTTGAGAGGGGCAATTTGGATGCTGGCCGTCTTTGCTGGCTGTTCGAACGCGAAGTCATTCCGGCCGAAGATCCGTTTGATCCGGCTAGTTACGACGCGCTTTTGGTCATTGATCCGAATGTGGGCCGGATTTCCTTCCCCGAAATTTTTGACGGGGTGCGCTGATCGTGCAATCCGCTGTCGCACATAGCACCTTGGGGCATTCCCGGCCCAAAACCCTGCCCGTGTCGGGGCAGGGTTGGTGTTTGTGGTCAGAAGTTCAGCTGCGCCGCCAACTGAATGCGGTTGCTGTCAAAGGTGCGTCCGGTCGGTGCATCGTTCCGCTCACCATAGAAGTATTCGGCGCTAAGCGTCAGATTGTCGGTCGCTTTGTAAAAGGCGTTCACGTGGATCGTTTCAACCTCGGTAAAGGACAGGGTCCCGGTCGAGGTCGGCAGGTCGTAATTCTCTTGCCCATAAGCGATGCCGACGTTCCATTTGGGGCTCAGTTCCTGGCGGAATTCCACGGTAAATCCATCCACGTCATTGGCCTGTCCGTTGACGATGGCGTCACCGGCAGCGATCAGGTAGGGGCCCAAAGCCTCGCCGTCGACATAGTTGACCTGAAACAGACCGCCTTGCCAGGGCCGGATGCCAGCCGAGAGGGTATAGCCGGTCTGATCCACTTCGACCGCGCTGGATTGGGCCTTACCATACAAAGCCGAGGCTCGGGCCAGGTAGGTACCGTTGTTGTATTCGATGGAGCCGGTCAGGACGGGGTCATTCGAATCCGAGCCGCCAACGTTTTCCTCGATCGCCACCGCAAAGGTTGTGTTCGAGCCCAGCGTGTTCGTATAGCGCACCTGAGGGACGCGAGCGAAAGGAATGCCAACGGGGCCGTTGAATTCAACGGTCGTGGGATAGGTGTCCAACGGCTGGAAGTTGGTCCAGAATTGACCGATCAACCAGTTGTCACCAATACGGATATTGGCGTGGCGCAGGCGCAGTTCAGCAGGCCCATCCGTCCCGCCGGAGAACAGGTCCAGTTCCAGCTGGCCCGCAATATCGCCGATGGCAGACGGCGTATTGGTCCGAAGCCCGATGCGCGATTGGCGCACGGTGGCCCCAAAGGTGCCGCTGGTGGCGTTTGCTGGCTCGCCAATTCGGGTCGCATCGGCAAGATCGCCCAGTTCAAAGTCGGTGTCGTAGAAGAAATCAGCCTTAACGTACCCATAAACATCAAGAGTGGTGTTTCCGATTCGAAGATCGCCAGTGCCAGCGCCGGGATTTGCGGCCTCGAGGGCTTCGACACGGGCACGCAGGGCATCAAGTTCCGTTTGCGTCTGGGCGTCTTGGGCGAAAGCAGCCGCGCCGGACATGCCAAGCGCGGACACGGCAAGCAGCAACGCCGTTTTTCTCTTTGCAATCATGTGGATATTTCCTTGTGTGCGAGTGTGCACGGGTACCGTTCCACGCAAGAGAACTTGAGGGAAATCACGAGAACGGGATGGGAATTTCCTGGTTTCTCAAGGAAACGTGCAAAATTATCGGGCCGTTTTCACCTTAAGGTGAACAGATCGGTTAACCCTTTGCGTTTGAAAAGACAAATTCAGGCGCCCTTTTTCGCAACCCGTGATGTTGCAGGCGCAGAAACAGACCAATTGCTGAGGAAAAGTAACAGCAACGTGACGGCATTGGCCTCGCGTTTCACCCCCAAAACTGCATCCGATCTCGGCGCGAATCTGCGCGCGCATTCGCCCAATGGGCGATTTCCAGCCGGAATCCTGACCGGAAACAATACTTTGTTTACGCATTTGATTGTGCCAAGCAACCTGACTAAGCCGTGCGGCTCTACTTTGCCTGCGTCGCACAAGCACCTACTATTCCGTACCCCTTCCTTCCGCGGGCAGGCTTGTGATGTTCACAAAGTCCTGCCCGCGTTTTTCTTTGCGCAACATCCAAGCGTAAAGCGGCACAAATCTGCGCAAATCTCTGTTCAGGACGGCCTGTTATTGAATAACAAGGTCGAAACCGGACATCTGCCCCGGAACGCATCAAGAATCCAAAAGGGGCAGATATCATGCGAATCTCGAAACTCGTTCTTGCAATGGCGACCTGTGCAGGTCTTGCCGCCTGTGGCGACACGACGGGCGAACAAGCGCTGCTTGGCGGCGGCGCAGGTGCGGTCGGAGCAGCTGTCGTCAGCGCGGACCCGTTGTTCGGTGCCGTTGTCGGCGCGGCAGGCAATGTCTTGTACTGCAAGACACAAAACAACTGTAGGTAATACCGGGTTTTCCGGGGCGCGCGTCGCCCCGACCGTCATCGCGCATCACGCCGTCGTGGGGAACGTTCCCTGCGGCGGCGTTTTGCGTTCTCAGAACATCAAGACAAAGGACGTTCCATGTTTAACAAGATCCTGATCGCCAACCGGGGCGAGATCGCCTGCCGGGTCATCAAGACAGCCCGCAAGATGGGTATCGGCACCGTTGCCATTTATTCGGACGCAGACAAGAACGCCTTGCATGTTTCGATGGCGGATAAATCGGTGCATATCGGCCCTCCGCCTGCGAACCAGTCCTATATCGTGATCGACAAGGTCATGGATGCCATTCGCCAGAGTGGGGCCCAGGCGGTGCATCCTGGTTATGGATTCCTGTCGGAAAACTCGAAATTCGCCGAGGCGCTTGAGGCCGAAGGCGTTGCATTTGTTGGTCCACCGGTTCGGGCAATCGAAAGCATGGGCGACAAGATCACCTCGAAGAAGATCGCACAAGAAGCCGGTGTTTCCACCGTTCCCGGTTACATGGGGCTGATCGAAGACGCAGAAGAAGCCGTCAAGATTTCCAACGAAGTCGGCTACCCGGTCATGATCAAGGCCAGTGCCGGCGGAGGCGGAAAGGGCATGCGGATCGCGTGGAATGATGAAGAGGCGCGCGAGGGCTTCCAGTCGTCCAAAAACGAGGCCGCGAATTCGTTTGGTGATGACCGGATCTTTATCGAAAAATTCGTGACCCAGCCGCGTCACATCGAGATTCAGGTTCTATGCGACAGCCACGGTAACGGCATCTATCTGGGCGAGCGTGAATGCTCGATCCAGCGTCGGAACCAGAAAGTGGTCGAAGAAGCACCGTCACCTTTCCTGGACGAAGCGACCCGTAAGGCGATGGGCGAGCAGGCCGTGGCACTGGCCAAGGCCGTGGACTATGCCAGCGCCGGTACGGTTGAATTCATCGTCGATGGTGAAAAGAACTTCTACTTCCTGGAAATGAACACGCGTCTTCAGGTGGAACACCCGGTCACCGAACTGATCACCGGCGTCGATCTGGTTGAGCAGATGATCCGAGTGGCGGCGGGTGAAAAGCTGTCAATCACACAGGACGACGTGACCCTGACCGGCTGGGCCATCGAAAACCGCCTGTATGCCGAAGATCCGTATCGTGGCTTCCTGCCGTCGATTGGTCGTCTGACCCGCTATCGTCCTCCGCAAGAGATTGCCTCTGGTCCGCTGTTGGTG
This sequence comes from Ruegeria sp. CDSA033, assembly GCF_059612305.1. Classification (NCBI taxonomy): domain Bacteria; kingdom Pseudomonadati; phylum Pseudomonadota; class Alphaproteobacteria; order Rhodobacterales; family Roseobacteraceae; genus Ruegeria; species Ruegeria sp. CDSA033. Next base: position 105,547 of record NZ_JBXWQI010000002.1, on the reverse strand, counting down.
AACGATAAATGGCAAGGTGAAGCGCCCGAAGGTGAAGCCGCCGTGCGCAACGACACCGGCGTCTACGAAGGCGGCGAGATCAGCATGTACTATGACCCGATGATCGCCAAACTGTGCACCTGGGCCCCGACCCGCGAGGCGGCGATCGAGGCGATGCGCGTAGCGCTGGACAGCTTTGAGGTCGAAGGCATTGGCCACAACCTGCCGTTCCTGTCGGCTGTGATGGACCATCCGAAATTCGTCAGCGGTGACATGACCACGGCCTTTATCGCTGAGGAATATCCCGACGGGTTCGAAGGCGTTGAACTGCCCGAGGCCGACTTGCGCCGCATAGCCGCCTCCTGTGCTGCGATGCACCGCGTGGCCGAGATTCGCCGCACCCGCGTTTCTGGTCGGATGGACAATCACGAACGCAAGGTCGGCTCTGATTGGGTCGTCACTCTGCAAGGGCAGGAATATGCAGTTGAGATTGATGCGGATCGCGATGGGTCAACCGTGACGTTCTCGGACGGTACCACCATGCGGGTCACTTCGGACTGGACGCCGGGCGATCACTTGGCGGTGCTGGACGTCGATGGCAGCCCGCTGGTTCTGAAAGTCGGAAAAATCTCGGGCGGATTCCGTATTCGCAACCGGGGTGCAGACCTCAAGGTCCATGTCCGGACGACACGTCAGGCCGAGCTGGCGCGTATGATGCCCGAAAAGCTGCCGCCGGATACTTCGAAAATGCTGCTCTGCCCGATGCCCGGCCTGATCGTGAAGATCGATGTCGAAGTGGGCCAGGAAGTGCAGGAAGGTCAGGCGCTGTGCACTGTTGAGGCGATGAAGATGGAAAACATCCTACGCGCCGAGAAGAAGGGTGTCGTGTCCAAAGTCAACGCAGGCCCCGGCGACAACCTCGCCGTGGACGACGTGATCATCGAGTTCGAGTGATCATGATCGCGTTTTCACCATATCTCCATGGTTTCCCGGCGGTTCGCGCCGGGAGCTTTGGGCGTGGCGAAAGCGCTCAGCCGCCCTCGCGTCGTTCGCGGATTTCACGTTCGCGCAGGGGCGTTTTGTCGATGGAACGGCCGATTTCACGTGTGCTCCACGGCGAAGGTTTGCGCAGTTTGACCACGCCGTCCTTGTCGACGAACACCATCTGGAAGCCGCGCGGGCGCAATTGTGACCGGATCGGAGAACGGGCGGACGGATCGGTATCGGTCAGCACGACCACATCCCGGTCGCGCATGGCCTCTTCGCCTTCCAGAAGCATGTCGATTTGCTGCCGGAAACGCGGATCGGCCGGGGTATCGGCAAAGACGACGATGGGCCGACTGACCCATAAGTATTCGCTCAGCTCGCTGTCACCAGCGGGGCGGACAAAATCTTCATCGGCAGGCGCAGACCCATCTGCCGCCATCGCGACCAGCGGGAATAGTGCCGAGAAAACAAGGGCAAGCGTTCGTGTCATAGGGCCTCCTGTTCGTTTGAATATAGCCTCTGCGCTGGTGAATGCGACCGGCGAATTGCACGCAGGCTTCAAAATATCGCGTTTACACCTGCCGCGACGCGCGGCACCGAACGTTAAAACGCGCAGGCAATGCCTGTTCGCGACCCGAATTGAGAAAAGGAATACGCAATGACCGATACGAAAGACTGGCAAGCGCTGGCCGAGAAAGAGCTGCGCGGACGCCCGTTGGACGACCTGACCAAAGAGACTTTGGAAGGTATCGACGTCAAACCTCTTTACACGCAGGAAGACACCGCTGAACTGCCGCATATGGGGTCGATGCCGGGGTTCGGGCCGTTCACGCGGGGCGTGAAGGCGACGATGTATGCGGGCCGACCGTGGACGATCCGCCAATATGCAGGCTTCTCGACCGCCGAAGAATCGAACGCGTTCTATCGCCGCAATCTGGCGGCTGGTCAGCAAGGTGTGTCGGTCGCTTTCGATCTGGCGACTCACCGCGGTTATGACAGCGACCATCCGCGCGTGGTCGGTGACGTGGGCAAGGCCGGTGTGGCCATCGACAGCGTCGAAGACATGAAAATCCTGTTCGATGGCATTCCGTTGGACAAGGTCTCGGTTTCGATGACCATGAACGGGGCGGTGGTTCCAATTCTGGCCAGTTTCATTGTTGCAGGCGAAGAGCAGGGGCATGACAAATCCGTCCTGTCCGGCACCATTCAGAATGACATTCTGAAAGAGTTCATGGTGCGCAACACCTATATCTACCCGCCCGAGCCTTCGATGAAGATCATCTCGGACATCATTGAGTTCACGTCGAATGAAATGCCCAAGTTCAACTCGATCTCGATCTCGGGCTACCACATGCAAGAGGCTGGGGCGAACCTTGTGCAAGAGCTAGCCTATACGCTGGCTGACGGGCGCGAGTATGTACGCGCCGCGACGCAGGCTGGGATGGACGTGGATAAGTTTGCAGGGCGTCTGTCGTTCTTCTTTGCTATCGGCATGAATTTCTTCATGGAAATCGCCAAGCTGCGCGCCGCGCGTACGCTGTGGCACCGGGTGATGACCGATTTTGGCGCAAAGTCCGAGCGGTCAAAGATGCTGCGCACCCACTGCCAGACCTCGGGCGTGTCGCTGCAGGAGCAGGACCCCTATAACAACGTGATCCGCACCGCTTATGAAGCGATGAGCGCGGTTCTGGGCGGTACCCAGTCCCTGCACACAAACGCGCTGGATGAGGCGATTGCGCTGCCTACAGATTTCTCGGCCCGCATCGCGCGGAATACGCAGTTGGTTCTGCAAGAGGAAACCGGTGTGACCGATGTGGTCGATCCGCTGGCCGGTTCGTATTACATCGAAAGCCTGACCAACGAGTTGATCGAAAAAGCCTGGGCCTTGATGGAAGAGGTTGAGGAAATGGGCGGCATGACCAAGGCCGTTGCCAGCGGTATGCCCAAGCTGCGGATCGAGGAAAGCGCCGCCCGCCGTCAGGCCATGATTGACCGGGGTGATGAGGTCATCGTCGGTGTCAACAAGTACCGCAAGGAACAAGAAGACCCGATCGACATTCTGGACGTCGACAACGTCGCCGTGCGCGAAGCTCAGGTCGCGCGGTTGGATCGTATCCGTGCCACCCGTGACGAGGCCGCCTGTCAGGCGGCGCTGGACGCGCTGACCAAGACCGCCAGTGAAGGTGGAAATCTGCTGGCCGCCGCCGTCGAGGCCGCCCGCGCCCGTGCATCCGTAGGAGAGATCAGCATGGCAATGGAAAAGGAATTCGGTCGCCACCGCGCCGAAGTGAAAACGCTGGCCGGTGTCTATGGCGCGGCATACGAAGGCGACGAAGGTTTTGCCGCGATCCAGAAGTCCATCGAGGAATTCGCTGAGGCTGAAGGCCGCCGCCCGCGCCTGCTGGTGGTCAAGATGGGGCAGGATGGGCATGACCGCGGTGCCAAGGTGATCGCAACCGCCTTTGCGGATATCGGGTTTGACGTGGATGTAGGCCCGCTGTTCCAAACCCCGGCAGAGGCCGCGCAGGACGCCGTGGACAACGACGTGCACGTCATCGGTATTTCGTCGCAGGCAGCGGGGCACAAAACATTGGCGCCGCAGCTGGTGGAAGAGCTGAAGAAAGCCGGTGCCGAGGACATTCTTGTTATCTGCGGCGGGGTGATCCCGCAGCAGGATTATCAATTCCTCTATGATCACGGCGTTAAAGCGATCTTTGGCCCGGGCACCAATATCCCAGAAGCCGCTCAGGACATCCTGCGCCTGATCGGTGAAGCGAAAGGCTGAGGCTTTCAAAGATTTTCGTCGAAAAATCTTGTGATCCACCGCCTTTAAGGAAAACATGCGACCAGATCCGATAGGATCTGGTCGTTTTTCATGGGAGGCGCTGCGTGTTACTGGATCATCTGGCGGTTGCGGGCGAAACGCTCGAAGAAGCGTCTGCCCATGTCGAACAGGCATTGGGAGTTCCGCTGCAGGACGGCGGCAAGCATGAAAGGTTTGGCACATATAACCGCCTGTTAGGATTGCGAGACGGCCTGTATCTTGAGGCCATCGCGATTGACCCACAGGCACCGAATCCGCAAAGAACCAGATGGTTTGATCTGGACCGGTTCAAGGGTGCGCCGCGCCTTACCAACTGGATATGCCGGGTGCCGGACATTTCAGCCTCGTTGACCGTGTTTCCGGATGGGGTGGGCCACCCGATCGACCTGGCCCGCGGGGCGTTACGCTGGCAAATGGCGGTTCCGCCAAACGGGCGTCTGCCCTTCGACAATCTGTTCCCGGCGCTTATTCAGTGGCACGGAGATTTGCATCCGGCAAATATGCTGCAGGATAGCGGCTGCCGTTTGCGTCGGTTGGTGGTTTTTCACCCGGACGCGCTGGAGCTAGCCAAGCTGCTAGGCGAAATGGGCGCTGTGGTTTTCGACACAGGTCCGGCCGCATTGCGGGCAGAGTTCGAAACTCCGCACGGAAAGCGCGTGTTGGAATGAAAATCAGGCAGGCCAAAGCTGCGGACGCCAAAGAGATAGCTGCGATCACCAACGCAATCATCCGCGACACGCTGGTAACATTCACAACCGACGAACGCAGTGTAGACAGCATTGCGCGTGACATCGAAGCGCGCGGTCCGGCCTATCTTGTGGCTGAACAGGACGACCAGATTCTTGGGTTTGCCACCTATGGTCCGTTTCGATCCGGTCCGGGATACGCGCAGTGCCGAGAGCTAACGATCCAACTGGCCACTGATGCGCGTGAACAAGGTACGGGGCGCGTTTTGATGCGGGCGCTTGAGGCCGCCGCCCGGGCAGAGGGAACTTATGCACTGGTGGCGGGGATTTCTTCGGCAAATCCGGGGGCAGTTTCTTTTCACGCGGCCTTGGGCTTTGTCGAAGTCGGACGCATGCCCGAGGTTGGGTTCAAGTGGGGGAAACGTCTTGACCTTGTGCTGATGCAGAAAATTCTTGCCACAGACGGTTTGGTTGCACCTGACAGTCCCGATTTGGGACGTTAGGGTGCGCTCATGTCGATCTGGATCCGTATATCCGATGCGCTAAGCGCACTTGCCCAGGGTGAAAGCCTTACTGCAGTCTTTGAAAAGCTGCGCTCGCCACCTGAACGGTCGGTGGCCTTCACCATCGCCGTGATCGCACTGGGCGCGAAAATGGCCAAGGCTGACGGGCAGGTGACTCGTGATGAGGTCACGGCGTTTCGCGACGTGTTCCAGATTGCCCGCGATGATGAGGAAGGCGCGGCGCGCGTGTTCAATATGGCCCGCACGGATGTTGCGGGCTATCAGGACTATGCCCACAAGATCGCGCGCATGTTTTCTGAGGACAGCACCACGCTGTGCGACCTGATGGAGGGGTTGTTCCACATCGCCATGGCGGACGGATTCTATCACCCCAACGAAAACGAGTTTCTGGAAGAGGTCAGCCATATTTTCGGCCAGACCGATGCGCAGTTCATGGCCTTGCGTGCCCGTTTTGTGCCTGATGCGCCCAATGATCCTTACACGGTTCTTGGGGTGCCACGGGACATGCCGTTACCCGATATTCGCAAGGTTTGGCGACAGCTTGTGCGCGAAACGCACCCAGATGCGATGTTGGCGCGTGGAGTTCCCGAAGAGGCCGTACGTTTGGCAGAAAAGAAGATGATCGACATCAACCGCGCCTGGGACGAAATCAACGGCGCGCAGGCCTGAAGCATGCGCCTGGCGACCTACAATATTGAATGGTTCGCCAATCTGTTTGACCGCCATGACGAACTGATCGCCGATGACAGTTGGTCTGGTCGCCATGATGTCACCAAAGCGCAGCAGATTGAGGCTATCGCCAAGGTTTTGACGGCGATCGATGCGGACGCAGTGCTGGTTGTCGAAGCACCAAACACAGGGAAATCTCAGAACACGGTCCGCGCGCTGCAGAACTTTGCCGAGGCTTTCGATCTGCGCACCAGCGAAGCCGTTATGGGATTTGCCAACGATACGCACCAAGAACTGGCCTTGTTGTACGACCCGCGCGTTCTGGCGGTGCGACATGATCCAAAAGATGGAGGCCAACAGGCCCCGCGTTTCGATCAGGTGTTTCACATCGACCTCGATATTGACGCAACCGAGGATCAGGTGCAGTTTTCCAAGCCGCCTATGGAATTGGCGGTTGAAACCAAGGCAGGCGAACGGTTCCGTCTTATTGGCGCGCATCTGAAGTCAAAGGCGCCTCATGGGGCGGAAACCCGCGATGCGGCGATCCGCATCTCGATCGCCAATCGCCGAAAACAGCTGGCTCAGGCGATCTGGCTGGGCAGGCGGATCAAGGCGCATCTGGCGGCTGATGAACAGGTGATCTTAATGGGCGATCTGAACGATGGTCCGGGGCTGGACGAGTTCGAAAACCTGTTCGGTCGCTCTTCGGTTGAAATCCTGCTGCAATCGGGGGTGTTTGACCCCCACGCGGATACGGCCTTCGGGTCAGAACCGGGTGAGCGCCCGTCGACCGCGCGCTTTTATCGACCCCAAGATCGCGGGTATCTTGAGGCGTTGTTGGACTATATTATGATCAGCGATGGGTTAAAGGATCGTCGCCCGAATTGGCGCATATGGCATCCGTTTCGCGATCCGGCTTGCCGTGATGCCCAGGATCTACATGAAGCATTGCTTACCGCGTCCGACCATTTCCCTGTCACTCTGGATATCGAGCTGTGATCTTTCAACCGCGTTTCAGTTGCCCTATATTTTCGATATGAAACGTTTCATTCCAATCTGCGCGCTGACCGTTGTTATGGCCCTTCCGGCCTCTGCCGAGGAAGAGGGGGAAAAATCCTTGATGGAGCAGGGGGCAGAACTGTTCTTTGAAGGCCTGCGCCAGGAGATGGAGCCTGCATTGGATGAACTGCTGGGACTCGCTGAACAGTTTGGCCCTGCAATGCAGTCATTTATTGCGGAAATGGGGCCCGCTTTGGCCGAGCTGGCAGATGAGATTGAGGATTGGAGCGCCTATGAAGCACCCGAGATCCTGCCTAACGGCGATATAATTATCCGCAAAAAGCCGCCGCAGGACCCAGAGATACAGCCAGAGATCCCTGAAGGCCCGCCTGAGGGCGAAACCGAGATTTGATATCTAGTCCCGGATGATGACGCGGGTTTCGGATTTCAAAGCGTTGCCGAGTGACTTTAGCCGTGCCTCGGCCACTTCGTTGAACAGGGGGCGTGCGGCAGTTGGCAGGAACAGGTCCAGTTGTTGCTTCTTGGGGTAAAACTTCAAAGTCGCCATCGGCGCATCGTTTTGCATCCACAGCATGGCACCAAACCGCATGGCTTTTCCCAAAATCTCGGCCTGTTTCTGGTCTTTCTCGTCTAGGAGTTCGTACAGTGCGGTGAACCGGTTGCCCTCACGTTTGTTACGATACCGGTGCTGCAGGGCCAGTCCGATATAGACTCGTTCCGAATGCTTCAAGCCGCCCAGATTGGCTCGTGTAACGTAGTCGAAACAGACCTCGGCGCGATAGTCAGGATGCGCGCGCCAGCTGACGTCGTGCAACAGACAGGCCGCCTTTATCAGGCGGATGCGCGCGGGCGGGGCTGATTTGAACAGCGGCATCACGAAATCGAGCAGATGTTTTCCGAAACCGGGCAGGCGGGCGTCCTTGGCTTCGGAGAAACGGCTCGCCTCAATCAACGGATCACGGTCCCGCAGGTTTTGCGGCATCTGTTCGTAAAGCAGACCTTCGCGGATACCATAGCTGGAAATGGCGATATCCTTGGGTTTGAACGTGCGGATCAAGCGTGCCAGCACATCCATCGCATAGGGGATCAACGCCATCCGTGATCCCGACACACCGGCTTTGCTGCGCAGCTTTTCCGGGTCACCTTTTTCGATGAATTTAATGGTCTCGCGCACCTGCTTGGTGGTCATGCGATATTCATGCAGCACGTTCAGGGGATAACCCCGACGCAGCATGTCCAGACGTGCAAAGGCCCGCCAGCTTCCGCCCACTAGGAACAACCGGTCCCGTTGCGGCCCCATCTGATCGCGCAAATCCTCCATCGTGGCCTTGATGTGCGCCTTGCGCGCGCGCCGACCACCCTTGATATCGCGCAGTTTCAGCGGTCCCAGCGCCGAGGTCAGGCGCCGGCCGACACCGCCGTCTCCGATCTCGGCCAATTCCATTGAGGACCCGCCAATATCGCAAATCAGCCCATACGCACCTGGCCATCCCAGCAGGACACCCTGCGCGGACAGGCGTGCCTCTTCATCGCCGTTAATGACCGATACGGTTAGGCCGGTTTCGGCTTTGACCTCGGCACAAAACTCGGGGCCATCCTCGGCCTCGCGCACGGCTGCGGTGGCGACGACATGCAGGCCAGGCAGACCAAGGTCATCGGAGAGTTGGGCAAACCGGCCCAAAGCGGCCAGAGCGCGTTTGCGACCCGTCGGATTAAGCCGCCCCGTGTCCGAAAGGCCCGCGCCAAGCTCGCACATCACTTTTTCATTGTAGAAATAAGCCGGTGAGCGCGCGGCACCGTCAAAGATCACCATCCGGACTGAGTTTGATCCGACGTCAACCACGCCCACGCGTGACAGAGCTCGGGCTTGGGGGTCATCAAAGAGGGGCTTTCCGAACGGACCCCAGTCAGGGATTTCGGTAACGACAGTCTGATCCATGTCTCTTCCAGATATTCCGCGTGCAGAATGCGAGATGACCCGGCGTGGGTCAATTCCCAGATTGGATATCATCCAAATCTGCGCTCAAAACACGCACCGCCAAGGCGCGGGTAATGTCGCGCTTTTCCGATAGCGCAAGCTGGTCCAGTTGCGCCACCACACTGGCGGCAGTTTCAAAGCGCCGGTCCATATGTTTGACCAGATAGGCGATAACCTCGGGGCTGGGGTTCAACTGCCGATCCACGAACAGCTTGGCCAGAACCGCACCCAGCAATGCGTCATCCGGCGGGTCAAGCGCTACGTGATGCGCGCCCTCGATCCGGCTTTGGAGATCGGGCAGCGGAAGTTGCCAGAAATTAGGGGCCAGCCGTCCAGTCATGAGAAGGGCGTTGCCTTCGGCCAACACTAGATTGTGGAGGTGAAACAGTGTTTTCTGTTGTTCTAAGTTGTCCGCGATCATCGGGACGTCTTCGACCGCGACAGGCGCGCGTGCCAGATCCGGCACGTCTTCGTGACGCACATCCGCGGCCTGAATGATCCGACCACCGGTTTCCGCCGCCCAGACATGTGCCAGATGGGTTTTGCCGGCACCCGCAGGGCCGCTCAGGACCAGTTTGTTGCCCGGCCAGGACGTGGCCGAGATCATTGCAACTGCAAGTGCATTCGCGGGAGAGACGAAAAAATCCTCACGCCCCAGCGCGGTTTTGGCCGGAAGATCAAAGCTTAGCTGAAGGGCCATCTTACAGGTCTTCCTGATCCACGCTTTCGAGGCCGGTATACAGGCGACTGCCCAGATAGACTGATGTCGCGTACCGCGCCAGCACGCCCAGTGCGGCAGCAACGGGTACGGCAATCAGCATACCAACAAAGCCGAACAGGGCACCGAACACAGACAACGCCAACAGCAGCCATACAGGGTGCAGGCCTACCGAGTTACCCACCAGTTTCGGCGTCAGGAAGTTGCCCTCGGCCACCTGACCCAGCGCAAAAATCCCGGCAACCAGACCGATCTGCGCCCAGTCTCCCCAGAATTGGAACAGCGCCAGACCGATGGCCAGCGTGCCGCCGATCAGGGCGCCGAGATAGGGGATGAACGTTACTAGACCGGCAATAAAGCCCACGATCAGCCCGAACTGCAGACCGACGGCCATCAATGCCACGGCGTAATAGGTTCCAAGGATCAGGCAGACGGTCCCCATACCCCGCACGAAAGACGCCAGAACGCTGTCGATATCGGCGGCCAGACGTTTGATCGTTGGGGCGTGGTCGCGCGGCAACAGGTCTCCGATACGTGCAATCATACGGTCCCAGTCCAGCAACATGTAAACGGTTACGACCGGGACGATGACCAAAAGAACGACAACGTTGATCGCCGAACCCAATGAGGCAGCCACGGTCTGCAGCACATCGCCGGTCTTGGATTTTAGGGTTTCGCCCATTGAGACAAGGAACTGGTGCGTGCTTGATTCCGTGTCCAGCAATGACGGGAACTGTTGTTCAACAAACCCGCGCAGTTGTTTGAACAAGCTGGGCATAACTTCGACCAATTCGATCAACTGTGTGATCAGCGCAGGCGCGACCATCAGGATCATCAGGGCAAAGCTGAGGATGCCAACGACGGTAATAATCCCGGTCGCAGCCATGCGCGACAGGCCCAGGTTTTCCAGTCGATCTGCGACAGGATCAAGGAAATAGGCGATCGCGCCGCCAATTACAAAAGGGAGTAGAACGTCGCCAAGTGCCCATAGTAAAAGCACAAAAATAACAGCGGCAATGCCCCAGTATCTGAGTTGATCCTTTACCGGCAAGGCCATGCTCGTCCCCTTGTTCTTGGCTCTTACTGGTGTTCTTGGCGTAAGCGGCCACGTGATGCAAGCGGTTCATGCCATGGAGATTTCCAAGGGTTATGTGCTGAGAGTCCCAAGCTCGGGCGTATCGACAGTAGCATTTTCATCGGGCCAGTTGGTGCGCCAGATTTCGGCGGACCAATGTCCGCAATGAACAGACGGTCGATCAAAGCCGGGCAGGGGCGGCAGTAGCGGTTCAACGACCACGTCATGACGCGGAACTGCGAAATAAGGGAAGGAATAGCGTTCTTTGCCAGATTTATTGACCACCCGATGCGGAGTGGATTTAAGCCGACCGCCGGACCAAAGCTCAAGCATGTCGCCGATATTCACGATAAAGCCGCCGGGAGGGCAATCCGGGGTGATCCATCCGCCATCCCGGGTCTGCACCTCAAGCCCGCGGACGGGGTCGGGGGCGATGATGGTCAGGGCATCCGTGTCCTTGTGCGGATGAATGCCAAAGCCTTCCTCATCCGAGGCCTGCGGCGGATAGTGCAACAGCGTCATGTTTGTCATCGGGGTGGCAAAGGCCGCTTTCAGCACGTTGGGCTTCAGACCCAAGCCGATTTCAAGCGCGCCCAGCAGCAGTTCGGCTACGTGGTCCAGTTGCGACCAATACTCCAATATCACTTCCCGCGCGCCCGGTACCTCCGCTGGCCAGAGGTTCGGGCCATAAAGGGCGCAGTCATCGCGAACCGGGTGGTCCTCGGAAACCTCGAAATGCAGCTTGTAACCTTCGTATTTATCCGCTTTGCCCGAGCCATCATTGGGCGTGAAGAAACCCATGGGGATATATCCGCGATAGTTGTTGCGGGTGATGGCCTGATCCCACTTGCTCTGTTCATCGATGTCAAAGATCTCGCGCGTCTTGGCGCGGACCTGATTAACGTTGTCAGGCGAAACCCCAGTGCCTGTGATGGAGAGAAAGCCGATGTCGGTGCAGGCGTCCAATATCCGCTGAACGGTTGCGTCATGGTCCGGATGGGCCGTGTCCTTCAGTGGAGAGATGTCGATCGTCGGGATTGATTGCATCAGTGAATCCTCACTCCTTGCCGATCCAGCTCGGTGTGAACAGGGGCGAGGTTCATCTCGTGCAGGTCCTGATTGCTTTTCAGCGACATGGCTGCGGCAATTCCTGCACCCTGACCCATGACCGCGCAGCAAGCCATATTGCGCGTCGCGGCATGGGCAACCTTGTCGGCACCGTGCGAACGGCCCGCTACCAGCAGCCCTTTGACACCTTTGGGCAGCATCGAGCGATAAGGGACCTGCATGTACCGTCCCGTAGTCGGCAGGATCAGGATGCCATAGCCGTCGATGAATTCGGGGTAGATGCCGATCGTATCTTCGAACCGGCCCTGATGGCGGGCATCATCTTCGGTCATGTTATAGGCTGCGTCGATCTTGCGCGTGTCACGGATGCCGATGGTCATACCGAAATTTCGCAACCGAGCATTCTCACAACCTGGCATGAACCGGCGCAGCGCTTCGATGGCCAGCATCGACTGACGACGGCCTTCGATCTCGCCACGTGTCAAACTGTCGGGGTCCGTGCCGTCGATCTCGGCAAGGTGGATGAGATTCATATAGGTCAGCTCACCCGTGTCATGCATTGCCCCCCAGGTGCCGGCGATAGTGTTCAGATGCGGGGGGATAAGCCCTTGATCGATTGCCTGTTGGAATGGTTTGTGGACGAAGGGCGAAAACATGTCGTCTTCTTTGCCGCTCGTCTCGATATTCCACTCACCGCCGCCGCCCCAGTCTTTGTAGGTTTGGGGGTCGGCCTTGACGCCCTCCATGAAGGCGCGCTTGTCGACACCAGCCAGATGGAACATGACCGAGGCGGCCATCATGTCTTCGCGGGCAGTTTTGTGGGTTGGCGCGCCTGCGCGGTGGGCTACATCGGCGTCGCCGGTGGCGTCGATCACCACCTTGGCCAGGATTGCTTCACGCCCAGCTTTGGATTCGGTGATGATGCCTGTGATCCGGTCTCCCTCCATGATCGGAGCGACGAATTGCCGGTGCAGCATCGGATGAACGCCTGCCTCTTCAACCAGCTTGTCGGCCACTAGCTTAAAACCTTCGCTGTCCAACTCATAGCTCAGCGACTGGCTTTCGGGCACCGCGGCGCCCATGTCCTTAGCGCGCGTCTCGAACTCCATGCCGATTCCGCCAGCTTCGACCGTCTGTTCATGGCGATACCAGGCGAAACCCTCAACGCCCACGGCGGTGATGTTGCCACCCATGCAGCCGAAGCGGTCGACAAGCGACACCTCGACCCCGGCCCGGGCCGCGGCCAACGCGGCGGCCAGTCCTGCCGGTCCTGACCCGACCACAAGAACGTCTGTTTGATGAACAACCGGTATTTGACGCGCGGGTTCCTGAATGGTTTGCATGGGTGCCCCCTGGAATTGGTATTTCAGTCACAATTGAAAACCCTGACTGGCGGGTCAATCAAAAAACCGACCGGCCCGAGGTCGCAAAATAACCAATGCATGATTGCCCCCGGCGGGGCTTTGGCATAAGCAACTTTGAAGTCCAAATTCACCTTTAAAGGTTCACCAATGCGCCTCAGCCGTTACTTTCTGCCCGTTCTCAAGGAAAACCCCTCCGAGGCTCAGATCGTCAGCCACCGGCTGATGTTGCGCGCCGGGATGATCAAGCAAGCTGCTGCCGGAATTTATTCATGGTTGCCGCTGGGTTTCAAAGTGCTGCGCAAGCTGGAAAACATCATCCACGAAGAGCAGGCGCGCGCTGGCCACATCGCGATCCAGATGCCCATCATCCAGTCGGCGGACCTGTGGCGCGAATCCGGACGGTATGATGACTACGGTCAGGAAATGCTGCGCATGAAGGACCGGCATGACCGGGATATGCTGTTCACGCCGACTGCCGAAGAGCTGGTCACCGACATCTTCCGCGGTCATGTGAGCAGCTACAAAGATTTGCCGCTGACGCTGTACCAAATCCAGTGGAAGTTCCGAGACGAAATCCGCCCCCGCTTTGGCGTGATGCGGGGCCGCGAGTTCTATATGAAGGACGGTTATAATTTTGACCTGACCAAAGAGGACTCGCTGCACGCCTACAACCGCCATCTGGTCACCTATCTGCGCACCTATGAGCGCATGGGCCTGCAAGCCATCCCGATGCGCGCCGATTCTGGCCCCATCGGTGGCGACAACACGCACGAGTTTCTCGTTCTGGCCGATACCGGTGAATCTGAGGTGTTCTATGACAGTGCAGTCACCGATCTGACCTTCGGTGATCGTCAAATCGACTACGACAGCCGCGAGCAGTGTCAGGCGATTCTCGAAGAGTTCACCTCGAAGTACGCGCGCACGGATGAAACCCATGACGAGGCGCTGTTCAACCAAGTCCCCGAAGAGCGCCGCCGCATGGCGCGCGGGATCGAGGTTGGCCAGATCTTCTACTTCGGCACCAAGTACTCCGAAGCCATGGGCGCAACTGTTCAAGGCCCCGATGGCAAACCCGCTCCCGTTCATATGGGCAGCCACGGTATCGGCGTCAGCCGCCTGATCGGCGCGATCATCGAGGCCAGCCATGACGACAAGGGCATCATCTGGCCCGAAGGCGTGACGCCGTTCCATTGCGGTATCGTCAACCTGAAACAGGGTGATGACGAGGCCGACGCCGCCTGTAACAAGATCTACGGCGCGTTGACTGCGCTGGGCCTCGACCCGTTGTATGATGACCGTAAGGAACGGGCAGGGGGCAAGTTCGCCACCATGGACCTGATCGGTCTGCCCTGGCGCATCACCGTTGGCCCGCGCGGTCTGAAAAACGGAGTGGTTGAACTGACCTGCCGCCGCACAGGCGAAAGCGAGGAGTTGAGCCCCGAAGCGGCCGTCACGAAAGTTGCCGAAATCTATGAGCAAATCGTCTGAACAGGATCATCGGCCGCTGATCTCAGTTGTCACCGTTACACGCAACCTGATCGAAGCGGGGCGCGAGGAGCAAGTCCTCGCCGCCCTGGACAGTGTGCAGTCCCAAAAGTTTCGCAACGTCGAGCACGTCATCTGGGACGGTCAATCCGATGACGGCACACAAGACCTGTTGAAAGATGCGACTAAAACGGTCTCGGCCTCGGGCGATCCCATTCCGGTGCGGTATTTTTGCGAGGGGGACAAAAGCCTGTATGACGCGATGAATCAAGCGGTCGAGCGCTGTACTGGCGAGTATGTCCTGTTTCTCAACTCGGACGACCTGATTGCAGACGCCGAGAGTCTGCTTCGGGTGCAAAATGCCATTGGGTCGGACAAGCCCGACTTTGTGTATGGCGAAACCGTCTTTTTCGATGATGAGGGCAACCGCCGTCACGCCCGTCGACTAACTCTGAAATCCATCCTGCAGCGCCTGCCATTCGGTCACAATGCAATGGTTCTGAAACGGGCGTTGTTTCAGGAACTGGGTGGACATGACTTGCAGTTCCGTTCTGCCGCGGATTACGACATGGTTCTGCGGATGATCCTGTCTGGCCATTCCGGCCGGAGGCTGCAGACCCCGATTTCACTGTTTCGGATTGGCGGGGTGTCAGCAGACACTGACGCCGCTGGCGCCGAGATGGCCGCATGTTGGTTGAAGAATTATAGTCAGTTCTGCGATCTGTCCAGATACACGGACGCGCAGCGAATTGGATGGTACAAACAAGGCCATCTGCCGGTTCGGGTTGCAGGTGCAATCTTGCTGAAATCGCTGTCGCAGCCCGCAATCGCACGTGCCGCGCTGTACAGCCTGACAAAGACGCTGCGCCGCAAGGCTCAGTTCTGGCGAAACTTTTAGTTTCTCTGCGGTTCCGGCCGTTCCGTCAGAATATCGCCATCCGCGCTGTTGCCGCGTGCCACGACAATCGGACGGCCCAGACGTTTAACCAGTTCCTTGAATTCGAACCCCAAAAAGCGTATCCCGCAAACCCTTTCATCGGTTGCGCGATCCGTAATGCACAACCGCCCCTGACGGAACGCCAAGAGGTACCCTTTGTCTTTCAGGATGTCGGTCAAATTTGACCAGCTTGCCGCGGCGTCGAAAACAGGGCGAATGGTTGCACGCAACAGCGCTGCTGTCTCACAATCCAGTTCTGAAGATGCGTTTCGGACCAAAATAGGGTCCAACAATTCCGTACTACTCTTTACAAACATGAGCGACCCCCGCTCTAAAAAATGTATTCCCCCATATTCAGGGTGACAAAGTTTCCAAAAATAAGCAAAACGCGAAATAAAGTTGCGTTTCAAATGTTGCATTTTGAGTTCAGTTTGCCTCGCCATGCTCACATTAACTTCATAGCTGAAACAATACCGGGCTGTCTGTGAAGAGCGTCACAACCGGTGGTATATTTTAGTGACGGGTGATCTCCTTAAATTCGAGTGGCCGATTAACCGGTGCCCCCGCTGATTCGCATTTTCGAGGCTTTGAGAGTGAATTTGACCGCGCCGAAATTGCTGATAAACCGAGCAAAACGATGAACGGGTCCGCGCTGCGCTGAGTTTCGCGACCGTCGTGTATTCAAGGGACTTCCCCCTGCTTGAACTTCAGGCGCTGTTCGGATCGCGCAGGCGGCCGTCCGAGTTCATGTTGCTGAATGCGTTTTGCCTGGAATCGCCTGATGGCTATGCACCGTGGTTCGAGGACCACGCGCAATGCAATATCGGGCTCTGGCCGACCTATTCGCCCGAGGAAATGGCGTCGCAGTTGGCGATGCTGGATGATCCTGCTGCATTGACGTTGGGTCTGCATAACCGCGCCTTGTCGCTGTTGCTCGACGATCTGCGGGATCGTGTGTTTTCCGAGTTGGAAACCAGGGGTATTTGTACCCGACCGCGCGCCGAAGAGGTGCTAAACCGCGCGGCAACGCTGACCGGCTGACAACCGGCTTGACCATCCGGTGAAATGCCGAAAGGGTCGCGACAACAAAATAACCGGAGCAGGCATGGCCAGAACACCCCCGCCCTTTGCCCCATTTGAGTGGAAAATCGCGTGGCGTTACCTGCGCGCGCGCCGTGCCGAAGGTGGCGTGAGCGTCATGACGTGGATTTCCCTGATCGGGATCACGCTGGCCGTCTTTGCCCTGATTGCCACTCTGGCAGTCCGTTCTGGATTTCGGTCCGAATTCGTCGGCACGATTCTGGGCGCAAACGCTCATGTGACTGTGTACTCCGCCGGAGAGTTTGATGCGCAGGGGCGCGTTGATCGAACAATCGCGGAATATGAAGAGATGACCAGCCGGATCGCGCAGGTTCCGGGTGTGGAACGCGCGGCCCCGCTGGTTAAAGGGCAGGTCCTGATTACCAATCGCGACCGCAGCAGCGGAGTCGAGGTATTTGGTATCCGCCCCGACGACTTGCGCGATCTGCCCGGCGTCGCGCAAAGCGAACAAGCCGTTGGTGATCTGGCACAGTTTCAGGACGGTGAGGATGTGATTGCCATCGGGTCAGGTGTGGCGCGCAGCATTGGGGCGACGGTCGGGGACACCGTCAAGCTGACCTCACCCAATGGGGTGAAAACCGCCTTTGGGACATCGCCTCGGGTGAATGCTTATCAGGTGGTCTATGTGTTCTCGGCCGGGCGGTATGACATCGACCGCACCCGCGTCTACATGCCGTTCACGCAAGCTCAGAGTTTTTTCGACCGCGACGGTGTGGCCGACGAGATCGAAGTGATGGTCGAACGGCCTGAAGCGATGAACCCGGTTCTGATCCCCATCCTCGAGGCCGCAGGCGGGCGCAGCCAGATCTGGACGTGGCGGGATGCTTCGGGCGGATTTCTGCGTGCGCTTGAGGTTGAGGACAACGTGATGTTCATCATCCTGTCGATCCTCGTCCTGATCGCGGCAATGAACATCGTGTCGGGCTTAATCATGCTGGTGAAAAACAAGGGGCGCGATATTGGCATCCTACGCACCATTGGCCTGAGCGAAGGGTCGATCCTGCGGGTCTTTTTCATCTGCGGTGCGTTCACAGGTATCATCGGCACCGCTATGGGAGTGATCCTCGGCTGCCTGTTTGCCATTTATATCGACCCGATATTCTCATTCGTGAACTACGTCATGGGCGGCGGCGTCTGGGATCCGTCCATTCGCGGCATCTATTCCTTACCCGCCGAGTTGCACCTTTCGGATGTTCTCAAGGCAGTTGGGCTGTCGTTGGGGCTGTCATTCATCGTCACCTATTTCCCGGCCCGCCGCGCGGCGCGGCTGAACCCGGTTGAGGCGCTGCGCTATGAATGATCTGACGATGCGGCTGAACGGTCTGACCAAAACCTATCTGAAAGGCACTCCGGGTGAGGTGCAGGTGTTGCGCGGTGTCGATCTGGAATTGCGTGCTGGCGAAGCCGTGGCGATGGTCGCGCCATCCGGGGCAGGCAAATCGACACTGTTGCACATTGCTGGACTGCTGGACAAACCGGATGAGGGGACGGTCGAAATCGCGGGCCAGAATGTAGCGGGCAGGGGGGATCGAACCCGTACTGCGCTTAGGCGGCAGGACGTTGGGTTCGTATACCAGTTCCATCATTTGTTGCCCGAGTTTACCGCGCTGGAAAACATCACCCTGCCGCAACTGGCTAACGGTGTACCTGACAAAGCAGCGCAGGACAGGTCGATGACCCTGCTGGACCGCGTTGGCGTTGCAGCACGGGCCGATCACCGCCCCGCCGCCTTATCGGGGGGCGAGCAGCAACGTGTTGCGTTTTGCCGGGCCTTGGCGAACAAGCCACGCGTTTTGCTGGCGGATGAACCGACCGGTAACCTGGATCCCGAAACCTCGGATCAGGTATTTGGTGCGTTGATGT
This sequence comes from Ruegeria sp. CDSA033, assembly GCF_059612305.1. NCBI lineage: Bacteria > Pseudomonadati > Pseudomonadota > Alphaproteobacteria > Rhodobacterales > Roseobacteraceae > Ruegeria > Ruegeria sp. CDSA033. Next base: position 87,269 of record NZ_JBXWQI010000002.1, on the reverse strand, counting down.
CGCTGGTTCGGGATGAAGGGCTTTCAGCGTTGATTGCCACGCATAACATGGATCTGGCCGCGCGGATGGACCGAAAACTGCGGCTGGAGGCGGGCGTTCTTAAGCCAGTTGAGTGATGGCGACACCGGCCGCCATCACGGCGATGCCCCCGGCCCGTATCCATGTCAGCGGCGTGACCTGAGCACCAAACAGGCCAAAATGGTCGATGGCCGCCGTGCTGATCAGCTGTCCCAGCAGAACAAAGAACACTGCGTTGCCGACCCCGAAATGGGGGGCGACATGCGTGATCGACAGAACATAAAACGCAATCAAAACACCGGCCAGCAACAAGTGTTTCGGGGCTTGGGCCACTTTGGATAGCGCTTCCATTCCTGGAAACAGCAGCATGACCAGGGCTGACGCCACGAACGCGATGGCAAACAGGACTACGCCGGCGGTTGTCGGGGACCCGATCAGCTTGCCCAGTGCGGCATTCAAAGCCGCCAGAATCGGAACGCCGATCCCGGCCGCCAGCATAATGGCTGCGTATTGTGTCATTGCCCGTATCCTCCCGCTTCGTTGATCTGGATCATTGCGCCAAGCCGCCCGGCGGGCAAGCCTGCAAATGTCAGTCGTGACAGGAGGATGCGATGATCAGACCGATGTTCGGGGCAGTTTGTTTGGGTGTGGCTACACTTTCGTCTCATGCCATGGCACAGAACGTTGAAACCGGCGCTGAGCTCTATCAGCACTATTGCGCAACATGTCATGGGATTGATGCGACGGGGCATGGGCCAATGGCTGGTGTGTTGGTGATACAGCCGACTGATCTGACGCAGCTGGCATTCGGGGACGGAGTATTCCCAACAGCCCGTGTTGTGGCGCGTATCGACGGGCGTGATCCCTTGGTCAGTCATGGCAGCCCGATGCCGGTTTATGGCCCGTATTTCGAGGGGCAGGATACCACGATGAAAACCCCAGACGGTCAGCCGATCCTGACCAGTCAGCCGATTGTGGATCTGGTGGTTTATCTGGAGGCGCTGCAATAAGGCTTAGCCTTCGCGGCAAATCCCTTCGACCTTCGCTCCGCTCCACGGAATGACAACGGCACGCTCGCGTTGTGCGCCGGGCAGCGGGGACAAGTCGAAATGCGTCCCCAACATGTCATGCAAGCGCTGGGTCCGCGGTGCGGTAGGGTCCAATGCCCGGCAGCAGACGTATTCCTCGACGATCGCCCCCTGTTGTTCGAATCCATAGGATAGAAAATCAGGCGATGTCTGCAGGTCGAACAAGTACGGGTCCTTGCTTCCGCCATGTTCGGCGGCAGCTCGCAAGGGATGGTAACCAGTGGACTGGCGGTTCTGCCATTGCCAGACGTGTGTCAGTTCGTGTGCAAGCAACATCCCGGCAATCAGGTCCATCTGTTCCGGGAAATCGGACATATAGTCCTCAAGGTACCAGTCCTTGTTAAAATAGACCTTGTTGAACAACGCAACAGCGGCGGGTTTCGCCGTGACGACCCCTTCTTCGGTTGGTGGCAGGATACGTTCCCGACAGGCCAGGCGCGGCCGGTCCTTGCGGTAAAACGTGATCGGCGTTACCGGCGCACCTTCGACAAGTCGCACGCGATCCAAATCCAGCGTGTCGCCTTGAACGGCACTTGCAAATGCGCGTTCCTGATCCGTCAAAGGGCGACCACAGGCAGCAAGCAAAATTAATAGCGTCATCAAAATACGAAAGGCCATAATCAAAGCCTAATGCGAAGTGCCCGCGCTGCAACCCGTTTTCACAGGCTCATCGCCAAAACCCTGCTGATTTCGGTTAGCGACCGGCCTGATTGATCCATCCATGTATTAAAGGCCTCTTGCACCGCAGCCATCGCCTTTTTCGAAGCCGCGGGTTTATCAACCACCCCTTCGGCAATCAGCCGGGCGGTCACATCCTGCGAGAGGATAAAACTGTCACGCCCTGCAAATCGCATGGCGTATTGGGCCGAAGCCCCGCCCAGACGCGACCCGCGCTTGGCCAGCATCGCCAACAGACCGACGTAGTCTTCGGATGGCCATCCTCCAAGCACCTGACCCGCGCCGCCTTCATTACGCAGTTCCAGCAGAAATGCGGCATTGTCACGAACGGTCGCGATCTTGGTCCCGTTGCGCACAATGCTGGTACCCTGCAGCAAGGCGTCGAATTTCTCATCATCCATGAAGGCGCAGCGTCCGACATCGAAACCGTCAAATGCGATTTCAAACCCGCCCCATTTGTTTTCGATGACCTTCCAGTTGAACCCCGCCTGAAAAATAGTCTTGGTAATGATCGACAGCCAGCGATCTTCCGGCATCTCAGCAAGCTCAGCCAGGCTTTTGGGTTTGCTCAATTTTTCATTCAACGCATCCGGGCCACCATGGCGATTGGCAGCCATTACAAAAATTTCATCGAAATGATGCATCAATCATGTCCTCCACCGTTAAAGTTGCCTGTTGAACGCTTCGTTACAAGGTCTCAAAGAGAGTGAGGTTTTGGACATTTGGTGCGTCTGAGATCAAAAAAATGCAGAAAAATCGAACATCGAGCAAAGAAATGCTCGACAAAACAGGGGATTCGGGTTTGTGATTGACTCGTCAATCAAAGACCTGCGCCAGATATTTGTGTTAAGCAAAAACGCGCGCGATCAGTACAACGCAGCGAGTGGGGACTTGCAGCTTAGTACAAGGCGAAAAATTCCGCCTTTGTTCAAAGTGTTCACTTCCCTTTTGCGGCCAATATTGTGCATGTTGCGACAAGGTATTGTCGTCTGTCCAACCTTCCGGCGCGCACTTTTGCGCTGAGGTGGACGAAAAACAAAAAAGACAGGGAGAATGTCGATGAAAAAACTTAGTGTCAGCCTGTTGGCTATGATGGTAGCCGGTTCCGCTTACGCCGCCGATATGGGTGCCGTGGACGAGCCGATCAAACTGGCGATCAACGAATGGACCGGTCAGCACGTAACGACCCAAGTTGCGGGCGAGATGCTGAAAGCCGCGGGTTACAACGTCGAATACGTGACCGCTGGTATGATGAACCAGTTCCAGGCGATCGCGGATGGCGACATCACTGCGACGCTGGAAATCTGGTCATCCAACGTCTCGGACGAATACGCCAAGAAAATCGACGAAGGCACCGTCGTCGAAATCGGCGATCTGGGTCTGGATGCCAAGGAAGGCATCGCTTATCCGGCGCACGTGGCCGATCTGTGCCCCGGTCTGCCTGCATGGGAAGCGCTGAAGGATTGCGCGCAGGTCTTCGCGACCGCTGAAACTCTGCCCGGTGGTCGTCTGGTCGACTATCCTGCTGATTGGGGTACGCCCGGCGCCGACCGTATGACCGGTCTTGAGCTGCCGTTCAAAGCTGTGCCTGCCGGTTCCGAAGGTGCTCTGATCGCCGAATTGCGCGCTTCGACCGAGCGCAAGTCGCCGCTGCTGATCACTTTCTGGCAGCCGCATTGGGCGATGTCGGCTTATGACGTGCAATTCGTTGAATTGCCTGCCGGTGAAGAAGCCTGCTTTAACGATCCGGCCTGGGGTCCAAACCCGAACGCCGTAAACGATTGCGATTTCTCGCCCTCGCGCATCTTCAAAGCCAGCTGGAACGGGATGGAAGAAAAATGGCCTGCGGCCTATGAAATCCTGTCCAACTATCAATTGGCAGTCGAGGACCAGCAGCCGATGATGGGCGCGATCGATGTTGACGGCGGTAAAGTCGAAGAAGTTGTCGCCGAATGGATGGCTGCGAACGAAGACAAATGGCGTCCGGTTGTTGACGCGGCAACGCAGTGAGTTCGCATAAGTGACTGACGCGAATACGCCAGCCATTACCTGCCAGAATCTCTGGCAGGTTTTTGGTCAAGGCGCAGACAAAGCCCTGACCGACGCGCTGTCTCGGTCAGGGAATGATGCAGACCAAGCCGCCGCCGATCTGCGCGAACACGGGTTCATCCCGGCTGTTCAGGACGCAAATTTTGAAGTCAAAGAGGGCGAGCTCTTCGTCATCATGGGCCTGTCGGGGTCGGGCAAGTCCACACTGATCCGCTGTATCTCGCAATTGTTGCCGGGCACGGGCGGCGAAATTCGTGTCGACGGCGAAAACGTCATTGGTGCGTCGAAGAAAGCGCTGACCGAATTGCGTCGCAAGAAACTGGGCATGGTGTTCCAGCATTTTGGACTGTTTCCACACATGACCGTCGCAGATAACGTGGCTTATCCGCTGCGCGTATCGGGCGTCGGCAAAAAGGAACGAATGGCCCGCGCGCAAGAGGTCATCACTCTGGTCGGATTGGAGGGTCGCGAGGACAGCTATCCTCGCCAGCTTTCCGGTGGTCAGCGTCAGCGCGTGGGAATTGCACGGTCTTTGGCGGTGAACCCGGACATCTGGTTTCTGGACGAGCCGTTCTCGGCCCTTGATCCACTGATCCGCCGACAGCTGCAGGACGAATTCCTGCGCATTCAGGCGACGTTAAAGAAATCCATCGTGTTTATTACTCACGATATCCAAGAAGCACTGAAACTGGCCGACCGCATCGCCATCATGCGCGATGGCAAGATCGTCCAGATCGGAACGCCGACGGATATCGTATTGCGCCCCGTAGATGACTACGTGCGCGAATTTTCGAAAGACGTGGCCAAGGGTCAGCACGCCAAAGTCGCCTCGGTCATGCGGGACGAGTCTGAACGTGGCCCGGATGATCCTGGCTTGACAACCTCGATGACCCTGGACGCCGCGTTGGCGCATTGCATGGAGCTTTATGAACCCGTTCCTGTGCGCGATGAGGCAGGCAATATTGTTGGCACTGTCCACCCTTCTGATCTTGCCGCCGCGCTCCAGGTGGATGAGACATGACCGCCGTTTCAGACATCCCCAGTAACAGCGCGACCCGACTAACGGTTGGCGCGAAGGCGGCATTGATCACAGTCGTCGTCGGCGCAATTTGCCTTGCGTTGGATGGCGTTGCGCCTTGGTTGGTCAAGTGGCCCACCGCCTGGGAATTGCCCGCGACTGAGTGGGTTGGCGCGTTTTTGGACTGGTTTCTGAACGGTATCAAACCAGCGATGCGGCTGTTTTCCGACCTGATGGCCTATCCCATGAACGCGGCCAATTTCCTGTTGGGCAGCACTCCTTGGCCCATCCTCATCGGTCTGGTGACAGCGCTAGGCTGGTTTCTGGGCGGATTGCCCATGGCGGCGTTGGGGTTTTTTGGTCTGTGTTTCGTGTTCGCCTCCGGCTATTGGGCCGAGAGTATGAATACCTTGGCATTGGTCGCCGTCTCGGTTCCTGTTGCGCTGATCGTCGGCGGTGCCATCGGCATCCTTGCCAACGAAGTGCCGCGTGTTAGGTCCTTTGTTCAGGCAGTTTTGGACGTGATGCAGACGGTCCCGACATTTGCCTACCTGACCCCGCTATTGCTGCTGTTTGGCTTTGGCCCGGTTGTGGGATTGATCGCGTCGGCCATTTATGCGGCCCCGCCCATGGCGCGCAACGTGATGCTGGGTTTGGAACGGGTCGAGCCTGAGATAAAAGAGGCCGCCATCATGTCCGGTGGCACGCGGTTTCAGCAGTTGTTTCAGGTCGAAATCCCGGCAGCGGCGACGCAGATCATGGTGGGCGTGAACCAATGCCTGATGGCCGCCCTTTCAATGGTCATCATCGCCGCCGTTATCGGCGGGTTCAACGACATCGGCTGGGAAGTTCTGCTGACCATGCGCAAGGCTCAATTTGGCGAGTCGCTGATGGCCGGTCTGGTCATCGTGGTCTTTGCTGTGGTGATCGACCGGATGAGCGGCACGCTGGCGACTGAGCGTAAGCGCTATGATCCACGCGTTGTCTGGGCGGTGTTGGGCTTTACGGCCCTGTTCACCGTCGCTTTCTGGGCATGGCTGCCGAACCCGTCCGAACTGACCTTGCTGGACCCGATGGCCGAGGCTGTCGATAGCGGCCTGACCGCGTTCACGCAGGCCAATGGTCCTTGGCTGGATGCGCTCAAGAACAACTCATTGTTCTATGTGCTGTTGCCACTGCGGATCGGTCTGGATCAGGCCGTTCTACCGTTCACCTGGGGTTTCCAGTGGACGGCTGGCATGAGCTTTGGCCTTTTCGCCGCCGGCGCGGTCATCGCAGCATTGATGGCATGGCGCGGTCACATGACCGGAGGATTGGTTGTGCTGATCCTGATCGGAATGTTGGAAACCGGCATCGCAAACCTGCCTTGGCCCTTCGTCCTAACCGGCGCTGCGGCGCTCAGCTATGTCGCGGGCGGCTGGCGTCTGGCGGCGCTTTCGGTGGGGCTGCTGTGCACCATCCTCGTATCCGGCCTGTGGGAACGCGCCTTGCTGTCGCTATACCTCAGCGGTGCTGCGGTGTTTTCCTGTGCCGTCGCAGGCGGTTTGATCGGGCTGGCCAGCGCCGTGTGGTCGCCGGTCTGGAAAGTGGTTCGTCCGATCTGCGACATGCTGCAGACAATCCCTCTGTTCGTTTTCCTGATCCCGGTGCTAATGGTGTTCCAGATCGGTGAATTCTCGGCCTTTCTGGCGATCTGTGCTTACGCCATCGTCCCGATGATCCGCTACACGCGGCACGGGTTGGTCAACACGCCGGAAGAGATGATGGAGGCCGCAATCTCAAGTGGCGCGACTGAGTGGCAGATCATGCGCGACGTGCGCGCGCCATATGCTGCGCCGACGATCCTGCTGGGGCTGAACCAGACCATCCTTTATGCCTTTGCAATGCTGGTGATCGCGGCGCTGATCGGGACCACCGGTCTGGGACAGTCGATCTATCTGGCACTGGGGCAGGCGGATGTGGGGCTGGGCATCTCGGCCGGTGCCGCTATGGCGATTCTGGCGCTTGTTGCCGACCGTATCGTGCAGGGTTTTGCCGAAGAACGGCGTAAAGCGCTGGGACTGTGAATTGGGGCAGGGGCGGCGCGTCCGCCCCTTTTGCCCTGCACTTGATCTTAGACAAAGACCGGACAGCGTTCGGGACGTAGACCGCGCGTAACACGTTCGGAGAATACTATGACCGGTTGGGCCTTCTTCCTCGCAGCACTGATCACCTTTCTTCTCAGCCACGCCATCCCGGTGAGGCCGGGTGTTCGCGGGCGGCTGATCGAAACATTGGGGCGCAAGGGATATTTTGCGGCATATTCCGTATTGTCGCTGTTGGTTCTCGCGTGGCTAATCGTCGCCGCAGCCCAAGCACCATATGTTGAGGTCATACCGCCGCTTGCCATCTTTCGCTGGGCGCCACTCTTGGTGATGCCAATCGTGTGCTGGCTGGCTGTCGCCGGCATATCGATCCAAAACCCGTTCTCTTTTGGCGGGATGGGGCATCGCGCTTTTGACCCTGAAAAACCGGGCATCCTGCGGACCACGCGCCACCCTGTTCTTGCGGCTTTGATGCTGTGGGCGGGGGCGCACCTGCTGGCCAATGGCAGCCTGTCACACGTGATCCTGTTCGGGCTTTTTGCAGGTTTTTCGGCTTTCGGAATGGTTTTGATCGATCGCCGCAAACAATGCGATATGGGTATGGAATGGATCCGGCTGTCTCGTAATACAGCCCGCCTGTCGCTGCGCAGTCCACAGCCGTGGCCGCGTCTTTGGGTTTGGCTGGTCGCAATTGCCATCTTCATGGCATTGCTACATCTGCACACGCCTGTGATCGGATTATCGCCATTACCGTGACCCAAGAGAGTGGTCGCGCAGGTACTTGCGTGCTATCTGGAACGTTACAAATCTATACTAAGGGGTCCTTGGATGCATCTGGCCTATGTTACGACCACCGACCGCGGCGCAACCGACCGCCTGTTAAGTGCGGTTGCCGAACACCTGCTCGCCAAAGGCGCGAGCCTTGCGGGGGTGGTGCAAACCAACACTGAATGCGCGGATAGCAGCAAGTGTGACATGGATGTTCGGGTTCTGCCCGAGGGAGAGACCATTCGCATCTCTCAATCCCTTGGTGAACAGTCACGTGGTTGCCGTCTGGACCCTGCCGCGCTGGAGCAGGCCGTTGGATATGTGACCTCTTCGCTGGCCGCCGCACCGCAATTGCTGATCATCAACAAATTCGGCAAGCATGAGGCTGACGGGCGCGGATTCCGCCCCGTGATTGCCGAAGCTCTGGCGCTGGATGTTCCCGTCCTTGTTGGTGTGAACGGTCTGAACAAAGAAAAATTCGACGCGTTCACTGGTGGTGCTGCCGAACAGATCGCACCTGATCCAGAAAGCATCATTGCATGGTTCGACCGCGTCACTGCGCAACGTGAGGCCGCGGCCTGACAAAGCTCCCGTCGGGTAAGCTTCTGTTTTCCTAACTTGTTTCGTGTCGCCTGTGCTGCAATCCTCTTTCTTGGAGGAGACAGTGCATGTGGACCAATTGGGCCGGAAACCAGCGAACGGATACGCCAATAGCGCGCCCGACGTCGATTGCTGAACTGCAAAAAGAAATTACGCAGCCCCAAAGCCTGCGGATCATAGGTGCAGGGCATTCATTTACGCCGATCGTGGCCGGTGGTGACCGGATTGTGGACTTGTCGGATTTGGACCTGCCAACGCTTGGCGATGCCCGGCAGGATCGGGAATGGGTTAACGCCAATGCGCGTTTGCGGGATCTGTCGCCGGCACTGGCGGACAAGGGGCTGGCGTTCCGCAACCTTGGGGATATCAACGCGCAATCTCTGGCTGGTGCGGTGTCGACCGCGACCCATGGGACCGGGCGCGAACTTCCCTGCCTTGCGGCAGAAGTCACCGCTGCCCGAATGGTCGGGGCAAGCGGTGATGTTCTGACCACGGATGATATCCCGCTTGAGATGGTACAGGTCAGTTTGGGTATGCTGGGCGTTCTGACCGAAGCGCAGATCAAGGTCGTGCCAAAGTATAACTTACGTCGGCAGGTCCAGCTTGCCTCGGTCGAGGATAGCCTGGTCACGATGCACCAGAAATGGGCGGAGAACCGGAATTTCGAGTTCTTCTACATCCCCTTTACCGGAAAAACTGTCGAACTTCGTCATGCCATCACTGATGCCGCCGAAAGCAAGGCACCGCGCGATTTGGATATGATCGCTGTAAAGGTACTGAAACTTGCGCGCAGCGCGGGGCGGATCAGCGAAGGGTTGCGCCGTGCAATGCTCAAAGTGCTGACGATGGCACAGTCGGACGAGGATTACGTCGGCGAAAGCTGGCGGGTTTTGTGTAGCGACCGGCATATTCGTTTCAAGGAAATGGAATATCATCTGCCGCCAGATGTGGCTGGGGATGTTCTGCAAGAGGTTCTGACGCGCCTACATCGCGACCACAAGGACATCTATTTTCCGATCGAAGTGCGCCAGACTGCTGGTGACACGGCCTGTCTGTCTCCGTTCCAGGGTGGGCCGCGCATTTCCATTGCCATCCACACCGACGCAGCCGAGGATCATAAACGGTATTTCGAAGCTATTGAGCCGCTATTTGTCGAAGCAGGTGGTCGCCCTCATTGGGGCAAGTTGCACAATCTGACTTACAAAGACCTGTCCGTAATGTATCCGGGTTTTGACCAGTTTTGCGCGTTGCGCGAACAGCTCGATCCACAGGGTAAATTTCTGACGCCATCGCTTGCTCGGTTGTTTCGACCATGAACGCAGCAGCCCTGAAAGCTCTGTCAAATGCTCTGCGATCACACGGGGTCGACAAGCCCGTCGTCGTAGTGGACTTAGACTTGTTGGATGCCAATTGTGTTGTCGCGAACAGAGTTGCTGACGCTGGGCTGGCCCGCAGGCTGGTCGCCAAGTCTCTGCCCTGCCTTCCTTTGTTGGATTTCATTCGCGAGCGCATCTCGACCTCTGGCCTGATGACGTTTTCCGAACCGATGTTGCAGGCGCTTTTGACGGCCGAGCCCGATACAGACCATCTGATCGGGAAGCCCTTGCCTGTCAGTACGGCTGCAAGGTTACTGACCACCAATCACGACGCGGCAAGGCGCGTTCAATGGTTGATCGACACCCCAGCTCGGCTTGGGGAATATCTGGCGTTGGCTTCGGATCGCCAGACGTCACTGCGTTTGTCTTTGGAACTGGATATCGGCCTGCACCGTGGCGGGCTAATTTCTCAGAATGTCCCAGAACTTGCCCAACAAATAATGGCGCACCCATACGGGCAGCTTGCCGGGGTCATGGGGTACGAGGCGCATTTGGCGAAACTGCCCGGCATTCTGCGCAACCGCGCGGCGCGGGCCAGTGCAGGTGCGTTCAACACAGCCGTCGCCGCATTGCCGCATGTCGAGGATGAGCTGTGTCTGAACACAGGCGGCAGCCTGACCTTTCAATCCTACCTTGCCAATGGGTCCGCGAATGAGGTCGCATTCGGCTCGGTTCTGGTAAAACCCACCGATTTTGACCACGCCACGACGCAGGCGTTTGAACCAGCCGCGTTCATTGCGACACCAGTTCTTAAAGCAATGCCGGGTAACGCATTGCCGGGGCTTGAGTTCTTGCCGCGGCAAAAAACAGATATTGCGATCTTTGGCGGCCACTTCCTTGCCCAGCCAGTATTTCCAGCAGGGTTTGGCTACTCAGCGGTCTTCGGCCGTTCTAGCAATCAGGAAGTGTGGACAGGCCCGCGTTCGGCAGACGTATCGCCGGGCGACATCGCCCTGCTGCGCCCTGATCAAAGCGAGGCTGTGCTGAATCAGTTCGGCACCATGCTTGCCGTCCGAGGCGGGCAGGTGGTTAGCGAATGGCCATGCCTGCCCAGCTAGGCTGCGTTGCCGTAAACAGGGTTTCAACGGCGTGCCTCAGATTCATAGCGACCAGCTTATGTCAAGAAAATGCAACAGAGGTACGCAATCGAAGGCCGTTGCGAGCAAAAGTGCTTTGATTGAGTGATCTGCATGTGATTGGAAAGTGGTGGGCGACCCTGGAATCGAACCAGGCGTGCGTCTCCGCGAGGGAGTTACAGTCCCCTGCCACACCTTGCGGCCTGTCGCCCACTGTCAGGCGTTGCACCTGACGTGGAGGCGTGATTACTAGCGCCTTGAAGAAGCGTCAACAGGAAAATTTGGCTTTGACGCAGGAAACCGAATTCCCGGCCCGGAGGCCCAAGAAATGAAGAAACCCAAGTGGGTCGTTGAAAAGGAACAGGCGCGCAAAGCTGCGGCGTCTGAAACCGTTTGGCTGTTCGGTTTGCATGCCGTTCGGGATGCTTTGATGAACCCGAACCGGCAGAAACTGAAACTGATTGTGACGCGGAACGCACGGGATAAACTGGCAGAAGTGATTGAATTTGCAGGGATCGAGGTCGAAATGGTCGATCCGCGAAAATTCACCGCGCCCATTGATCCCGGTTCAGTCCATCAGGGGGCTGCACTTGAGGTCAAGCCGCTGGATTGGGGCGGGCTGGCTGAAAATTGCATTGGGCGTGAGCATCCCAGGGTCATTTTATTGGACCGTGTTACCGACCCGCACAATGTTGGGGCGATTCTTCGCTCGGCCGAAGTGCTTGGAGCCAGTGCCGTGATCGGTACGCGACACCATTCGGCGCCGGAGACGGGCGCGCTGGCCAAAACCGCCAGCGGAGCACTGGAGCGTCAGCCCTATCTGCGCGTGCGCAATCTGGCGGATACTATTGTCGAGCTGCAGAACATGGGCTTTCTGGTGTTGGGTCTGGACGGTGAGGCCGAACAAACCATCGAGACGGCGTTGGGCGGCAAGCTGGATCAACCTGTTGCACTCGTGCTGGGGGCCGAAGGGCCCGGCCTGCGGCAGAAGACCAAGGAAACTGTCAATCAACTGGTGAAAATCGACGCATCCGGTGGGTTTGGTTCTCTTAACGTCTCAAATGCTGCCGCAATTGCCTTATATGCTTCAAGGCATCAATAGACAGGAGAGAGCCATTACCAGCCCGACCAAAATCGCCACTTGCTGTTATTGTGGAACGCGCGCTGCGTTGGTTCTGAAAGGGAAGCATCGCCACGAACTCAGCTGTTCCAGCTGCGGTGCCCCTTTGCATGACCTCAAGATGGTTCCCAAGCGCAAGCTGAGCAATGACAAGCCCAAGCGCGATAGCTACAAGACGGCCACCGCATACCAGTCCAAAAAGAAAAAGAAGAAAAAGGGGATTTTTGCGCGCGTCATTGATGAAGCATGGGATGTGGTCGAGGATATCTTTGACTGACGCGGGATAAAGCGACACGGGTGTTCACAACCGCGTTAATAGGGGTGTTTCGCGCGACAAAAGATTGCATTTTGATACCCTGAATTTGTAATCCTGAGCATGTGATGCCAATCAAACGTTTCATACTTGGCGCGATAGCCGCCGTTGCCCTTCTTCCTGCCGCTCATGCACAGGACATGCCCGTCTTCTATGAGGCGGACGGTGCCGTCATGGCCGGCTACGACCCTGTCTCATATTTTCTTGAGGAAACGCCGGTCCGCGGATTGCCAGAATATTCTGTGATCTGGAAAGGGGCCGAGTGGCATTTCGCCTCGGCCGAGAATCGCGATCTGTTTGAAAGCAATCCTCGCGCCTTTTCCCCTCAGTTCGGGGGCTACTGCGCCTATGCCATGGCGCAAGGTATCTTAAAAAGCACCGATCCGATGCTTTGGGACATGGTGGAAGGCCGGCTGTACCTGACCCACTCGCCTGAGATTGAGCAGCTCTGGCGCGGAGATCGTGCAGAATACATTCACATGGCCGAGGAAAATTGGCCTGTGGTGCTGTATCAAGACTAGGCGAATTCCTGCTTTCTTCGATCTGTCATCACAAAAATGCGATGTCCCTCTTTTTTTCCCTGAACTTATGCCTAAATGTCACAGTGACCGCGGAACGGAACTGCCGCGGGTCATTTCACTGTCCCTCGTTCCAACAACTGGCGCTCAGGTTTGACCTGAGCGCTTTTTTCTTTGCTACGCCAAGTCTAGTGTGGCCGCATGGCGAACTACACAGACCCATTCCTGAAAGACATCCTGCGTCGCACCAAGGTGATTGCCGTGGTGGGCGTTTCGATGAACCCGGTGCGGCCCAGCTATTATGTCGCGCGGTATCTTTCACTTAAGGGATACACGGTGATCCCGGTGAACCCAGGTCATGCGGGGAAGTTACTTTTTGGCCAAACCGTCCGCGCGTCATTGTCTGAGATTACTCAGCCGGTCGATATGGTTGACATCTTTCGCCGGTCCGAAGCTGTTCCGCCAATAGTCGACGAAGCACTGTCTTCTTTTCCCGACCTGCGCACGATCTGGATGCAGATCGGCGTTGAACACCCCGAAGCCGCAGCCAAAGCACAGGCGCGCGGCGTGGATGTGGTGATGAATCGTTGCCCTAAAATCGAATATCAGCGCCTGTTTGGCGAGCTGCGCATGGGTGGATTCGCGACCGGAGTGATTTCTTCCAGACTGTGAAGGTTAGCCGCCGACATACGGCAGCAATTCCCCGTATTGTTCCTGGCGGCGCTTTTCCAGCACAACGCTTCGGGGCACCCATTCATACTTGGTGTCTTCCTCCAGGGGCGACCAGAACAGAACACCGCCGTACCGCCATGGGTCCAGCACCACGCCGTCATACATCGTCTCACCCTTGCGGCTGATGATGGCCGTGCTGTGGTCGATTCTGAACTGGTTGTCCGCATTTGCTATCGCGCGGTGCAAATCCAGCGTCTGGAAGTTCTCTTGCTTCAGCCGGCGTTCGATATCCTCGGCCCAATGCCAACACAGCCCGCGGGGGCGAAGACCCTTGTTGACCTTGGCATTGTGGATCAGCGGAGGGTCAGAAATTTCGTATTCCTGAACCAGCTGCGCGGTATAGGAATAGGCGATGCGGGCCGCGCGGTCGGCTTCTTTTGGGTCGATGTCGGGACCAAGGCTGCGGATTTCCGTTGCCAGTCTTTGGACTTCATCACCGGTCGTGCGCGGCGGCGCCGAACACGCGGCAATCATCACAAGCGAAAGCAAAGCCATTACACTGGCCAGAGCCCTAGTCATTCCCGCGTTCCTCGGTCGGTCCCACATTGATCCCTGACTATACAGGGCAGGACGGCAGGACGGAACCCGCGCTTAGGTCTTTGGGCGCGATGCCTTTTCGGTGATGCCACTTGTGCCCTGGCGTCGGGCCAACTCGGCCAAAACGTCATCCAGCGCCACGTCGCGCGCGGCCAGCATGACCAGCAGGTGATAGAGGACATCCGCAGCCTCTGCGGTCAGCTTTTCCCTATCGCCCTTGACGGCTTCGATGATGGCCTCAACAGCCTCTTCCCCAAACTTCTCGGCACATTTCTCAGGCCCCTTGGCCAACAGTTTTGCAGTCCAGCTAGAGTCGGGCGCGGCGCCCTTGCGGGCCACAATCGTCGCGGACAGATCGTGCAGGATGTTCATGTCAGCCTCATGGGGATGCCCGCCGCAGCCATGTGTTCCTTGGCCTCGCGGATAGTGTATTCGCCGAAATGGAAGATCGAGGCCGCTAGCACGGCACTGGCCCCGCCTTCTGTCACACCTTCGACCAGATGATCCAGGTTGCCTACGCCGCCAGAGGCGATCACCGGCACGTCCACCGCGTCTGAGATCGCGCGGGTCAGCGGCAGATTGAAACCGGCCTTGGTGCCGTCGCGGTCCATTGAGGTCAGCAGAATCTCTCCGGCCCCTTTGGCTACAACGGTCTTGGCGAACTCAACCGCGTCGATGCCGGTTGGTTTGCGGCCCCCATGGGTGAAAATCTCCCATTTGCCCGGGCTGACGGTTTTGGCGTCGATAGCGCAGACAATGCATTGGCTGCCGAACTGATCCGCGGCTTCTGCGATGACATCCGGATTGGCGACAGCGGCCGAGTTGAAGCTGACCTTGTCGGCGCCTGCCAACAGCAGGGCGCGCACGTCGTCTTTGGTGCGGACGCCTCCACCGACGGTCAGCGGAACAAAGCACTGTTCAGCTGTGCGTCGAACCACATCAAACATGGTGCCGCGGTTTTCGTGGGTGGCGTGAATGTCCAGAAAACAGATCTCATCTGCGCCTGCTGCGTCATAGGCTTTGGCCGACTCTACAGGATCGCCCGCGTCACGCAGGCCAACGAAATTGACACCTTTGACAACACGGCCATCGGCGACATCCAGACAGGGAATGATACGGGTTTTCAGCATACCGGCGTCCTTTGTTGGCGCACCTGTATCGGCAAAACCCCGCCTTTTCCAGTGCCGTAAAGGCACCTTGCGGAAAACGGCGGGGTCAATTGAAGCGGTGAAGAGGAAATACTGCCGGTTGGAAGAAAACGTAAGCTAGGTGTTTGCGGCTAGTCTTTAATCAACATGATAGCGGACAGTAGATTAGTCTTGTCGTCCATCCACGGCTCATTCTCATTTGAGACCACGGGTTACCATTTTCCGCAGTGGACAAAGCCATCGACCCTGGACTGATCGGGGCTGAGAAACACCTCGTGGGGTTTGAGCGCGCCAATATTTCGCAGCGTAAGTAGGCTGCTAATCGCGATCATTCTACCAATGATGACAAACCAGAT
This sequence comes from Ruegeria sp. CDSA033, assembly GCF_059612305.1. Classification (NCBI taxonomy): domain Bacteria; kingdom Pseudomonadati; phylum Pseudomonadota; class Alphaproteobacteria; order Rhodobacterales; family Roseobacteraceae; genus Ruegeria; species Ruegeria sp. CDSA033. The sequence continues at coordinate 71,790 of NZ_JBXWQI010000002.1, read as the reverse complement.
GGACCACAGGTTGCTGGTCGCAGTGGCATGCAGAAGGAGGCTTCCAGCAAAGGAAATATCAGAAGAGCAAGCAATGATCCCACGTTAACAGCGCTGTTAAGGAATTAGCGAGCGTCTTCCAAAGGACCACGAATGCCACGGGTGAAGCATCGGCGCATTCCCATGAGGAAGGGGAGTCTTTAGCCCAATACTCTGAGGCAGTACCTTAAGGGGCCGCGGCACAGTGGAGTTTCCTGCTCGAGTTTGTTGTTGAACCAATACAGTCAAATTTAAGACAAGCTTGGGTCGAACAGGATAAATTACTTGTCAAAAGGAGCTATTGTTTTCGAGTTTGGGATGGTCCGCAGCGTGTGCGGCACCGTAAAAATTAGGTGAGTGGCAAGGCTTCGCCGATGCCGGAGATGTGATTGCAAGTTCGCGAAAAGCTGAGACAATTTGGATGAAATTTACAGAAGGAAACCCGATATGCGAAATCTGATATTGGCAACAATTTTGACTTTTGGAGGGGCGATGTCTGCCATGGCTGACGACATCATCAAGGTAAACACGAACAAATCGGTGCAAGAGGCGTTGGACGCGCTAGAAGCTGCCGTTGGCAATGCGGGCGCGACCGTCTTTGCACGCGTCGATCATGCAGCTGGTGCGGAAAAGGTCGGTCTGACCATCCCCGCCAATCAGGTTCTGATCTTTGGCAACCCGGCACTGGGTACACCCGCGATGCAGATTGATCCACGTGCCGGGCTTTTCCTGCCGCTCAAAGTGCAGGCATACGAAGACGAGACCGGGCAAGTCTGGCTGGCCTATGAGGACCCGAAAGAGACGATGGATGAGCTCGACGAAGTCGAGAAATCACCTGTCATCGAAAAGATGCGCGGTGCGCTTGCCAAGCTGACTTCGGTTGCGGCCGAGTGATCAGCCTAAGGCGCGAATGGCCTCGGAAAGGTCAATCGCGCCATCATAAAGCGCCCGGCCCGAGATTGCGCCGTCCAATGCCACGCCACAATCACGCAGGGCAATCAGATCATCCAGCGAACTGACCCCACCCGAGGCGATGACGGGGATTGACACCGCGCGGGCCAAATCTGCCGTTGCCTGGATGTTCGGCCCCTGCATCGCCCCGTCGCGATTAATGTCGGTATAGATGATGGCCGCAACGCCTGCGTCCTCGAAACTGCGGGCCAGATCGGTGACCTTCACGTTGGTCTCTTCGGCCCAGCCCTTGGTGGCCACCATGCCGTCGCGCGCATCGATGCCAACGGCAACTTTGCCCGGAAATTCCTTGGCAGCTTCACGCACCAGATCGGGGTTTTCGACCGCCACGGTGCCCAGAACCACGCGCGCCAGACCTTTGTCGATCCATGTCTCGATCGTGGACATGTCGCGAATGCCACCGCCCAACTGCGCGGGCACGTTGCATTCTCTCAGGATCGCTTCAACCGGGGCGGCGTTGACCGGCTCACCCGCAAAAGCGCCGTTCAGATCGACGAGGTGCAGCCATTCACAGCCTGCCTCGACAAAAGCCCGTGCCTGCGCTGCAGGGTCGTCGTTGAACACGGTTGCCTTATCCATTTCACCACGCAGCAGGCGCACGGCCTGTCCGTCTTTGAGGTCGATGGCGGGGTAGAGGATCATGTCAGGCGGCCCTATATCTGATTTGTTCGCGCGGGATATCGCACATGCGGGGCGGGGGATGCAACGCGACGCCAAGTCAATCTTGCCGGAATTGCCCGACCGGGCCAGACTGAGCAGAAATAAGGGAGGAAATCATGAAGACATTCACACTTGCAGCCGGATTTGCGGTATTGGCAAGCGCTGCTTTTGCAGCCGATCCGGTTGACGGACTTTGGAAAACCCAACCTGGTGATACTGGCGGCTATCTTCACGTCTCGATTTCGGAATGTGGCAGCGCGATTTGTGGCACCATCGACACCGCCTTTGACAAAGACGGAAATGAGCAGCTGGAGTATGAAAACCTCGGCAAGCAGATCATCTGGGATATGGTGCCCGATGGCGGCGGCAGCTATAGCGGCGGCAAGATCTGGGCCCCGGACCGGGACAAGACCTACAGCTCGAAAATGACACTGGACAGCCAGAACAAGCTGACCGTCAAAGGCTGTGCTGTGGGCGGTCTGGTGTGTCGCGGGCAGGACTGGACGCGGGTTCAGTAACGGCTCAGGGCGTCCAGGTCAGGAAGTTCCCGATCATCCGCAGGCCCACATCCTGACTTTTCTCAGGGTGAAACTGCATCCCAACCATTGTGTCGCGGCCGATCACGGCCGTGACCTCCTGCCCATAATCCACAAAGGCCAAACGCTGCGCCGGGTCGCTGACCCGGAAATGGTAGGAGTGCACGAAATAGGCGTGATCGCCTGATTGCACCCCTGCAAAGACCGGGTGGTCGTTTTCCAGAACCAGATCGTTCCAGCCCATATGGGGCACTTTCAGCGCGCTGTCCGATGGTTCGATCCGCACCACATCACCTGCAATCCAGCCAAGACCGTCGGTCTCGCGATATTCGTGACCCTTGGAGGCCATCAATTGCATGCCGACGCAGATGCCCAGAAATGGGCGGCCTTTCTTTTCGACGGCCTCGACCATCGCCTCATAGATGCCTTTGTGCCCGCGCAGCTCATTCGCGCAGGCGGGAAAAGCGCCGTCACCGGGTAGAACCAGCCGGTCCGCACGGGCAACCACCTCCGCGTCCGAGGTTACGACAACTTCACCCGCGTCCATCTCGCGCGCCATGCGCTGAAACGCCTTTTCGGCCGAGTGCAGATTGCCACTTTCGTAGTCGATAATGGCCGTCAGCATCTACAACGCGCCCTTCGTGGACGGAATCGCGTCAGCCTTGCGCGGATCGGTTTCGACCGCCAAACGCAACGCACGCGCGACGGCCTTAAATGCGGCCTCGGCGATGTGGTGGCTGTTGAAGCCGTGTAACTGGTCGATGTGCAGCGTGATGCCGCCGTGGGTGCTGAGCGCCTGAAAGAACTCGCGCACCAATTCGGTGTCAAAGTTGCCGATCTTGGATGTCGGCAGGTCCACGTTCCAGATCAGAAATGGACGCGCGGACAAGTCCAGAGCGCAGCGTACTTGCGCGTCATCCATGGGCAGGTGGCACTCGCCATAGCGTCGGATACCCTTCTTGTCGCCCAAGGCCTGTGTCAGCGCCTGACCCAGTGCAATACCGGTATCTTCGACAGTGTGGTGGTCGTCGATGTGGTAATCACCCTTGGCGCGGATCGTCATGTCGATCAGCGAATGGCGCGCAAGTTGGTCCAGCATGTGATCGAAGAACCCAACACCGGTTTGGTTGTCATAGGTGCCGGTTCCGTCAAGATTGACCTCGACCGAAATCTCGGTCTCGGCGGTTTGACGGCTGATCTTTGCGCTGCGCATGGGCGAATTCCTTTTGCTACAGGCGCGCTTATAGACGGGGATTGGTCGGCTTATCCAGACCAAGCGTTGCTTTCACTACAATCTGTTGCAGGGGATTGCGCCCGGTGACGTGCCATGCCAGCCTGCCGGAAACTCAATCAACAGGTCCAAAACATGTCCACCTGCGTTTTCATTCAGATCCGCTGCACACCCGGCACCACCTATAAGGTCGCCGAAGAGATCGCGCTGCGCGAGATTCACTCCGAGCTTTACTCGACCAGCGGCGAATATGACCTGCTACTCAAGCTCTACATCCCTGAAACCGACGATGTCGGTCATTTCATCAATGAAAACCTGCTTGTGATCCCGAATATTGAGCGGTCTTTGACCACCATGACCTTCAAGGCATTCTGAGTCAGGCTGAAGCGTCGGACACGGAACCTTGTGGCGCGGCACATGCCAAAATCGCGCCATTGCGCGCCTGCTGATCAGTTGTTCCTGCCCGGAGCAACTGATGCACACCGAACAATACCATCAGCGGAATGCCAAGCGAGACCAGATAATTGTCTTCGGCAAATCGCGACCAAACGACACCGATTGTGCAAACAAAAAGCAAAACGGCCGAGTGCGTGTTTCTCTGTTTTGTCCCGTTGGTCTGATAGTTCAGGAACCCGTTCGTTCTGAACAAGGTCAAAACGACACCCGTTAAGAATACACTCATAAGAACGAGGGTCGCGATGTTCCCGGTCAAAATCGTCGCCGTGTCGCGATAGCCAAGCAAGATCAGGCATTCGATCAGTGGCGTGATCGCCACCATGAAGAGATTGATACCAAGTAAAATGGGCTGTGGACGCAGCGTTTTCCTGACATAGGTAACGCAAACCAAGGCGGCCAGAACCGTGCCGATCCACCCGGCCAATCGCATATCATCCGTGGCCCGAAACAAAAGCATGAAAACCACGCCCGGCAGATTCTCAAACATCTCGAGCAGCAACCGCTTTTGGGTATCGCTGGGCATTCTGTAGATTTCCTTTTTGTAAATGCGCTTTTGGAATGTCGATTGTGGGATGAAATTACCCCAGTTCAAATGTCGTGATGCCGTAAATCCGATCCAGATCAATGTCCGGTGCGTGGCTGGAATACATGCGACCTGTTTCGAAGACTTTGGTCAAACTCAACTGTTGCGCCATTGCCATAGCATGCGCGTTGGGGTTGGGCATGTCGATGAAGACCTCCGCATCCATCTGATCGGAGGGAAGTGTGGCCAGCAGTGACACTAAAAGGGCCTCTGCGATCTCGGGATTGTTCGCAAATAGGGGGCCGACCTTGTACCCGCTCAAACATCGCCGCAGGGTTGCATAGCCCTTGATCTGACCATCTTCCTCAAACACTCGAGAGATATGACTAGGCGCGTTCAGCCAGCCATGCAGAAACGTATCGCGCGGGGCAGGGAACAGGCCCCGATCATACGACCTCAGCTCATCCGACAGGGCGCCGAGGGGCGTGATTTGATCGTGAAGGGACCGGCCCAACTGGTCTAGAACTTCACCAACCGTGCCCGAAAAACGATAATTGTCATAGGCCAGCTCGAACCCGAATTTCCGATAATTGTCCTGCTGTTCGACGACACCGTCCATGCCCATGTTCCGGTGCTGGCAATGCGCCTTGACCGCCTCGGCAACCTGCAGCCCATATCCCGATCCGCGATACTCGGGTTGCACGATATAAAAGCCTAAAAACGAGTAGTTATCGTCATAATTCACAGCAGAGGCCGATGCGATCATCTGCCCATCCAGGAACCCGCCCTTAAACCCTTCGGGGTCGGAACCGCGAAAGCAGACCGCGTCGTGTAACCCCGGGTTCCAGCCTTCCCGGCCGGCCCAATCGACGGCCGTTTGTACTTCGTCTTCAGTCAAAGCGCGAATAACGTATTCTGGCATCAGCGCACCTCTGTTGTGATTGCGTGCCATTCGAGAATGCCGCAACACCAGACAAAGAACCAGCATGTTCAGAGAGGTTTGTATCTGGAGCGGGCGAGGCGATTCGAACGCCCGACCCTAACCTTGGCAAGGTTATGCTCTACCCCTGAGCTACGCCCGCATCAGATACATATTTTCGACCTTTCGGTCTCTCAATGGAGCGGGCGAGGCGATTCGAACGCCCGACCCTAACCTTGGCAAGGTTATGCTCTACCCCTGAGCTACGCCCGCGCCGTTGAGTGAGGAGGGGTGTATTAATTCCCACGCAGGGCTTCAAGCGGAAAAAACAAAAAAGAGGAAAATTCTTTGCGACGGAAACGCGCCTCTTAACCGTTCAAGAACCAGAGCATCCAAGAATAAGAACGGTGGAGGTGACGAAAATGACGTATACTAAGGATCTGAAGATGGCGGCCCTGGCGGCGATGATTTTGCTGGCTACGGCGGTGTCTGGCAAAGGCGAGAATCGAATGGGCGAAGTCGAATCAATTTTTACGGAATCCCCTCGAATCGAAACGCGGATTTTGGCGGGGTAATCCCCGCCATCTGGTTCACAGCGCCATCAAAAGGCTGGCTATGGCTGCTACCACAATCACGGCGAAGGTCAGCAACATGCCGATCTGGCGCAGAATCACGATCTGCGGTTTGCGGCCGAACCCATAGGCATGCAGTACGCGCCCGGCCAGAATGCCAAGCCCCAACAGATTGACCAGCCAGCCACCGGCGCCTTGCAACTCGACCATGGCGATCAGCAACAGGGCAAACGGTGCATATTCGGCAAAGTTGGAATGCGTGCGCATCACTTTGAGCATGTCGTTGTTGCCGCCATCGCCGTAGGAAATCTTGTCGCCGCGGCGCTGCATGATGACCCGCACACTGAGCGCGACATAGAGAAGTGCCAGCAATGCGGCATAGACTGGGGTGATGGACAGCATGGTCTGCTCCTTTCAGGATCAAAAAAGGGCCGCCCGGTTCCCCGAACGGCCCTTGTTCCCGAAAAGGTTAGGTCGTTTATTCCAATTCGACCAGTAGGTCCTTTGCGTCAATCTGGCTGCCCGGTTGAACGTGCACGGCCTTGACCGTCGCATCGCGCTCGGCGTGGATGCCGGTTTCCATCTTCATCGCTTCGATGGTCAGCAGCATGTCGCCTTCCTTGATCTCCTGACCCGCAGTCACGGCGACGGTGGCCACCACACCTGGCATTGGCGCGCCGATGTGGTTGGGGTTGCCTGCCTCGGCTTTAGGACGGGACTGCGTGGTTGAGGTCACCAGTCGGTTTGGAACCCGGATCACGCGCGGTTGGCCGTTGAGTTCAAAGAACACTTTGACCTCGCCCTTTTCATCGGTCTCACCGATGGCCTGACAGCGGATTTCCAGCGTTTTGCCGGGATCGATCTCGGCCGTGATCTCTTCGCCGGGTTCCATGCCATAGAAGAAAGTGCGCGTGGGAAGTGTGCGTACAGGTCCGTAAGCCCGGTGACGCCCCATGTAGTCAAGGAACACCTTGGGATACATCAGATAGCCGTTCAGATCCTCATCATCGACCTCTTTGCCCTCAAGCTGTTTGGACAGGTCCGCCCGGGTCGCCTCTAAGTCGACTGCAGGGACGTCTTTGCCGGGGCGGTCGGTGTTGGGAGCTTCATCCTTGAGCACCTTCTTGACGATGGTGTCGGGAAAACCGCCGGGAGGTTGACCCAGATTGCCGCGCATCATGTCGACCACCGAGTCGGGGAAGGCCACATCCGTATTCGGGTCTTCGACCTGTTCACGGGTCATGTTCTGGCTGACCATCATCAGCGCCATGTCACCGACCACCTTGGATGACGGTGTCACCTTCACGATGTCACCGAACATCCGGTTCACGTCGGCATACATCTGAGCGACCTCGTGCCAACGTTCTTCCAGCCCCAGCGAACGTGCCTGCGCCTTGAGGTTGGTGAACTGACCGCCGGGCATCTCGTGCAAGTAAACCTCAGAAGCCGGAGCCTGCAGGCTGGATTCAAAGGCCGCATATTGCTCCCGGACCGCTTCGAAGTAATCGCTGATCTCACGGATCGCCTTGATGTCCAACCCGGTGTCGCGCTCGGTATGGCGCAGTGCTTCCACCACGGTGCCCAGCGTCGCCTGCGAAGTGTTGCCCGAGAAGCTGTCCATCGCGCAATCCACCGCGTCCACGCCCGCCTCAGAGGCGGCGAGAATGGTAGCGCTGGCGATACCGGCAGTATCGTGTGTGTGGAAGTGGATCGGCAGGCCGACCTCTTCCTTCAGCGCCCGTATCAGGATTCTGGCCGACGCCGGTTTCAATAGACCGGCCATATCCTTGAGGCCAAGAATATGAGCCCCAGCGTCGCGTAACTCTTTCGCCATGCCGACATAGTATTTCAGGTCATACTTAGCGCGGTCTGGGTCCAGAATATCACCGGTGTAACAGACGGTGCCCTCACAGATTTTGCCGTTCTCGACCACGGCGTCCATGGCCACGCGCATATTCTCAACCCAGTTCAACGAATCGAACACACGGAACACGTCGATGTTCTGCGATGCCTGACGCACGAACTCTTGCACAACATTGTCAGGGTAATTGGTGTAGCCGACCCCGTTCGCGCCGCGCAGCAGCATTTGGGTCATCAGGTTCGGCATCGCCTCGCGCAGGTCGCGCAGGCGCTGCCACGGGCATTCCTGCAGGAAGCGATAGGCCACATCAAAGGTCGCACCGCCCCAGCATTCAACCGAGAACAGCTGGGGCAGGTTGGCCGCATAGGTCGGTGCCACTTTGATCATGTCGATCGAACGCATCCGGGTCGCCAGCAGCGACTGGTGGCCGTCACGCATGGTGGTGTCGGTGATCAGAAGCTGGCGCTGTGCCTTCATCCAATCAGCAACGGCTTGCGGGCCTTTTTGTTCCAGCAGGTTGCGAGCGCCCATCTGCGGCTCGGAGTTCGGTGCCGGAGGCTTTGCGTCTTTCAGATCAGCGCGCGGTTCGGGGCGGTCCTTGGTCTCTGGGTGACCATTCACCGTGATGTCGGCGATATAGGTCAGAACCTTGGTGCCCCGGTCGCGGCGGCGCTTAAAGGAGAACAGGTCCGGCGTCGTGTCGATGAATTTGGTTGTATATTCATTCGACAAGAAAGTCGGGTGTTTGAGCAGGTTGATGACAAAGTCGATATTGGTGCTGACGCCGCGAATTCGGAATTCACGCAAGGCGCGGTCCATCCGGGCAATTGCAGCCTGAGGCGTCGGTGCCTTGGCGGTCACTTTGGTCAGCAGGGAGTCGTAATAGCGCGTGATCACACCCCCCGCATAAGCGGTGCCGCCATCCAGACGGATGCCCATGCCGGTGGCCGAGCGATAGGCGGTGATACGACCGTAGTCGGGGATGAAGTTGTTCTGCGGGTCCTCGGTCGTGATCCGCGTTTGCAACGCGTGACCGGTCAGATGCACATCCGACTGGCTTTTTGCGCCGGTGGCCTCGGCCAGAGTTTTGCCTTCGGCGATCAGGATTTGCGCCTGAACGATGTCGATACCGGTGACTTCTTCGGTGACGGTGTGTTCAACCTGCACACGCGGGTTCACTTCGATGAAGTAGAACTTGCCGGTTTCCATATCCATCAGGAATTCAACAGTGCCGGCGCATTCATAATTCACATGGGCGCAGATTTTGCGGCCCAGTTCGCAGATCTCGGTACGCTGCTCTTCGGACAGATACGGGGCAGGGGCGCGCTCGACCACCTTCTGGTTCCGTCTCTGGACCGAGCAGTCGCGTTCATACAGGTGATAGATCTCACCATGCTTGTCGCCCAGGATCTGCACCTCGACATGGCGGGCGCGGATGATCATCTTTTCCAGATAGCCCTCGCCATTGCCGAACGCGGCCTCGGCCTCGCGACGGCCTTCCAGAACCATCTCTTCCAGTTCATCCTCGGACAGGATCGGGCGCATACCGCGCCCGCCACCGCCCCAGGACGCCTTGAGCATCAGGGGATAACCGATTTCTTTCGCTTCAGTCCGGATCGCGTCCATGTCGTCGCCCAGAACCTCGGTCGCCGGGATCACAGGCACACCCGCCGCGACGGCCACGCGGCGCGCGCTGGCCTTGTCACCCAAGGCGCGCATGGTTTCCGCCTTCGGGCCAATAAAGGTGATGCCGTTCTGCACGCAGGCATCGACAAAGTCCGGGTTCTCGGACAGCAGGCCATAGCCGGGATGGATCGCATCTGCCCCACATTCTTTAGCGACGCGGATGATCTCATCGATGCTCAGGTAGGCGGCAACAGGCCCCATCCCTTCGCCAATGCGATAGGCTTCGTCCGCTTTGAACCGATGCAAGCCCAGCTTGTCCTCTTCGGCAAAGACGGCAACGGTGCGTTTGCCCATCTCATTGGCGGCGCGCATCACGCGAATGGCAATCTCGCCTCGGTTGGCGATCAGGATCTTGGTGAATTCAGTCATGTCGAGTCCCGGTCCTACTTGTTTGGCCGTGTTGATAGGCGGACAATACGCGCACGTATATCAGTCGTTCTGGGTAGAACCGGCATGTTAACGCTCGCAAACGCCCCCTGTTAGCGCTATCTTTTTAATAACGCTGCATTGCGGCATGAACAAGTGGCGTGATGGGTGGTAGGTGATTCAGCGACTCGGCCCCCATTTGGCCCATATTTGCGTGCATATCCTGCCGCAAAATGTCGATGACATGGGCAGGGCCTTTGGCACCCAGGGCGGCCAGCCCATACATGAAGCCACGGCCCAGCATCACGAAATCGGCCCCTAAGGCCTTGGCACGCAAGATGTCCAGACCACCTTCGATCCCGCTGTCGAAGATCAGGGGCAGGTCGGTGGCCGCGCGGATTGCCGGCAAGGCATCGATACCGGCGGGGGCGCCGTCGAATTGTCGTCCGCCGTGATTCGATATCCAGATGGCGTCGACACCAGCCCGCTGCAATGGCTCGGCATCTTCGGGGCGCTGCACGCCTTTCACAATCAGCGGGCCATCCCAGGCATCGCGTAGCCAGTGAACATAGTCCATGTCCGGTGACGTGCGGAGCAGATACCCAACATGGGCCGTTGGCGGCAAGTTGCTGGAGTTGTCAGTATACTTGTCCAGTGTCCGCATCCGCGGCGGTCCGCTGCGCGCTATGCCAAGCGCCCATTCAGGCCGCATCGCGATCTGCGCCAAAAGGCGTGGAGTCAACCGCGGTGGATTGGTCAGCCCGGAACGTGTCTGCCGTTCGCGCCGGGATGCAACCGGGACATCTGCCGTCATCACAAGCGTAGTAAAACCAGCGTTCCGAACCCGATCCAGCAGGTCCTTCCGGATGTCCGGGTCCTTGGGCGGGTAAAGCTGAAACCACGCGTTGTCACCCAGATGCGGCGCGACGTCCTCGGGGCTTTGGCAGGCAACGTTAGATAGGGTAAATGGCAGACCGGCGCTTGCGGCAGCGCGGGCAAGATGAGCTTCGGCGTCAGGCCAAATCAGGCCTGCCATACCGATCGGGGCAACGCCGAACGGTAATGGGTAGGTCTGACCCAGGAACTCGGTCGAAGTGTCAAATTCCAATGGTCCGTGCAGGATAGACGGCAGGAAACCGACGCGGTCCAATCCATCGCGATTGCGGCGCAGCGTGGCTTCAACCCCGGTTCCGCTGTCCAGATACTCCCATACAAAATGAGGTATCCTGCGCTGGGCGCGGTGCTTCAGATCGGCAACGCCGGGAAAACGACTATGAAGGTCCATGGGGATTGATCCGACCTAAGGCGCGATTCGGCAAGGATTTTAAGCCGTTGATTTCCCACCAACGGCTTTTACCGGCTTTTTGAGCTGGGAAATCTGCTGTGCGTCAACTCCGCTGCCGGCGACCTGCACTTGATTGCGACCTTTGTCCTTTGCCGCATACAGCGCATCATCGGCGGCGCGCATCAGATCCTGCGGCATCGTGCCATGCGCCGGATAATGCGAAACCCCAACCGAGATCGTGATGCGGGGCAGGGATTTCTCACCGTAGCGAACCGAAACAGCCTCGACCGCTTGCCGCAATTGCTCAGCCCGCGTGATCGCGTCGTCCGACGTATTGTCGGGCAGGATCAGCATGAATTCTTCGCCACCAATGCGGCAGGCAACTTCATCCCGGTCGCAGCCCTGTTCCAAAGCGGCACCAACTGCACGCAACACCATGTCACCGGCATCATGCCCATGAGTGTCGTTGAACTTCTTAAAATGATCCACATCCACGGCAATCAGGCTGAGCGGTGCGCCGGTTTGCTGACTGCGGTTGATTGATTTACGCAGGGTTTCAAGCATATGCCGCCGGTTGAACAGCCCGGTCAAAGGGTCCCGGACGGACTGGTCATGCAACTGATCGCGCATCCGTACATTGGCAATCGCCATACTGATCTGTTCGGCGCTGAGCTGTGCCAGCTTTTTACTCGTATGAAACGCCTCATCTGTCCCCTCAAGGGCGCGGAGGTGCAGAAGGCCGACCGTCTCCCCATGCGCCAGAATCGGAAAGCAGAAATAGGGCCGTCCGTCATGTGGTTCGGCGTGTTCACAGACAAAGTCGATCTCGGACGCGCCGTATTCATAGGTTCGGCCACGCCGAAGCCCCCAACACCCTTCGGGATGGATGTGCGCCTTATGGGTCCCGCCATTCCAACTGGCACAGCCATCCAGGACGTCGCGCGAGTTGGAATATACGTAAACGCTGCCCTCAGCCTCGGGTAGGATATGGGTCATGAAGCGCGAGACCATATCGAACAGCTCGTCCAAGGACCGGCTGGACTGCAGCCACTCGTTCAATTCGCCCAGCAATCGGACTTCGCGGGCCAGGCGCAGTTGATCTTCCATCAGATCACGCTCTTTTGCAGATTGTTTTTGCAGGGCCCGCAGTTGCAAGCGGTTCGCCCGGTAGCTGGCAAAGGACACGGCAACAAGCGCAAGCAGGGCTATGCCACTTAGAACGGTCAAAGAAATCCTAAGCCGCGTGATGAACGTGGTGCGCAAATCGGAGATATCAGTAAAGAATTCGATGGCGCCGATGAAACGCCCATTCTTGGCCACCGGCATAAAGACTTCGGCAACATGGTGCTGCGTTGCGTTCAGGATATTGTCGGTATGCAGATCAAGCCCGTCGATCTCGGACAGTGGAACAACTTCCTGAATATAGTGAACCATTCCTCTGGCAACGTCGCTGCGAAAGAAATCACGGTTTTCAACACTGCCTACCTCTGTCGGACGAGTCGACCAGGTGACACGCCCATTCGAGTCGAGCAATTTGAAGCGGTAAACATCAGAAGCTTCGGGCATCGCGGCCAGAAATTCGGCGTCATGCGCATCAATCACGCCGGTCTTAAGCGCGGTCTCGGGGTCCTCCAGATGCAAGACGACGCGGCGCTTCCACAGCTCGGCTTGCTTGAGAATGTCGACCTTTAGCATCCTGTCGACCAGCGGCGCAGGCAATTTGTAAATTCCCCAGCCGCATCCAATTGCCAGAGAAATCAGCAATATGCTGATACCGATCCATTTCAGCCGGTGATTTACGGCCCCCCGATTATCCTGAGTCATACCTTCGCGCTCCCACAGCAATTTACTGATCATCGCGGCGGGTGTTTTACAGATGGTTAACGAAGCCGTTCTCAGTCCAAGTCGCTTGATTAGAATTGATCGTAAAGGTGTAACAAAATCTGTGCGAACAAGGCGTGAACAAACCCTTTCCCTCGGCCAACATCCAGCGTAGTTTGGAAAGATGAGCAGTTTCGACGAAATGGACGCCTTTGAGGGCGCATCCCTGTCCGCGCGTGCCATGGCCGCGCGCCCTATGCCTTATCTGGACGAGCTGAACCCGGCGCAACGTGACGCGGTCGAGAGGTTGGACGGTCCTGTCCTGATGCTGGCCGGTGCGGGCACGGGGAAGACCAAGGCGCTGACTGCGCGAATCGCGCATCTGCTTAGTACCGGGCGGGCGCGCCCGAACGAGATCTTGTCGGTGACTTTCACCAACAAGGCCGCGCGCGAGATGAAGAACCGCGTGGGCCGTTTGTTGGGGCAACCAGCCGAGGGGATGCCTTGGCTGGGCACATTCCACTCGATCTGCGTCAAGTTGCTGCGGCGTCACGCGGAACTGGTCGATCTGAAATCGAATTTCACCATTCTGGATACGGATGATCAGTTGCGGCTGCTCAAACAGCTGATTCAAGCGGCTAATATTGATGACAAACGCTGGCCTGCGCGCATGTTGGCCGGCATCATTGATGACTGGAAGAACCGCGCCCTGACGCCCGACAAGGTGCCGGCAGCCGATGCGGGGGCTTATAACCACAAAGGTCTCGAGATCTACGCTCAGTACCAAATCCGTCTGCGTGAGCTGAACGCGGTAGATTTTGGCGACCTACTGTTGCACATGGTCACGATCTTCCAGACTCATCCGGATGTGTTGGAGCAATACCAACGCTGGTTCCGCTACATTCTCGTGGACGAATACCAGGATACCAACGTCGCCCAATACCTGTGGCTGCGGCTGCTGGCCGGGGCGCACAAGAACATTTGTTGCGTGGGAGATGATGATCAGTCAATTTATGGTTGGCGAGGGGCCGAGGTGGGCAACATCCTGCGGTTTGAAAAGGATTTTCCAGGGGCTTATGTCGTTCGGTTAGAGCAGAACTATCGCTCGACCCCTCATATTCTGGCCGCTGCGTCCAATGTCATCCGTGGCAATGAAAATCGGCTGGGCAAGGAATTGTGGACCGATGCGCAAGACGGCGAAAAGGTCCGCCTGATCGGTCATTGGGATGGCGAGGAAGAGGCGCGCTGGATCGGTGAAGAGATCGATGCGATGCAAGGGGGGACGCGCGGTGCGCGGCCCTTTATTCTGGATGAAATTGCGATTCTCGTGCGGGCCAGCCATCAAATGCGGGCGTTTGAGGACCGTTTTCTGACCATCGGTCTGCCCTACAAGGTTATTGGCGGCCCGCGATTCTATGAGCGGATGGAGATCCGCGACGCGATGGCTTATTTCCGACTGGTGGTCAGCCCCGGTGACGATCTGGCATTCGAGCGGATCGTGAATACTCCGAAACGCGGGCTTGGTGACAAGGCGCAGCAGACGATTCAGATGACGGCGCGGGAAAATGGCGTGTCGCTGGTCGATGGCGCGCGGATTGCTGTCGACAATGGGCTGATCAAAGGCAAAGGCGGCAAAGCACTGCGCGAGCTTATCGACGGGTTGGCGCGCTGGAATGAAATGACACGCGGGCCGAGGATCGAGGTGGATGACGACTCGGTCGTAGATGACGAAGCAGCGCCGATGCGGTTTGGCGAGCCAGAAGTGTCACATATTGAGCTGGCGCAGATCATCCTGGACGAATCCGGCTATACGGCCCATTGGCAGAACGAGAAGACGCCCGAGGCTCCGGGGCGGTTGGAAAACCTCAAGGAATTGGTCAACCAACTGGATAATTTCGAGAATCTGCAAGGGTTTTTGGAACATGTCAGCCTGGTGATGGACAACGAGAAGGAATCGGACGGGGCAAAAGTCTCGATCATGACCCTGCACGCGGCAAAGGGGCTGGAGTTTCCGGCTGTGTTCCTGCCGGGGTGGGAGGACGGGCTGTTCCCGTCACAAAGGTCGATGGACGAATCCGGGATCAAGGGACTCGAGGAAGAACGGCGACTGGCCTATGTGGGCATCACACGCGCGGAAGAGATCTGTACGATTTCTTTTGCGGCCAATCGTCGGGTGTTTGGTCAATGGCAAAACGCGATGCCGTCGCGGTTCATTGACGAGTTGCCCGAAGATCATGTCGAAGTTCTAACACCGCCGGGGCTGTATGGCGGCGGCCAGCCGACTGCCGGTATCGAAACCCGTGCGGCCGAGGCCAATGTCTATAACTCCCCTGGTTGGCGGCGGTTGCAGGCCCGGCAGGGGCAGTATGGAACGTCCCAACCCCGCGAAAGCCGCAATACCGTGATCGACGCGACTGCGGTTGCCAGTTTCACCCTTGGCGAGCGCGTGTTTCATCAGAAATTCGGCTATGGCGCGGTGATCGGCATAGAAGGCGACAAGGTTGAGGTCGATTTCGAAAAAGCTGGATTGAAAAAAGTTGTTTCCCGCTTTCTGTCCGCCAAGGACGATGTGCCGTTTTAGGCAAACGGAATGTGCCTGACGGCACATGCTCGATCTTTTTGAAAAGCGCCCGGTTTCGACCGCGGCGCTTTTTTTTGTCTGCAAAAACAAAAACGGCGGTTCCCAGGGAGGAGGAGAGGGAACCGCCGTTCTTTTCAACATCAGGGCAGGGAGGAGGAGAGCCCCGATGTATCCGAACCCGGGTTTGATCCCGGTATGAAGAAGACGCGGCGACGTCAGGGAGGAGGAGAGACGTCGCCGCGCACTTTCAACACCGGGAAAGGGAGGAGTGCCCGGTGTGTCACGTTCCGGCGTTCAAGGCCGGTATAAAGGGCGGCGACATCAGGGAGGAGGAGATGTCGCCGCGGAAGTACAGGTCCAAAAGGGAGGAGGAAGGACCTGATCTCGGTGTTTCTGTGTCGCTTAACGCGCGACGTGTTCTTCGGCTGCTTGCTGAGCCACCTGACGGATCATCGAACGGTGAAGCCCCAGATCAGCCAGTTCGCGGTTCGACAGTCCAGACAGTTCGTTAACTGTCTGGCGATAGGCCCGATACAGCGCGAAGCGGGTCTTTGCCGCCTCGAACAGCGACGTCAGGCTAGTTGCCGGTGCGCCTTTGAGCACGGTGTTATGTGTTGCTACAGCCATTTGCTTTACTCGATGTATTCGTTGCTGCCGGTGTTGTCCGGCGCTTGCTTGAGACTGAAAATAAGCAAATGCTGCGATTGCACAATACCTGACAACGTCAATGCTGCTATGCAGCAAATGCATAGATATCAACTGGTTGTCGATGGGGGTTTGGCAAGGCCAATAAAATAAGGCCTTCAGTGAGTGCTTCCCCGAGGGAAGGTCTCAACAAGATATTCTGAAATTTCATGTTTGCGCGTCTTTTGAGCGGAGTTTGTCAATTCTTGTGCGCTTTGTGTATCTGGTGGGCCAGGCGCGGCGGATAACATGAAGATTCCGGTTCATGGGAATTCATGGGCGTTTGCTGGTATTGGCAGAATCCACATGTGGTTGAGGTTTGATATTGGGGTGATTCGTCACCCAAGTGGCTCATTTTCACTACGCCGGCCATGAATTAGCGCTCTTATGAGAATTTTTTGGGAAATTATGGGAATACTTGGGGTGAAGCGATAGGTGGCCTATTTGGTATGTTAGTTGCTCTGGCCGTCTACAATTGGTGTCGGTAGAGTGGTTTTCTTTCTGAATCGCGTTGGCTAAACTGTGATTCTGAACATGGGGCCAGAAAAATTCTTATTGATTTCCATGAATTCCCATGTCATCCCTAGTTCATCCGATGAGGACGAGGCACATGGGGCGCCAAACGACCCCGAAACAACAAAAATCAGGTTTCATACAGGCATCTCGCTTTCATCAATCAAGAGATCCGGCGCGCGGGCGAGCAGACATCCCCCCAGGTGGCGCGCGCAGCTGGACATCCCGCACAGCGGGTCAATGCGGCGGGTTGATCAGTGGCAGCAGATCAACCCGCCGTTTTTCATCTGGGGGAGTGAATTTTAAGTGGGGCGCAAGCGGAAGGGACAGTCGTCTTGGCGCGCAGGTTTAGAGGTGAAAGCCACCACAAGGTGGATACGAAGGGCAGGGTGTCGATCCCGGCCTCGTTTCGCCGTGTGCTTGAATCCTCTGACCCGAACTGGCAGCCCGGCGACACTCCTGAGCTTGTAATTGTATACGGCGACCACCGTCGCAAATTCCTGGAATGCTATACTATGCAGGCGATCGAAGAGGTCGATGCCAAGATCGATGCGCTGCCGCGCGGGTCGATGCAGCGGAAGATGTTGCAGCGCATGTTCCACGGTCAATCTTTCCCGACCACAGTGGATGAAACCGGCCGTCTGGTGCTGCCGGCCAAGCTGCGCAACAAGATCAATCTTGAAGGTGAGGCATTCTTTATCGCCGCGGGTGACACGTTCCAGATTTGGAAGCCGGAAACCTACGAATCCGAGGAACTCGCTGCGGCCGAAGAGTGGTTGGACGAACAGCCCGAGGACTTTGATCCTTTGGAGTTCCTTGACGGCACCGGGGATGCGTAACGGCATGGCCGGCGCTAACACCCCTTCCGATAAACCTCATATTCCCGTTCTGCTGCGTCCATTGCTGGCTGCTGTTGCGCCCGTGTCGGGCGTCTGGCTGGATGGAACGTTTGGCGCAGGCGGATATACAAGGGGCCTGCTGAACGCTGGCGCAGATAAGGTCATCGGCGTGGACCGTGATCCATTGGCCTTTGAAATGGCGGCGGATTGGGTCGGAGATTATGGCGACCGGCTTGTGATGCAGCCGGGTGTATTCTCGCGCATGGACGAATACGCACAGGATCTGGATGGTGTCGTTTTGGATCTGGGTGTGTCGTCGATGCAGCTCGACCTGGCGGAACGCGGATTTTCTTTCATGAAGGACGGCCCGCTCGACATGCGTATGAGTCAGGAGGGCGAAAGCGCGGCAGATTTGGTCAATACTGCGACCGAGGAACAACTGGCTGATATCCTGTATCATTATGGCGAAGAGCGTGCCAGCCGCCGCATTGCCAAGGCCATCGCCAAAGCGCGTGCGGAAGAGCCGATAACAACAACTCTGCGCCTGGTTCAGATCATCGAATCCTGTTTGCCGCGTCCCAAGCCGGGGCAGTCCCACCCTGCAACGCGCAGTTTTCAGGGCCTGCGGATCGCAGTGAATGCTGAATATGAAGAGCTGTATCAGGGTCTTATGGCTGCGGAACGTGCGTTGAAGCCGGGCGGGCAACTGGCAGTCGTAACGTTTCATTCCATCGAAGACCGGATGGTCAAACGGTTCTTTCAGTCCCGTGCGGGCAAGACGGGCCGGGCCAATCGGTATGCGCCCGAGATTGAGCAGGAGCTGCCGCAGTTCACGCTTAAGACTCGTAAGGCCGTGGGACCGGATGATCAGGAGCTGCAGGAAAATCCGCGTTCACGCTCGGCAAAGCTGCGGGTTGCAATTCGAACGGATGCGCCGTCGGGGGAAATTGATGCCCGCGCCGTTGGTATGCCGCAACTAGGGGGAAGAGCAAAATGAAGAGTGTTTTGTATGTGTTGACTGCTCTGTCCGTGTTTGGACTGGCGCTGTGGGCGTATCAGGAAAACTATCGCACGCAGCAGGTGGTGAAGGGAACGCAGAAGCTGCAGCGCGAAATTGGTATGGCGCAGGTGAAGCTGGCGGTTTTGAACGCCGAATGGGCCTATCTGAACCGCCCCGATAGGTTGCGTGAGCTTGCTGATCTGAACTTTGAACGGTTGGGCCTTTTGCCCCTGCGGGCCGAGCAATTCGGTCGCGCCGATCAGATTGCCTATGCGGAAGATCCTGACCTGCCGATTGTCGACCCGATCGAGCTGCAGGCCATCACGAACATTCAGGCGCTGGGTGAGGTGCAGATCCCATGACCCGCACGCCGCTGCGTCCTCTGGCCCGAATCCTTGACGCGCGCTCGCGCGGCGAGAATCCCAAAGCCATCGAGCGCGAAAACATCCGCAAGCGTCACGAAGACATGAAAGACCGCAGCCGCACCCGCGCTGAGGGCCGCTTGCTGGTGCTGGGTCTGTTCTTTTTCTGCGCCTTTTCGGTCGTGGGCGTCAGGATGGGCATGTTGGCCACCTCCGAAGCGCAAGAACCCGTGGCCTCGGCCCCTGGTGCAGCAATTGCGATGCAGCGGGCCAACATCGTAGACCGGGAAGGGCGCATTCTTGCGACCAATCTGGACACTTACTCGGTATATGCGCAGCCGCCGCTGATGATCGACCCGATTACTGCCGCTGATCAGCTTGTCGCGATCTTCCCCGATCTGGAAAAAGAACGCCTGGTCAAGGATTTCACTGGGAATCGCAAATTCCTGTGGATCAAAAAGCGTATCTCGCCCGAACAGAAACAAGCCGTGCACGATATCGGTGACCCAGGCATTCTGTTCGGCCCGCGTGAGATGCGGTTGTATCCGAATGGCCGTCTGGCGGCGCATATCCTAGGCGGGTCAAGCTTTGGGCGCGAAGGTGTCAGTGCTGCCGAAGTGATCGGTGTGGCCGGCGTTGAAAAGCAATTTGACGACTACCTGCGTGATCCCGCGAATGGGACTAAGCCGCTGCAGCTCTCGCTGGACCTGACCGTTCAGGCCGCGGTTGAGCAGGTGCTGTTTGGCGGCATGAAGATCATGAACGCCAAGGGGGCGTCAGCGGTTCTGATGAACGCGCATACGGGCGAGGTGATCTCGGCGGCCTCATTGCCGTCCTTCGATCCCAATGATCGCCCGCGCCCGCCGACCTCGGGGTTCGATCCATCAGATAGCCCGCTGTTCAATCGCTATGTACAGGGCGTTTACGAACTGGGATCCGTGTTTAAGATTTTCACCGCCGCGCAGGCGGTTCAGTTGGGTTTGGTGAATTCGAACACGATCATCGATACCTCGGGGCCGATGAAGATCGGCCGTTTCCCGATTGGTGAGTTCAACGGCAAGAATTACGGCAAGATCAGCGTAGCCGATGTGATCGTCCACAGCTCGAACCGGGGCACCGGGCGACTGGCGCTGCAGATCGGCGCGCAACGGCAGCAGGATTTCCTGGAATCGCTTGGTATGTTCGATCCCACCCCGTTCGAAATCGTCGAAGCCAAGGGTGGTGAGCCGCTGAAACCCAAAAAGTGGGGTGAACTGAGCACGGTGACCATCTCTTATGGTCATGGCCTGTCGACCAGCCCCATGCATCTGGCGGCGGGGTACGCGGCGATTGCCAATGGCGGGCACTATGTAAGCCCGACGATTCTGCGCAAAAATGGGCCGCAATACGGTCCTCGGGTGATGTCTGATAACGCGGCAAACCAGGCGCAGAACATGTTGCGCCGGGTGGTAACAGATGGCACCGCCAGTTTTGGCGATGTGGCAGGCTATGATGTGGCGGGTAAGACCGGCACCGCGGATAAGCCCAAGCCGCGCGGCGGATATTACGACGACAAGGTGATTGCGACCTTCGCGACGTTCTTTCCCGCCTATGACCCAAAATATGTCCTGATTGTAACGTTGGACGAACCATCCATCCTTGCCTATGGCGAAAAGCGCCGTACGGCAGGTTGGACAGCGGTTCCTGTGGCCGCAGAATTGATCGGGCGCATCGCACCTTTGCTGGGCCTGCGTCCTCGGGTTGAGCCTGAGGCCGGCGCTGCTATAACGCTGACCTCAAATTAGGCTGTCCAAACGAGGTGGGTCATGGGCGCAAGGACAAAGAAACTCAGCCAACTGGCCCTGACCGCCCGAGGCGGCGCCAATCCTGATATCACAGGGCTGGCGGTCGACAGTCGCGAAGTCAAAGACGGTTTCCTCTTTGCGGCACTTCCCGGTACACGTGTTCATGGCGGTGAGTTCATTCAATACGCTTTGCGTATGGGCGCCGCAGCCATCCTGACGGATACTGAAGGGGCAGAGATCGCAGCCGAGGAACTGGCCGCATCAGATGCGGCGTTGATCGTGCTCGAGGACCCGCGTCAGGCGCTGGCCGGGTGCGCCGCGCTGTGGTTCGGAGCGCAGCCTAAGACCATCGTTGCGGTTACTGGCACCAATGGCAAAACCTCGGTCGCGACATTTGTGCGCCAGATATGGACCGAACTTGGTCACGCCGCGGTGAACCTCGGGACCACAGGGGTCGAGGGGGCGTGGACCGCACCACTAGCCCATACAACGCCCGAACCAATCACTTTGCATCGTTGCCTGTCCAAGGCTGCAGAGAACGGAGTGACTCATGCTGCGATGGAGGCATCCTCGCACGGGTTGGAACAGCGCCGCTTGGACGGGGTACAGCTGGCTGCGGCGGGGTTTTCGAACTTCACTCAGGACCATCTGGACTACCACGAAACGTTCGAAGCGTATTTCAACGCCAAGGCAGGTCTGTTTGATCGGGTCTTGCCGCAAGACGGCACCGTTGTCGTCAACATGAGCGATCCCAAGGGGGCTCAGGTCCTCCGGATTGCCAAAAACCGGGGGCAGAAGGTTTTGACCGTTGGGCTTGGGGAAGCAGACCTGTGCCTGATGAATCAGCGGTTTGACGCAACAGGTCAGGACCTGCGGTTCTCTTGGCAGGGCAAGATATTCCAAACCCGTTTGAATCTGATCGGCGGTTTTCAGGCTGAAAATATCTTGTTGGCCTGCGGTTTGGTTATTGCTGCAGGGGAAGAGCCTGAACACGTTTTCGAAACCCTGCCGCATCTCACGACGGTTCGTGGACGCATGCAGCTGGCCGCGACGCGAGAGAACGGGGCAGCGGTTTTTGTAGATTACGCCCATACACCTGACGCAGTGGCGACCGCACTCAAGGCACTGCGTCCGCATGTGATGGGCCGCCTGATCGCCATTGTCGGCGCGGGCGGTGATCGCGATGCAACCAAGCGTCCGCTTATGGGGCAAGCTGCCGCCAACCACGCAGATGTGGTTTTTGTCACCGACGACAACCCGCGCAGCGAAGATCCGGCCACCATACGCGCCGCCGTGATGGACGGGGCACCAGAGGCCACCGAGGTCGGCGATCGGGCCGAGGCCATCTTGCGCGGGATAGACGCGCTGCAACCCGGGGACGCGCTTTTGATTGCGGGCAAGGGGCATGAAACCGGCCAGATCGTTGGCGATCAGGTTTTGCCATTTGATGATGTCGAACAGGCCAGCATCAGTGTGGCCGCACTGGACGGGAGGGTGGCATGACATTGTGGACTGCAGCCGAGGCCGCCGAGGCAACCGGTGGACGCGTCACTTCGGATTGGGCGGTCAATGGTGTGTCGATCGACACGCGTACCATCCAGCCCGCTGATCTTTTCGTCGCACTCACAGCCGCGCGGGACGGGCATGAATTTGTGGCACAGGCTTTGGAAAAAGGCGCTGGGGCAGCCTTGGTGTCGCGTATTCCCGAGGGCGTACCCGAAGATGCGCCCTTGTTGATCGTCGAAAACGTGCAGTTGGGGCTAGAGGCGCTGGGGCGCGCGGGACGTGACCGCTGCGACGCGCGGGTGCTCGGGGTGACCGGAAGCGTCGGCAAGACATCGACGAAGGAAATGCTGGCCACGATTTTGGAAACGCAAGGAAAAACTCATGCTAGCGTTGCCAGCTACAACAATCACTGGGGCGTGCCGCTGACTTTGGCGCGGATGCCGCGTGACACAGAATTCGCTGTGATCGAGATTGGTATGAACCATCCCGGTGAGATCTCTCCGCTGGCACAGCAAGCCCGCCCGCATGTGGCGCTGGTCACGACCGTGGCGGCAGTGCACCTAGAGGCGTTTGAGTCGGTGGCCGGTATTGCGCATGAAAAGGCCGCAATTTTTGACGGCCTGATCGAGGGCGGCGCGGCCATCCTGAACGCAGATATCGAGGATGCGGACATCCTGCGCGACTGTGCGCGGGATTTGGGCGCGAAAACAGTGGATTTCGGCCGCAATGGCTCCGATTACACATTGACCGATGTAACCCAAGAGGCTGACTCGGTTCATGCAAAGGCAACTGTCGCAGGGCACCCGTTTGCGTTTGACGTACAATCAGCGGGCACGCATTTCGCCATGAACGCCCTAGGGGCATTGGCTGCCTGTGTCGAATTGGGCGTCGATCTAGATCAGGCGATTGCAGGTCTCGGCGGATGGTCGCCGGTCAAGGGGCGCGGGGTGCGCGAACAGATCGCGTTGACCGACGGCGGTCGGATCGAACTGCTGGATGACAGCTATAACGCTAACCCGACGTCGATGGAGGCCGCACTGGATGTTTTGGCCGCGGCGCAAGGGCATCGTCGTATCGCTTTTCTTGGGGATATGAAGGAGTTGGGGCCGGAAGAAACTGCTATGCATGCGGCGATGGCGGATGTTTCGGCTATGCAGCGCGTGGACAAAGTGCATTGCGTCGGCCCGCTGATGAAGGCGCTGTACGATGCACTTCCGGCGGATAAACGCGGGCTTTGGTTCGAGACCAGCACCGAGATGGCGGTTCAACTGCCCGAGCTTGTTCAGGCCGGTGATACTGTGTTGGCCAAGGGATCGCTGAGCATGGCATTGGCGCAGATTGTTGACGGTTTGCGTAAAATGGGGCAAGGGGGCGCGCTTGATTGATGATCGCGCCCGCCACCTCAGTGTGAGAAAGGTTTCGTAATGCTCTATTGGTTGACCGCCCTGTCGGACGGAGGGGATTTTTTCAACCTCTTCCGCTATATTACGTTCCGCGCTGGCGGCGCCTTTTTGACTGCGCTGATTTTCGGGTTTCTCTTTGGCAAACCGCTGATCAATGTGCTGCGCAAAAAGCAGGGCAAGGGCCAGCCGATCCGGGATGACGGGCCTGAGGGACATTTTTCGAAGGCAGGTACACCGACGATGGGCGGGCTGCTGATCGTGGGCGCACTGATGACATCGACCTTGGTGTGGGCACGGTGGGACAATCCCTATGTCTGGATGGTTTTGTTTGTAACGCTGGCCTATGCCGCGATCGGGTTTGCAGATGATTACGCGAAAGTGTCGAAACAGAACACCAAGGGTGTTTCTGGAAAAATGCGTATGGCACTGGGGGTTATCATCGCAGCCCTTGCCTCGGCCTGGGCTACGCTGCACCATCCCGAGGCCCTTCAGAACCAGCTGGCGCTACCTATTTTCAAGGATACGCTGATCAATCTGGGCATGTTCTACATACCCTTCTCGATCGTCGTGATCGTAGGTGCGGCCAACGCTGTGAACCTGACCGATGGTCTGGATGGTCTGGCCATCATGCCGGCGATGATCGCAGCTTCGACGCTGGGGGTAATTGCCTATGCTGTCGGACGGGTCGACTTTACCGAATATCTGGACGTGCATTACGTGCCCGGAACAGGTGAGATTTTCGTCTTTACCTCGGCCCTGTTCGGTGCCGGTCTTGGCTTCCTTTGGTACAACGCGCCACCAGCTGCGGTGTTCATGGGCGACACCGGATCGCTGGCGCTGGGCGGTGCATTGGGTGCCATCGCGGTAGCCACCAAACACGAACTGGTACTGGCGATCGTAGGTGGTTTGTTCGTGGTCGAAGCGCTGAGCGTAATCATCCAGGTGCTGTATTTCAAACGTACTGGACGTCGGGTGTTCCTGATGGCACCGATCCATCACCACTATGAGAAAAAGGGCTGGGCAGAGCCGACGATCGTGATCCGGTTCTGGATCATCTCGCTAATCCTGGCAATGATCGGTCTGGCTACGCTGAAAGTCCGGTAACGCTCCCGTCAGGTTCGGCGAACCTGCGGTCCACCTGTCACCTGTTGGGCCCGGCTCGCGCTGACGCGCGAGCCTTTCGACACCCTTGCCATCGGTGAATTCTTCGGTGCAGTGTGGCGGCCAAATTTACGTCAATAAAAGGTGGGCAGTATGATCCCGGTCAAAGGGTTTTCAGGGCAGAAGGTTGCGGTTCTGGGGCTTGGCCGGTCGGGGCTGGCCACGGCGCGTGCCCTGCAGGCGGGTAAAGCTGAGCCTGTGTGTTGGGATGACAATCCTGCCGCTCGGGAAGTGGCCGAGGCTGAAGGGTTCGTCTGTGCCGATCTGCGCCGTCATGGAGCGTTTGACGATATCGCCACGCTGATCGTTTCGCCCGGTATTCCTCATCTCTATCCTGACCCCAATCCAATTGTGGCTGCGGCGCTTGAGGCCGGTGTCCCGGTCGATAACGACATCGGGCTGTTTTTCCGATCCTTTGCAGGGCCTGAGTGGAACAATTATGACTCTCCGCCGCGTGTGATCGCGGTGACCGGGTCGAACGGGAAATCGACCACCGCGGCTTTGATCCACCATACCCTGACCGAAGCCGGGCGCGAGGCGCAGCTGGCGGGTAATATCGGGCGTGGGGTGCTGGATATTGATCCAGGCGGCGACGGTTCGGTCGTTGTGCTGGAACTGTCCAGCTATCAGACAGAACTGGCCCGCGCCCTGACCCCGGACGTGGCCGTTTTCACCAACCTGTCGCCCGATCATCTTGACCGCCACGGCGGGATGGGGGGCTATTTCGCCGCCAAGCGTCGGTTGTTCGCCGAGGGCGGACCGGATCATGCCGTGATTGGCATTGACGAGAACGAGGGCGCGTTTCTGGCTGGTCAGCTGGCCGAAGGCCGCGCCGATGATCGGGTCATCCGCGTATCGGTTGCGCGCAAACTGACGGGGCCCGGATGGCAAGTGTTTGCCCGCAAAGGGTTCTTGTCGGAATACCGCAAGGGACGGCAAGCGGGTTCGATTGACCTGCGCGGAATCACGGGCCTTCCCGGCGCGCATAACCACCAAAACGCCTGTTCGGCTTATGCCGCCTGTCGCGCACTGGGGCTGGCACCGCGCGTGATCGAAGACGCGCTGCACAGCTATCCGGGTCTGCCGCATCGCAGCCAGATCATCGCCGAGGTAGGCGGTATTACTTATGTGAATGACTCAAAAGCCACCAATGTGGACAGCGCTCTCAAGGCGTTGAGTGCCTTCAAGAAGGTCCGCTGGATATGTGGGGGGCTAGAGAAGGAAGGCGGTGTCGCCGCTCTGAACGCAGCCGCTGATCAGGTGGTCAAAGCTTATGTCATTGGTCGCGAGGCCGCGAATTTCGCCATGCAACTAAAGGCCGATGCGCTGGTTTGTACCACCATGTCCGAGGCTGTTGAGCAAGCCATGAAAGATGCCCAGCCCGGCGAGACAGTCCTGCTTGCCCCAGCCGCGGCCAGTTTCGACCAATATGACAATTTCGAACAGCGCGGAGAGGACTTTGTAGCGGAAGTCAGGCAACGGCTTCCGGAATAGCCATTTGCAATAGACCGCCGGTTGGGCCAAGCTGCGATGCTATCAGCTTGACGCGCCATCATTATTGGTTTTGCTTGCCTGCAAATTCAACACGAGGTTATGACTATGCCATTTCGTAAGTTTTCTCTGATCCTGCCTGCCATTCTCGTTGCGGGGGCCTGCACTAACACCGGCGCCAACTATCAGCCCATCGTGGACGGCCCAATCGGACCGAACTACAACGTGGACCTTCAGCAATGCCAACAACTGGCGGCATCGCAGGCCACCGTTGACGGATCAACCGCGGGGAATGCTGCTCTTGGTGCGGCTGGTGCCGCTGCAACTACGGCGATCATTCAGGACAGCAGCGACAATCTGGGGCGCGCGGCCGTTGCCGGTGCGCTGCTGGGCGCGGGCGCGGATGCCTATTCAAAGAACCAGAACAAAGAAGTCCTGGTGCGCAACTGCATGCGCGGACGTGGCTACAACGTCGTCGGCTAACTCTGCCCGGCGATTGCAATTCCTGCGGCGTGGCCCGAGGACCACGCCCATTGGAAGTTGTAACCGCCCAGCCAGCCGGTGACATCCACCGCTTCACCAATCGCATAGAGGCCGGGGACATCCCTGGCCTCCATCGTTTTTGACGACAGGCTATCAGTGTCGATCCCGCCCAGCGTCACCTCGGCTGTACGATACCCTTCGGTGCCCGAGGGGGTAAGCTGCCAGTCGGACAGTGCTGCGATCAGTTCGGACAGCGCGGCGTCCGACTGATCGGCCAGATTGCCTGGCATGGGGATGTGATGGCTCAGGTGCTCGACCAGACGCCCGGGCAGGTGGCGCGCCAGTTCCGTGGTCAGCGCCTTGCGTCCACCGCTTTGCCGCTGATCCCGCAGCAAATCAAACAGCGGCAGATCCGGGATCAGGTTTACGCGGATCGCCTCGCCTTCGCGCCAATAGGATGACACCTGCAGAACCGATGGCCCGCTAAGCCCGCGATGAGTGAACAGAAGGGCTTCGTCAAAGCTGGTCCGGTCATTTGACAGCCGCGCGGGTAGGGATACGCCAGACAGGTCCTTGAACTTGCCATCCGAAAACGTAAACGGCACGAGTGCCGCCCGCGTTTCGGTCATCGTTAGTCCGAACTGGCGCGCAATGTCATAGGCCAGCCCGGTCGCACCCATCTTTGGGATCGACTTGCCGCCAGTGGCCAGCACAAGGTTGGTGCAATTAAGGCTATGCCGCTGCCCTTCACGTTCGAGGTCCACAGCAAATCCACCATCGGTCTTACGCACGTCTTTCAGTTCAGTTCGAACCCACAATTCGGCCCCGGCACGCTCGATCTCATCAAGCAACATCTGGATGATCTGTTTTGATGATCCGTCGCAGAACAGTTGCCCCAGCGTTTTCTCATGCCACGCGATGCCGTGTCGGCCGACCAGATCAATGAAATCCCACTGCGTGTACCGCGCCAGCGCGGATTTGCAGAAATGCGAATTCTGCGACAGGAAGTTACCCGGTCCCGCGTACATATTGGTGAAATTGCAGCGCCCACCTCCTGAGATACGAATTTTCTCTCCGGCAACTTTGGCGTGGTCGATCACCAAAACGCGCCCGCCGCAATGGGCGGCGCACATCATACCGGCTGCACCGGCACCAAGGATGATCGTGTCATAAGTCATGTGCTGCGCATGGCTTGGATTAATAGGGAAGGCAAGGGCAAGACGAAAACACGCGCCGTGTAAGTCTGTTTGGTGGTGAGTCCTTGTCCTTTTTGCCAGTTCTGGGAAAGGGAATTAAAGTGGCCGCTGAAGTCTTCGCGAAATTGGTCGCGATATCATGTGTTAGAATGCTTGCGAAAAGAATACTCATCTTGATGCACAGCACAGGAGGGCGGTTCAATGATCATGCGCATTTTCCAAGTCACAGTTCGACCGGGCAAAGAGGCGGAATTTTCAAAGTTCTTCCACGAGACTGCGATCCCATTGATGCAAAGCACCGAAGGCATTGTTCAGGTCCTGCCGGGTGCTCCGCGTTCAGATTCACCGCGTGAATTCAGTTTTGTTATGATTTGGAGCAGCCTGGACGCATTAATGGCTTTTGTTGGTGAAGATTACCAAAGTCCACATATCGATCCGGCAGAGGCCGAGTTGGTCGAATCCAGAACGATAAAGCACTACGATCTTGTCACCTAGGTGATCCGTACATCTTGGAAGAGAAAGCCCGGGTCGGATCACCGGCTTGAAGGTGTCAATTTCCCCTGTTGCCGTGTCATTCCGCTAGCCCAAACGCAAAAATGCCTGTAGACTCTCAGTCAGATCCTGAAAAACGGGACGTTAACGAGGCAGATAGTGGCGGTATCTCATGACTGAGATGGTGTATGGCGCGGTCCAGGACCAGCGCGGAGAACCGATTCTTCCGAAATGGTGGCGGACGATTGATCGCTGGACGATGTCCTGCGTTTTGATCCTTTTTGTCATCGGGCTGCTCTTGGGGCTGGCCTCATCGCCGCCGCTGGCTGGCCGCAACGGGTTTGATCCGTTCCACTATGTCGAACGGCAGGCGCTGTTCGGCGGGCTGGCGCTGATTGCGATGCTGCTGACGTCGATGATGTCGCCGACTTTGGTGCGCCGTTTGGCAGTACTTGGGTTCCTTGCCTCGTTTGTGGCGCTGGCCTTTCTGCCCGTCTTCGGAACGGATTTCGGAAAAGGGGCAGTGCGTTGGTACTCGTTGGGTTTTGCATCTCTGCAGCCGTCGGAATTTCTGAAACCCGGATTTGTTGTCGTGGCCGCGTGGCTGCTGGCTGCGTCGCAGCAGATCAACGGCCCTCCGGGTCGGTTGTGGTCATTTGCGTTGTGCATTGCGATTGTGGCGATGCTGGTTTTGCAACCTGACTTCGGCCAGGCCTGCCTGATCCTGTTTGGATGGGGTGTGATGTACTTTGTGGCCGGTGCGCCGATGCTGCTGCTGGTTGGCATGGCGGGCGTCGTTGTCCTAGGTGGTATGTTCGCCTATTCGAATTCGGAACACTTTGCCCGCCGAATTGATGGCTTTTTGAACCAGGAGGTCGACCCGACCACCCAGCTTGGCTATGCCACGAACGCCATCCGCGAAGGCGGTTTGTTTGGTGTCGGCGTGGGTGAGGGGCAGGTGAAATGGTCCTTGCCCGATGCCCATACGGATTTCATCATCGCCGTGGCGGCCGAAGAATACGGGCTGATCCTGGTGCTGATCATCATCGCGCTGTATTCACTGATCGTTGTACGCTCGCTTCTGCGGCTGATGCGCGAGCGCGATATGTTCATCCGTCTGGCCGGGACCGGTCTGGCCTGCATGTTTGGCGTTCAGGCCATGATCAACATGGGTGTGGCCGTGCGCCTGCTGCCTGCCAAGGGCATGACGCTGCCTTTTGTCAGCTATGGTGGGTCGTCGCTGATTGCGGGCGGCATCGCTGTCGGCATGTTGCTGGCCTTTACCAGAAGCCGCCCGCAGGGCGAACTTGGCGATATTCTGCGCGGAAGAGGATAATGGGGAAACCTTACCTGTTGATTGCGGCTGGCGGCACCGGGGGCCACATGTTCCCGGCGCAGGCGTTGGCCGAAGCGATGCTGAATAAAGGCTGGCGCGTGCGCCTGTCCACGGATGAGCGCGGCGCGCGCTACACTGGCGCCTTTCCGCAAACGGTCGAAATTGTCGAGGTGGCCTCTGCCACTTTCGCGCGCGGCGGGCTGGCGGCTAAGGCATTGGTCGGCCCTAGGATTGCCGGCGGTGTTAGCAGCATGGCATTCCAGATGATGCGGGACAAACCGGACGTTGTCGTGGGCTTTGGCGGATACCCGTCGATCCCGGCTTTGGGGGCCGCGACGATGTTGAAAGTTCCGCGCATGATCCACGAACAGAATGGGGTTCTGGGGCGCGTAAACCAATTGTTTGCCACGCGCGTGGCCAATGTCGCCTGCGGCGTCTGGCCGACCGATCTGCCCGAAGGGGCCAATGGCATCCACACCGGAAATCCGGTCCGCGCCGCCGTGCTTGAGCGCGAGGCCGCAGGTTACATCCCACCGGGCGACTATCCTATGTCTATTCTGGTTATGGGCGGCAGTCAGGGCGCGCGCATTCTCAGCGATATTGTCCCTGGCGCGATTGCTGCCTTGCCTGACGACCTGCGCAGCCATATCCGTGTCGCACATCAGGCCCGCGACGAAGATGGGGAACGTGTTACGGCGTTCTATGCCGAACATGGTATCCGGGCCGAGGTCAAACCTTTCTTTGACGACGTTCCGCGTCGCATGTCGGATGCACAACTTGTCATCAGCCGGTCCGGCGCATCCAGTGTGGCGGATATCTCGGTCATCGGACGTCCATCGATCCTGATCCCGTTTGCCGCAGCCGCAGGCGATCATCAGACGGCCAATGCGCGAGGATTGGTTCAGGCAGGCGGCGCGATCATGATCCCGGAAAACGCACTTGACGTTTCCGCGCTTGCAGAGCAAATCAGCGCCGTTCTGACCAACCCCGAAGCCGCCCAAAAGATGGCTCATGCCGCCCTCTCGACCGGTGCCCCCGACGCGACTGAACGTCTGACGGCCCTTGTCGAACAACTGGCGCAGAAGGAGACCACATGAATCCTGCAACCAAACTGCCGCAAGACGTAGGGTCGATTCACTTTGTGGGGATCGGCGGGATTGGGATGTCGGGCATTGCCGAGGTTTTGATGAACCTCGGTTACCGCGTGCAGGGGTCCGACCTGAAGGCGTCCAAGATCACTGATCGTCTTGCGAGCCTTGGGGCTGAGATATTTGTCGGCCAGCGTGCCGAAAACCTTGAAAACGCGGCCGTTGTCGTGGTGTCGACCGCGATCAAGCCTGGCAACCCCGAGCTGGACGGCGCCCGAGCGCAAGGTCTGCCCGTCGTTCGCCGCGCCGACATGCTGGCTGAGCTGATGCGCCTGAAATCCAACATCGCCATTGCAGGAACCCACGGCAAGACCACCACGACCACCATG
Source organism: Ruegeria sp. CDSA033 (assembly GCF_059612305.1). Taxonomy (NCBI): domain Bacteria; kingdom Pseudomonadati; phylum Pseudomonadota; class Alphaproteobacteria; order Rhodobacterales; family Roseobacteraceae; genus Ruegeria; species Ruegeria sp. CDSA033. The sequence goes on along the minus strand of NZ_JBXWQI010000002.1, from coordinate 40,576 downwards.
ATGGCCGAGCTGATGGTGGCCGGCGATTTCGATCCGACCGTCATCAATGGCGGCATCATCCACGCCTATGGTTCGAACGCACGGATGGGGCAGGGTGAATGGATGGTAGTCGAGGCCGACGAATCCGACGGTTCGTTCAACCGACTGCCCGCGACCATTGCCATTGTTACGAATATCGACCCCGAGCATATGGAGCATTGGGGTGACTTCGACCAACTGCGCGACGGGTTCTACGAGTTCGTATCAAACCTGCCATTCTACGGTCTGGCTGTGTGCTGCACGGACCACGCCGAAGTGCAGACGTTGGTTGGACGTATCACCGACCGCCGTGTCCGGACCTATGGGTTCAACGCGCAGGCCGATGTGCGCGCCTTGAACCTGGCCTACAAGGGCGGCGTGGCGCATTTCGACATCCACCTTCAGTACGAAGATAAGATGATCGAAGGCTGCACGTTGCCGATGCCCGGCGACCACAATGTCTCGAACGCGCTGTCTGCCGTGGCCGTTGCCCGCCATCTGGGTATGAAGGCCTCAGAAATCCGCGATGCGCTGGCCAACTTCGGTGGCGTCAACCGCCGCTTCACCAAGGTCGGAGAAATCGATGGCGTTACCATCATCGACGATTACGGCCACCACCCGGTTGAAATCGCAGCCGTTCTCAAGGCTGCGCGCCAGGCAAGCGAAGGCCGGGTCATCGCCGTGCACCAACCGCACCGGTACTCGCGCCTGTCCAATCTGTTTGACGATTTCTGCACCTGCTTCAATGACGCGGACGTTGTCGCCATAGCCGATGTTTTCTCTGCCGGAGAAGACCCGATCGAAGGGGCCAGCAGAGATGATCTGGTGCAAGGCCTGATCCGCCACGGTCACCGCCACGCGCGTGCATTGCTGAACGAAAACGATCTGGAGCGCCTTGTGCGCGAACAGGCCCGCCCCGGCGACATGGTCGTCTGCCTCGGCGCTGGTACGATCAGCACTTGGGCCAATGGGTTGCCTGAAAGGCTACGACAAAAACAAGCCGTTTGATGGAATGGACTCTCTAGCAGTGCAACTTTAAAGTGTGATGTTGCAGTTGCAGCAACGATCGTCTTCGGAGGGGCAGTTGGTATATTCAGTGCTTTTTGCTGGCTTGTGGGTTTTGGCCTCAACGGTCGTGGCTATGCTGCCGATGCGCCTTCAATTTCCGCCGGGCGTTGTGCTGTTCATTTCCGCACCTGCGCTGATCGTCTGGTTAGGCCATGACTTTGGCTGGTTTTTTTCGGTGCTGGCCTTTGCCGCTTTTGCATCCATGTTCCGCAACCCCATTCGTTATTACTGGCGCCGCTGGACCGGGCAGGAGGTCGAGGAATGAATTGGTCGATCGCCCTTGCTGCGCTTTGGGGAATTTCGGCAAATGTGCTGGCGATGATCCCCAGCAAGGACAACCACTGGACGCGCGCCTATGTTTTGATCGCTGTGGGGATTCCGATACTGGGTTACGTCACCTTGCAAAACGGCCCATGGATTGGACTGATCGTTTTGGCCGCAGGAATGTCGGTGCTGCGTTGGCCGGTGATCTATTTGGGGCGGTGGGTACGGCGGGTGGGGCGCAGTTTTGAATGACAGCTGCATTAATCGCCTTATGTTTCCTGAGTATTGTTTCTTTTCTTGCCACTACAACCGTCGCCCATTTGTTGTTTAGGGGCGGATTTGCGTGGATCGTGATTGTGGCAATCGTAGTATCAGCTACGAGCATCGCATATCTCTTCCCCTCTGGTAACGACGGCCCGCCAGAAGACGCTGATTTTTGGGCGGTCATTTTGACGTGGTCATTGGCATTTCCCGCTCTGGCGGGAGCCATCTTAGGCGGGTTGATTGGTGCCCTTAAGAAGATGCGGGATATTCGTTGATCATTGTTTGTTCGAAGGATGACATCCACGAAAGCCAGCTATAGAAGGGGCCGATGACACTTACTTCATTCCCGGTTCGCGGTAGACTCACCGAGCAGAGATCCCTTAATGATCTGACATGGCTGCGCGTTGGCGGTCCGGCGGATTATCTGTTCCAGCCAGCTGACATAGAAGACTTACAGAGTTTCCTGAGTGGGTTACCCGCAGATATTTCGGTTTTCCCGATGGGGGTCGGGTCAAACCTGATTGTGCGTGATGGCGGTCTGCGCGCGGTTGTGATCCGATTGGGGCGCGGGTTCAATGCTATCTCGGTAAAGGGAAACATCGTTACCGCCGGAGCAGCTGCGTTGGATGCGCATGTGGCGCGCAAGGCGGCGGATGAGGGCGTGGACTTGACCTTTTTGCGTACCATCCCGGGCTCAATTGGCGGTGCGGTGCGGATGAACGCAGGGTGTTATGGCAGCTACACGGCGGACGTGCTGCGCAAGGCGACCATTGTTACCCGGCAGGGAGAGCTTGTGGAACTGACTCCGGAAGACCTGAATTTTCGTTACCGCCAGTCCGATCTGCCCGAAGGCGCGGTGCTGATCTCGAGCACTTTCGAAGGTCCATCCGGCGATCCGGAAGAGCTGCACGCCCGGATGTCCGCGCAGTTGCAAAAACGCGACGAAACACAGCCGACCAAAGACCGCAGCGCCGGGTCAACCTTCCGCAACCCGGCAGGGTTTTCTTCGACCGGGCGGGCGGATGATGTGCACGACCTCAAGGCATGGAAGGTCATTGACGATGCGGGCATGCGCGGCGCGGCGCGCGGCGGCGCACAGATGAGCGAAAAGCACTCGAATTTCCTGATCAATACCGGTGATGCCTCTGCCGCGGACCTCGAAGGTCTGGGCGAAGAGGTGCGAAAAAAGGTTTACGAAACAAGCGGCATCACGCTAGAGTGGGAAATCATGCGGGTCGGTGATCCGTTGACAGAATAAAGCCCTGACCGTCAGACCATAACAGGCAAATTAAGGCGACGGATCAAGGAGATAAACGCAGTACGGACCACCACATAAGGTCCGGGGACATTGAGGCGCACGTTGGGTATGTCGAGCAGGACAAACCCCAAAGTGGCGGTATTGATGGGTGGACCCTCGAAGGAACGCGAGGTGTCTCTCAGCTCTGGGCGCGAATGCGCGGCCGCCCTTGTGGGAGAAGGCTTTGAAGTAGTTGAGCTGGACGCTGGTCCTGACCTCTATGCGCGCCTTTTGGAAATCAAACCAGACGTTGTGTTTAACGCCCTGCATGGCCGCTGGGGCGAGGATGGCTGCGTTCAGGGTCTGCTGGAATGGATGCGCATTCCGTACACGCACTCTGGTGTTCTGGCCTCGGCGCTGGCGATGGACAAGCAGCGCAGCAAAGAGGTGTTTGAGGCCGAGGGCCTGCCCGTTGTTGCCAGCGTGATCGTACCTAAGGTTGAGGTGGTTAAGGTTCACGTGATGGAGCCCCCTTACGTGGCCAAGCCCAACAACGAAGGCTCCAGCGTTGGGATCTACATCGTGCATGAAGGGTCCAATGGCCCTCCGCAACTGTCGGATGAAATGCCCGATCAGGTGATGGTCGAGAAATACATTGCAGGGCGCGAGCTGACCGTAACGGTGATGAACGACAAGGCCGTAACGGTTACCGAGATCATGACCGATGGCGGTTGGTACGATTATGACGCCAAGTATAAGCCCGGCGGATCGTGGCATGTTTTGCCCGCTGACGTACCGACCGAGATTTTTGACCTGTGCATGGACTACGCATTGCGCGCTCATTCTGCACTGGGATGCAAGGGCGTAAGCCGTACGGATTTCCGCTGGGATGACAGTATGGGTGCCGATGGGCTTTTCCTGCTCGAGACCAATACTCAGCCCGGCATGACGCCGACGTCGCTGGTGCCTGAACAGGCCGCGCATATGGGTATGAGTTTCGGGCAGCTTTGCGCCTGGATGGTGGAGGACGCATCATGCGACCGCTAAGAGCCACCCGAGCGCCTGTGGTTCACCGCCCCAAGCAACTGACCGGTCCCGATGCTGATTTCGAATCCGGCGCACATACCGGAGCCGAACCCAAATTGCGGCTGCGTGGGATGTTTGGTGGCAAGGGCGATCGCCTCGACCCAGCCCCGTCTCGTCTCAGCTACCGCTTGCAACGCTGGATGCTAACGCGGGGCGTTCGGCGTAGCCTGAAGTTTGGCCTGCCGGTGCTTGCGGTTTGCGCCGCAATTGGCATCTATTTCGGCTCGCAGGAACGCCGTGATGCGGTGGTGGCCTATGTCATCGACATCAAGACCTCGATCCAGCAACGGCCAGAGTTCATGGTCAATCTGATGGCCATTGACGGGGCAGGGACCAACCTGTCCGAGGATATTCGTGAGGTCGTACCGCTGGATTTCCCCGTCAGTTCCTGGGACCTGGACGTTGAGCAAATTCGCGACACGATCACAGGGCTGAACCCTGTCAAATCCGCCACCGTGCGGGTGCGCCCCGGCGGTATTCTGCAGGTGGATGTGGTCGAGCGTCAGCCCGTCATCGTCTGGCGTACGCGCCATGGGATCGAATTGCTGGATGAGACCGGCGCCCATGTGGAACGCATCGCGTCGCGCAAGGATCACTCTAATTTACCTCTGATCGCGGGCAAAGGTGCAGACGGTCACGTAGGTGAGGCCCTTGAATTGCTGACAACCGCCCGCAGCCTGGGCAGCCGTGTGCGCGGGCTGGTCCGGATTGGTGAGCGTCGCTGGGACCTGGTTATGGACCGCGGCCAGCGCATCATGTTGCCGACCGAGCGCCCCGTACGCGCGTTGGAACGCGTTCTGGCCGTGAATGAAGTGCAGGACCTTTTGGAACGTGACGTGGCGGTGGTCGACATGCGCCTTGGGCAACGTCCGACAATAAGAATGACCAAAGCTGCCAGCGAAGACTGGTGGAATACAAAAGTGACAGTGGGTAGCGAGCAGTAACGACCATGATGACCGATCTTTATCAGTCCCAGCGCGCCATGCGGCAGATGCGCAGACAAGCCATGCAACGCGGTGTTGTCGCCATTCTCGATGTTGGCAGCTCCAAGATTGCCTGTCTTGTATTGCGCTTTGACGGGACCGGACGCCTGAGCGAGGACAACACCATCGGGTCGATGGCCGGGCAGACCGGCTTTCGTGTGATTGGTGCTGCGACCACACGGTCGCGGGGCGTTCAATTTGGCGAAGTCACCGCTATGCAGGAAACCGAACGGGCGATCCGAACCGCCCTGCAGGCGGCGCAAAAGATGGCCGATATCCGGGTCGATCATGTGATTGCCAGCTTCTCGGGTGCGAATCCACGCTCTTATGGGTTGGATGCACAGGTCGATCTTGAGGGTCAGGTCGTGACCGAGGCCGAGGTTGGCCGTGTCCTGAACGCCTGTGATGTGCCGGATTACGGGGCAGGGCGCGAGGTATTGCATGCCCAACCGGTCAATTTCGCTTTGGACAACCGCTCAGGTCTGATCGATCCGCGCGGCCAAATGGGGCAGAGCCTTGCCGTCGACATGCACATGCTGACCGTCGACGCGACTGCGATCCAAAACATTGTGCGCTGCATTAAACGCTGCGATCTGGAATTGGCCGGAATTGCAAACTCGGCCTATGTGTCTGGTGTTTCCGCCTTAGTCGAGGATGAGCAGGAACTGGGCGCGGCCTGTATCGACATGGGTGGCGGCACGACCAGCGTGTCGATCTTTATGAAAAAGCATATGATTTACGCCGACTGCGTTCGCATGGGTGGGGATCACGTAACCTCGGACATTTCGATGGGGTTGGGTATTCCGGCCTCGGTGGCGGAGCGGATCAAAACCTTTAACGGCGGCGTTCACGCAACGGGCGCGGATGATCGGGACCTGATCGACATCGGCGGGGATACCGGCGACTGGGAACATGACCGTCGCACCGTCAGCCGTGCTGAACTGATCGGCATCATGCGCCCACGCGTCGAAGAAATCCTTGAAGAAGTGCGCGTCCGTCTGGATGCGGCCGGGTTCGAGCATATGCCCAGCCAGCAGATCGTCTTAACCGGTGGTGGCAGTCAGATCATGGGCCTGGATGGCCTTGCGACCCGCATCCTTGGGCAGCGCGTCCGCCTTGGCCGGCCTTTGCGTGTTCATGGTCTACCGCAATCGGCGACCGGGCCGGGATTCTCTTCCGCAGTTGGGCTCAGCCTGTTTGCAGCGCACCCACAGGACGAATGGTGGGACTTTGAAATCCCTGTCGACACCTATGCCGCGCGCCCGTTCAAGCGGGCCGTGCGTTGGTTCCGTGACAATTGGTAAGCTAGGGGTCGCAGCGCTACTGGCCCTGACACCGCTGACCGCTCAGGCGCAAACCCGGATCACCCCCGAGGCATTTCTGGATGCGGTTCTGGGCAAAACCGTCGACTTTCATGACTTTCGCAGCGGCGACCTTGTTGGCACCGAAGAATTTCTCAGCTCCACCGTTTCGGTTTGGCGCCGTGAAGGAAGAGGGTGCGTTTATGGGCATATCACAACGCCGAACGGGCAAATCTGTTTTCTCTATGATGATGCAGTCGAAGGGCCAGCCGTGTGTTGGTGGCCTTTCGAATATAAGGGCAATTTGATGGTGCGACTGGCCACTTTTGCAGACAGCGAAATCCAGGAGGTGCGCAGCATCACCGAGGACGGTTTGAATTGTCCAAGTGCCCCGATCAGCTAAAGAAATGGGTTGCAGCTGACTCGTTTATCCCGCAAGATATCCACAAGGCCCGACAGAGGCCCGCGGCAGGACCTGAGCAGTTTTCCGCAGTTTGACAGTTTATGAGTCCCTTTGGTGATGCGTCGGTTAAGTGCCGCGCGCAAATCGCCTGTTTTGTGCTACATTGAGTTCTTTACGCAACATCTGGCAGTATTTGCGAAATACTGCCGGTCAGCGCCTTATTTCCTCCATATTTTGTGGAATTACGCGATTTTTGGCGTGACGTTTGCCGTTTCAAACGGTAGGATTGTTAGTGGATAGGTAAGAAAAACACCGCTTTGGCGGGAACAAAAAAACAGGCGGACAGAGCATGACATTGAATCTTTCGATGCCCGGGCACGACGAACTGAAGCCTCGGATCACAGTATTTGGCGTTGGTGGTGCAGGCGGCAACGCTGTCAACAACATGATTGAGAAACAGCTGGACGGCGTCGATTTTGTGGTCGCCAACACCGATGCGCAGGCACTGCAACAAAGCCAGTCCTCGGCACGGGTTCAACTGGGCGTGAAAGTCACCGAAGGTCTGGGGGCAGGGGCCCGTCCGACTGTGGGTGCGGCAGCAGCCGAAGAAAGCATTGAACAGATCGTTGATCACCTGGCCGGCGCGCATATGTGCTTTATCACCGCCGGTATGGGCGGCGGCACCGGGACGGGTGCGGCCCCGATTATCGCGCAAGCTGCGCGGGAACTGGGTGTGCTGACCGTTGGTGTTGTGACCAAGCCCTTCCAGTTTGAGGGTGCCAAGCGGATGCGTCAGGCCGAAGACGGCGTTGAGATGTTGCAAAAGGTCGTCGACACTCTGATTATCATTCCCAACCAGAACCTGTTCCGTCTGGCCAACGAAAAGACCACCTTTACCGAGGCGTTCTCGATGGCGGACGATGTTCTCTATCAGGGCGTCAAAGGCGTGACCGATCTGATGGTCCGTCCGGGCCTGATCAACCTCGACTTTGCAGATGTTCGCGCCGTGATGGATGAGATGGGCAAAGCGATGATGGGAACAGGCGAGGCCACCGGCGAAGATCGCGCGGTTCAGGCCGCCGAGAAGGCGATCGCCAACCCGCTGCTGGACGAAATCAGCCTCAAGGGTGCCAAGGGCGTTCTGATCAACATCACCGGCTCGCACGACCTGACCCTGTTCGAGCTGGACGAAGCCGCCAACCGTATCCGCGAAGAAGTGGATCCCGAGGCTAACATCATCGTTGGCTCGACTCTGGATACCGTGATGGAAGGCGGCATGCGCGTATCGGTTGTCGCGACCGGTATCGATGCCAATGAAAAGCAGGAAGATGTCCCTGTCGCGCGTCGTTCAATGTCGGCACCGCTGACCCGCACCGTTTCGGCAGAAGAGTCGGTTCAGGAAGAGGCTCCGGTTGCTGCGGAAGTCGCTGAGCAAGCGCCGCAGCAAGATATGGTCCGCGAACCCTCGCTGTTTGAAGCGCCGGAAGAGCCTGCACAGCCGCAGTTCCAGTCGCGTGCCCGGCAGGATGATGATGGTCTGCCTCCGCCGGCTTATCAGCCGCGCGTTGCCGAATTCGAACCGACCCCCGAACCGGTTGAGCCTGCGTCCGAAAACTATGTCGCGCCGCAGCCTCAACCGGCAGCGGGAACACCGTCGCCCGAGGCGCTGCAGCGATTGCAGGCCGCAGTCCAGAACGTTCCGCCGTCCGAGCGGAGCCCTTCGATGGCCCGCCCTGCAACCCCGCAGCCGACCCCTGTACCGCAGGAAGAAGCGCATGATCGTCCCCGGTTTGGCTTTAACCGATTGATCGATCGGATGACCGGTCACGCGGCAGATACTCCGGCGCAACCACCACGTCAGCAGCCCGTTATGCGCCAATCTGACGCTACGGCACCTGCAAGGGATGAGGTCGACCCCGAACAGGACCGGATCGAAATTCCAGCCTTTTTGCGGCGCCAGGCCAACTGATCGCGGTAACAAAATGAATGCTGAGGGTCGCCAAATGGCGGCCCTTTCTTTTTGTTTTACAGATGTTTAAGGAGGTGTAAGCAGGGATTTGCCGATCTGTCACATACATGTTTCATTCGGTTGCAAAGAGTGAGTTGAGCCTTGACGCCGCCTTCCTTAACTGAGTGTCCAACACGGCCAAACGAGGCCGGACACCACTCTTCGAGGTTCACCTTGCAACATACGCTCAAATCTCCGGTCACGTTTACAGGCGTCGGACTGCATAGCGGTAAGCCTGCGACGATGGTCCTGAAACCGGCGGCTGCCGGTCACGGCATCTGGTTCAAGCGGACGGATATTGAGCTGGGCAATGCCCTTGTCCCTGCGATCTATGACGTGGTTGAGCGCACTCCGCTGTGCACCCGCCTGATCAACGACGCGGGTGTGTCTGTGTCTACGGTTGAGCACATCATGGCCGCGTTGGCCGGTTGCGGAATACATAACGCACTGATCGAGATTGATGGTCCCGAAGTTCCGATCATGGATGGGTCTTCGATTGACTTCGTTCGCGGTATCATGGCGAAGGGCGTGCGTCGCCAAGCCAGCCCGGTTCTGGCCTATGAGGTTCTTAAGCCGGTGACCGCTGTGCGCGAAGGTGCTAGCGCTTCGATTGCGCCTGCAAACGGTCTGATCATCGACTTTCATATCGACTTCGAAGACGGTGCCATTGGCAACCAGACCAAGACGCTGGATATGCGCAACGGTTCGTTCGCACGTGAGCTGTGTGACTGCCGGACGTTCTGCCGCCGTACTGATGTTGAGGCGATGCGCGAAAACGGGCTGGCTTTGGGCGGTACTCTGGAAAATGCCGTCGTTGTTCAGGGTGACGAAGTCCTTACCCCGGGCGGTTTCCGCCGCGCGGACGAGGCCGTGCGTCACAAGATGCTGGATGCCCTTGGTGACCTGTATTTGGCAGGTGGTCCGATCTTTGGTCACTTTACCGGGGACAAATCCGGCCATGCAATGACCAATACTCTGCTGCGCAAGCTGTTCGAGACGCCGGGTGCGGTCCGTCCGATCCTGTGCACGCCTGAACAGGCAGCCCGCCTTCCAGGGCAGGGGCTGGTCCGGGACGAAATCCCCGAAGTCGCCTGATTGGATCAACTCTTCCGACAATTCTGCGAAGGGGCGCATAAGACGTTTTGCACCGGAATTTTATGTGCTAGACCTTGGCCTAAATCGGGGCTTAACCCCGTCAAGTAATACGACAAGGATAGGCGGAATGGTTGGCAGCAAAGCGGCAGTCAGGTTCGCAGGCGCGATTCTTCTGACAGCAGTTTTGACGGCGTGCGCTGGAAAAGGCGCAGACCGCAATCAGAACCTGGAAGGGTTCACTCCTGAACAGATTTTCACGCGCGGCGAATATGAGCTGTCGCAGAATCGTTCGGACGATGCGGCGTGGTATTTTTCAGAAGTTGAACGTCTGTATCCGTATTCCGATTGGGCCAAGCGCGCGCTGATCATGCAGGCGTTCTCATACCACTCGGACAAAAACTACGAAGAGAGCCGAGGCGCCGCACAACGGTACATCGACTTTTACCCGACGGACGAAGATGCGGCTTATGCCCAATATCTTCTGGCGCTCAGCTATTATGACCAGATTGACGAGGTCGGGCGCGATCAGGGCCTGACTTTTCAGGCGTTGCAATCGCTGCGCACCGTGATCGAAGTCTACCCGGATAGCGAATACGCGACCTCTGCGGTGCTGAAATTCGATCTGGCCTTTGACCATCTGGCTGGCAAAGAGATGGAAATCGGGCGCTACTATCTGCGCCAGGACCATTATACCGCAGCCATCAACCGGTTCCGTGTTGTGGTTGAGGATTTCCAGACCACATCTCACACCGCCGAAGCTCTGTACCGCTTGATTGAAGCCTATCTGGCACTGGGTCTTGTGGATGAGGCACAGTCGGCGGGGGCCATTCTTGGGTACAACTATCAATCGTCCGAATGGTACGATGCGGGCTATTCGCTGCTGACGTCACGCGGGTTGGATCTCAAGAGCCGTGGCAACAACTGGCTCAGCACGATCTACCGTCAGACCGTCAAAGGTGAGTGGTTGTAATCGCCATGGCCAATGGGGTGGGACGCTAAGACCCGATGCTGCGCGCCCTCGATATCCGTGACATGCTGATCATCGACCGGCTGGAACTGACGTTTCAGCCGGGCCTGAATGCGTTGACCGGTGAAACCGGTGCGGGCAAATCGATTCTTCTGGATTCGCTGGGGTTTGTTCTGGGCTGGCGTGGCCGGGCTGAACTGGTCCGTCAGGGCGCCGCCCAGGGTGAAGTCGTGGCGGAGTTCGAATTAAACGAAGACCATCCTGCACATGCAATTCTGGCCGAAGCGGGCCTGCCCGGCGGAGAGGAACTTATCCTGCGGCGGGTGAATACGGCCGAGGGGCGCAAGACCGCGTGGGTCAATGATCGCCGTTGTTCGGGCGAGGTGCTGCGCGCATTGTCCGAGACCCTGATCGAACTGCATGGTCAACACGATGATCGCGGCTTGTTGAACCCGCGCGGTCACCGGGCAATGCTGGATGATTACGCCGGAGTCGATGGCCACCTTGCAACGGTGCGGTCCTCTTGGTCCGAGATGTCACGTGCGCGCAAAGCTCTTGCTCAAACGGAATCCACCCTTGCGGCGATGCGCGCGGAAGAGGAATTTCTTAGGCATTCGGTATCCGAGCTTGATCAGCTGGACCCGCAACCCGGCGAGGACGCCGAGCTCGATGCCCGCCGTCGCATGATGCAAGGAGCTGAGCGTATCCGGGATGATGTCGCGCGGGCTTTCTCTCTGCTAGGCGGGGACGGGGCTGAAAGCGCAATGGCGGACGCTGTGCGTTGGCTCGAAGGCGTCTCGGACAATGCCGGCGGCCAATTGGAGGCACCAATCGCGGCCCTGGGGCGCGCCCTGATCGAATTGGGTGAGGCGCAGGACGGTGTCGAGGCTTGTCTGCAGAAATTGGATTTCAATCCGGCGGAATTGGAGCAGGCCGAAGAACGCCTGTTCGCCATCCGCGCACTGGCTCGTAAACATGATGTTGTACCTGATGAACTGGGCACCTTTGCCGAAACTTTGCGTGACCGTTTGAACCGGCTTGACGCTGGCGACGCGGATCTGGCCGATCAGCGGGCAGCGGTAGACGCCGCTCAAACCGCATATGACGACGCAGCGGCCAAGCTTAGTGCTGCGCGACAGAAGGCAGCCGGGCGGCTGGATGCCGCCGTGATGACCGAACTCGCCCCGTTGAAGATGGAGCGCGCTGTGTTCCAAACCGAATTCACGGCGTCAGACCCCGGTCCGGAAGGCATCGACGCTGTTGCGTTCACAGTTGCTACCAACCCCGGCGCACCTTCTGGCCCGCTGAACAAAATCGCCTCGGGCGGGGAACTCAGTCGGTTTCTTCTGGCGCTCAAGGTCTGCCTGACCGGGGATGACAGCGCGCGCACGATGATTTTTGATGAGATCGACCGGGGCGTTGGTGGCGCAACTGCCGATGCAGTCGGGCGGCGTCTGGCGTCGCTGGCGCAGGGTGGGCAGGTGCTGGTCGTGACGCACTCACCGCAGGTGGCGGCCCGCGCGGCGCATCACTGGCGGGTTCAAAAACACGTCACCGACGGGCAGACCCTGTCTACTGTTGTGCCGCTGGCAGAACCTGACCGTGTGGATGAAATTGCCCGTATGGTCGCAGGTGATACGATCACGGACGAGGCGCGTGCTGCCGCCCGAGCCCTTTTGCAGGCCTGAGGCAATTCTGCCGCTTTCGCGTGTTCAATCCGTCGCGATCCCACTTTTATAAGGGCGCTCCGTGGCTTACTAAGGGGAAAGACGTGATCCCTGAGGGCCAATGACCCAATCAACCCGCACTGTTCTGCGCAACCAGCTCAATCAGGCTTTGGCCGCGATCAAGGACGCTTGGCGGGTGATGCGGCGGCGTGGGCCTAGCCAGATTCAGTTCTGGTTCATTGCGCTGGCGATCGGGATTGCGGCAGGTTTCATGGCATTGGGGTTCCGCAAAGCCATCCGGTCGCTGCAGGCTTATGTCTATGATACGGATGACATTTTGCTGCTACACAGCCATGCGGAAAAGCTACCTTGGTTTCTAATCCTGATCATTCCCATCATCGGTGGGCTAATCGTAGGCGTGATCCTGAACAAATTCACTGATGACGGGCGCGTGCGATCCGTCGCTGACGTCATCGAAGGGGCCGCAGTAACCGATGGTCGTGTAGAAGGCAAAGCGGGTATCGCGTCGTTCTTTGCCTCGTTGGTCACGCTCAGTACAGGCGGGTCCACGGGCCGAGAGGGACCGGTCGTGCACATGGCTGGCGTTATCTCGACCTGGGTCAGCAACCGCATCCATGCTGATGGCATTACCGGGCGCGACCTGTTGGGGTGCGCCGTTGCCGCAGCCGTCTCGGCCAGCTTTAACTCACCGATCGCAGGTGCGCTGTTCGCGCTTGAGGTCGTGCTGCGCCACTTTGCAGTGCATGCCTTTGCACCCATCGTGATCGCTTCGGTTGCGGGGACGGTGATCAACCGGCTGGAATATGGCGACGTGACCGAGTTTGTTCTGGATACACCCGGTTCCCTTCAATTCTACGTGGAATTGCCCGCCTTCCTGCTACTTGGCCTAATCTGCGGGCTGGTTTCGCTTCTGCTCATGCGGTCGATCTTTTTTGCCGAAGATATCGGCAACCATATCCAGAACCGGCTTGCCTTGCCTGGCTGGCTGCGCCCAGCTGTTTCAGGTGCGATGTTGGGACTGCTGGCGATCTGGTTCCCGCACATCATCGGCGTTGGGTATGAAACGACGATCCGCGCCTTGGCTGGTGACCTGACCCTGAGTTTTGCCATCCTGTTTGCCGTGATCAAGACGGTTGCCGTGGCGATCACCATGGGCGGGCGTATGGGCGGCGGGGTGTTTTCCCCATCTCTGATGATTGGGGCGTTGACCGGGCTGGCCTTCGGCCTGATCGCAACCGGGCTGCTGCCTGATGTTTCTGGCACCCATACGCTCTATGCCTTTGCCGGAATGGGGGCCGTTGCTGCCGCGGTTCTGGGCGCACCGATTTCGACCACGATGATTGTCTTTGAACTGACCGGAGACTGGCAGATCGGCCTGGCCGTGATGGTGTCGGTGTCGATGTCGACAGCGCTGGCCTCGCGTCTTGTGGATCGGTCCTTCTTCTTGACCCAGCTGGAACGTCGTAACGTGCATCTGGCCGCAGGGCCGCAAGCCTATCTGCTGGCGATGCTGCGAACCGGCGCGGTCATGCGCCCCTTGGGCGATTCGCGCTCGATCACGAAAGAACAGGCGGTCGAATTGATCGAACAAGGGCTATGTGTTCAAGCTAGCGCCACGCTAGAGGCCGCGATGCCTTATTTCGACAGGGATGACATCCCCTGTATTCCGGTGGTGATTGTCGAAGAGGACGGCAGTGAAAACCCGGTCGGAGCGCTTTACCACGTCGATGCACTGAAAGCGTATAATCGCGCCTTGGCTGCCACGGCGGCTGAAGAGCACTCTTAGCGATTATACACTGTTGCGGTATCGCCCAGGTAGTTGTCCCAAGCAAACCAGTACGAAATATGGCCTGCGACCCGGGGCAATTCCGTGCCTCCCGGTCCAACCAGCGCCTCTTCGGTCATGGTCCACTTCTGACCCGTTTCATCCACCAATTCGCTGCCAGACGCAGCGAACTTGTGGGATGCGCGTTCATAAGCCCGCACTGCGCGCTTCTCGTCGTTTCCGATAAGCACCAGAGGCCGGTTGGCGATGGCGTCGTTGATTACCCGGCTCCTGCCGAACGCATCCAGGGGCCATGCTCGCGCCGCGCCGAATTGCCGGATGGCGAAAACATAGTCTTTCTGCCTGTGGCTGGACTGATCGACCAGCGCCGGGAACATCAATTCGGACGAAGCGAAATACTCCCGATACACGACACCCGACCCATAGTTCCGCCGGTGACCGGTGTTCATTGAAAGAACTTTCGTTTTGGGATGCGATGTTTTCCAACTTTGCCATGTGGTGATAACCACCGGGCGTTGTTTCAACTCGATACCGCTGCCGACAAGCGCGCCAACAACTGGCTTACCGGTATATTGGTTCCACAGGGAATGCGTCTGACGATCGAACATCAGTTTATTGGATCTGTACAGAAAACCGGATGAGCCGAAGATCAGCGGTTTGCTGCGACCCGGCACTTGCGTTTCAAACAGAATGCCTGAACCACACAGTGTGCAGTAGGCCAAGGCTACCGGAACCCCGCCAATCACCTCGTTGAACATTTCATGCCAGCCCATGATCCGCAGCGGGTAAGCCCGTTCGTCCCCGTTGATCGAAACGCCAAAGACCAGGTCATCGTCTTTAAGGTAATCTGAGCGTGCGGCAGGGATCAGCGCCGGATTGTCCAGCGATGGGATGCCGTCCTTGTTCACACCACCCCACGCGATCTCTTCAAGCCGGATCTTCATCTTGTCGCGCTGCAAATACTTTGGTTTCAGGAAGACGTCGAAATTCGTATCAATCCCCAGGAGAACCTCGCGCTTGAACGGGATGAGCGAGGGGTGCGGTACGATTTGCGGGTTCTTTTCCTGCCAGAGCATCCACTCAAACCAGTCTTTGCCGATACTCTCACCAGTCAGGGTCTGCATGACCTTCACGATGTCGCCGCTGCGACGTCTGGCGTATCGCATACCGGTCAGCAAAGCAGGCACCACATCCGGGTTGCCGCGTTGTACGAGAAAGGCCATGCCTTGCTCAAACTCTGCGTTGCTTCCGTACAAGGTGGAACGCACAGCATCCAGCACGGGGTCTTGTTGCGCGGACAACGTGCCCGGCAACAAAAGCACGGTCGCCAATGATCCTGCGAAACTGCGACGGGTAAGTGACATGGCATCCTCTGGACGGTGTTTGGTGGCATTGTGCACTCTTGATGCCTCACATGCATGCAACAGCCCCGTGATTGGATCGTGATCAAGCCCTGTCAGTTGCGAGCGCGCTGTTGAACTACCAACGAAGACGATATGCTTGCATGTTTTCGTGAAATTTTCCGGTTAGTCGCACCCAAAAAATGTCACAGATTTTTTGTCACGATGCCAAAAACGATAATACTTGCTATGGGTCTGAAATCCTGGCCATGCTAGGGCGGCCCGGCCAGGTATTTTTTTGGTCGCGTACGAACGGCAGCAGCCCATCGCAGATCACTGACATCCATGGCACAGGCCTAATGGGTCTTTTCGTCACGACATTGCCTCGACCGAGCGGGTCAGAGAGGCCATCTGAGGGATTTAAATCTGTTCGACCTTAACGGAATCGACGTGGTAAAACGCGACATAACCCTTGATCTCGGCCATTGCGGCAACCGGGTCCTCATAGCTCCACGCAGCGTTTTCGGTCACCGACGATTTGTTGACGATTGAGAAATGCGTTGCATCGCCTTTGTGCGGGCAATGTGTGACCTTTTCAGTACGGTCCAGAAACGCCATTCCGATATCGGCGCGGGGGAAATAGATCACCGGCTCCAGATCACCTTCCAGCAGCTCCAGCGCATTCATGCTCTCTCCGAGAACGGCGCCCCCGGAACGAACGCTCCATTTTCCTGCCGCATTGCGGATCATTATGTCTGTCATCTCTGCTTCTTCCCTCGTCTTCAGTACGGATCACTCCTCTGCCCGGTTTATGTGACAGTCCAGTGTCAGATCGGCGCAGTTGCGGCATCCAACCACAGTTGAGCGTCGTCGCCCAGCCTTGGACGAACTTTTTCCGCAACGTCGCGGTGGTATGCGTTAAGCCACGCGCGTTCTTCTGCCGTTAGCATATCGACTACAATCAGCCGCCGGTCAATTGGAACGTATGTGAGCGTCCGCCAGGTCAGCATCGCACGTTCAGCGTCTGCGGTGGGCAGCGCCGGAGCATCTTGAACCACAACAAGGTTCTCGATCCGAATGCCGAACGCGCCTTCGCGATAATATCCAGGCTCGTTGGACAGGATCATGCCCGGCTCCAATGGCACATGGCTGACCTTTGACAAGCGCTGCGGCCCTTCATGGACGCTCAGATACGCGCCGACGCCATGGCCGACCCCGTGATTGAAATCCTGGCCCGCTGCCCACAAGGGGGCGCGTGCGATGCATTCGATATCTCGTCCGGCCAGCCCGGCGGGCCAGCGCAGCATGGACATATCGATCATCCCTTTTAGCACGCGGGTAAAGCAGGCTTTTTCCTGATCGCCTACTTCCCCTATCGCAATGGTGCGGGTGATGTCAGTTGTGCCATCCAGATACTGACCACCGCTATCCAAAACCAACAGGTGCCCATACTCCAGCCGGCTGTCGGTTTCTTCGGTCACCCGGTAATGCATGATCGCGCCGTTGGGCCCGGTGCCCGCAATCGTGTCGAACGAGATATCCTGTAGCGCGTTTTCCCGGCGGCGGTTTTCCTCAAGCTGCGTGACCACCTGCGTTTCCGTCATTGTGCCCGGGGTCTGTGCATCCAGCCAGCATAACGTCTCAATAACGGCGACCGCGTCGCGAAGATGCGCTTCGGCACTTCCAGCGATTTCGGCCGGATTCTTGCGAGCTTTGGGCAAGGCACAGGGATCCCCTGCATCCATCATCTTGTCGCTGAGAACGTCAGCAACTGCTTGCGGCAAAGTCCCCAAGTCGACTTGAACCTTGCCGTCCAAACCCGCAGCGGCTTCCAGAAACAACTGTGGGTCGTGAACCTGAACTTGGTCGCCCAGGTGATCCAACACCCCGGCCAGCTTTTGCGCCGCCATGAACAGATCAACCCGACCATCGGCATGCAGAATGGAAAACCCATGTGCCACCGGGTTATACCCGATATCTGATCCACGAATGTTAAGCAGCCACATGATCGAATCCGGCAATGTAATGATGGCCGCATCACACCCGTTCCGTTTTAAATCCTCCGCTAGCCGCGCGATTTTGCTTGTGGCTGTTTCCCCTGCAAACTCAATCGGATGCGCCTTAACCGGGTTCATCGGGGCGTCCGGCTGATCCGGCCACACCCGATCCACCAGATTGTCACACCGAACCAGCTCGATGCCGCTCGCGTTCAACTCATTCTTCAGGCTGGAAATCTGCCCAGCTGCATGCAGCCAAGGATCAAAACCAACCTTTCCGCTGTTCGGCAACTGGTCTTTGAGCCAAGCGCTCAGGCTGGTTTCGGGCCACGGCACGGGAGTGAAATCCGCCGCAACCTGTGCTTTGACCTGCGTGCGATATCGGCCATCGATGAAAACGCCTGCAATATCGGTCAGCACTGCACAGAAACCGGCCGACCCGGTGAAACCCGTCAGCCATGCCAGACGTTCATCGCGTGGGGCCACATACTCGCCCTGATGCGCATCTGCGCGTGGGATCAGAAAACCGTCCAACCCATCCTGCGCCATCTGGGATCGCAAAGCGGCCAGTCTGGGCGGTCCCTGTTCCGGACGCGCAGTGACTGCAAAGGACTGAAACATGTGACACCTCTCGCAAACGGGGGCAGTCCCCTTCATCTTTTGAAAAATACTCCTGACGGAGGCAGGGCCAGCGTCAGCTGGCCCTTTTCATCCCCATCACGCGCGCACGCGCTCGCGGATCGCTGTCGAACAATGCCGCCAACTGTTCAGTCATCGCACCTGCCAGCTGTTCGACATCCGTGATAGTTACTGCGCGGTCGTAGTATCGGGTTACATCGTGGCCGATGCCGATGGCCAAAAGCTCGACCATCTTGCGTTTTTCGACCATCCCGATCACGTCGCGCAGGTGTTTTTCCAGATAATTCGCGGGGTTAACGCTGAGTGTTGAATCATCAACCGGCGCACCGTCCGAGATCACCATCAGGATTTTGCGCTGCTCGCGTCGCGCAAGCATCCGGCGGTGCGCCCATTCCAGTGCTTCGCCATCGATGTTCTCTTTCAGCAGGCCTTCTTTCATCATCAAACCCAAGTTGGGTCGCGCTCGACGCCACGGGGCATCCGCACCTTTATAGATGATGTGGCGCAGATCGTTCAGACGCCCCGGCTGTTGCGGGCGACCGTCATTCAGCCATGCCTCACGTGCCTGGCCGCCTTTCCAAGCGCGCGTAGTAAAGCCAAGGATTTCGACCTTCACGTTGCAACGTTCCAGCGTCCGGGCCAGAACATCGGCACAGATCGCCGCGATCGAGATCGGACGACCGCGCATCGAGCCCGAGTTATCCAGCAGCAGTGTCACCACCGTATCGCGGAACTCGGTGTCTTTCTCGACCTTGAAGCTCAGCGGCGTGGTCGGGTTGGCCACAACACGCGCCAGTCGCCCGGCATCCAGAATACCTTCTTCGCGGTCAAACTCCCAAGAGCGGTTCTGTTGCGCCTGCAAACGGCGCTGCAGTTTGTTCGCCAGACGGCTGACGGCACCCTTAAGCGGCTCAAGCTGCTGATCCAGATAGGCGCGCAGCCTCTCCAACTCGGCAGGCTCGGCCAGATCCTCGGCTGCGATCTCTTCGTCATATGTGCCAAGGTAGACCTTGTAATCCGGATCGGCTTCGGATGCAGGCGGCAGGGTAGGCGGCTCCATCGGGGCCTCGCCCTCGGGCATCTCGGCCTCGTCGCCCATCTCATCCTCGGCCATCTCGTCCATCGAGACCTGGGCCTGAGATTGGTCCTGCTGCTCTTCCTGCGATTGCTCGGGTGTCGCGTCGGCGTCCTGCTCGTCCTGATCATCCTGACCGGTGCTGTCGGGATCGGGCTGTTCTTCGGCGTCGTCCTCGGCCTGATCTTCCTGATCTTCGTCCAGTTCGTCCGGGTCTTCGCCCAACTGGTCGCCATACCCCAGATCCTTGATCATCTGACGGGCAAATTTGGCAAACTCGGCCTGATCCGACAGAATCTCCTGCAGGTTTTCCAGCGTGCCGCCAGCCTGCTCTTCGATGAAGCCGCGCCACAAGTTCATGATGTTCTCAGCCGCAGGCGGCAGGTCCCGCCCGGTCGCCAGATGGCGGATCAGATATCCTGCAGCAACCGATAGCGGTGCATCAGCGGGTTGTTTGCACTGGTCGTAACCGCGGCGCAGCGCCTCGTGCCCAATTTTAACATCGATGTTAGAGGCCGTGCCGGGCATATCCCGCGCGCCCATCGCCTCACACCGGGCAACTTCCATGGCCTCGTAAAGATCCCGCGCCATATCGCCCGGAGGCGCATAGCGATTATGGGTCGCATCGTCATGATATCGGCGCTGCAGCGCCAAAGCATCCGCCGTACCGCGCGCCAGCAAAACCTCTTCGCGAGTCATCCGCCGAGAAACCTGCGGCAAACGCATCGACTCGCCCGACAAGCCCGAGGGGTCGACAGTATAGCTCACCGATAATTCGGGATCATCGGCCATCACCTTGGTGGCTTCGGCCAAGGCCTTCTTGAACGGATCGGCGGGGTTGTCGTTTGGTTTAGACAATGAACGTACTCCAGATCATTGCTGCCAAGAAAAGCACTAAGAATTCCCAGCGCAGCCGTGTCAGGTGGACATGCTGCGGCGCCGTCATTTCTGAAGGCGCCGTCTTTTTCCAATCTACTTTGTCAAAAAGCCAAGCTGAATCAAGAACAACCCAGATAGATGCTATGACAAAGAAGATTATCACCCCAAACTCACGCTCGCCGCGCTTTCCGGCAGTTCCTCGTCGAAGCAACGCTGATAGAACTCGGCCACGGTCTGGCGTTCCAGCTCATCACATTTGTTCAAGAAGGACAGGCGGAAGGCGTAGCCGACGTCGCGGAAGATCTCGGCGTTTTGGGCCCAGTTGATCACGGTCCGGGGACTCATGACGGTGGACAGGTCGCCGTTCATAAAGGCGGTCCGAGTGAGGTCGGCGACGGTAACCATTTGGCTGACGGTCTTGCGGCCTTTTTCGGTGTTGTAATGCGGCGCTTTGGACAGAACGATCATCGTCTCGGCATCGTGGCTGAGGTAGTTCAGTGTCGAGACCAGCGACCAGCGGTCCATCTGTGCCTGGTTGATCTGCTGCGTTCCGTGATACAGGCCAGTTGTGTCGCCCAGACCGACGGTGTTCGCGGTGGCAAACAGGCGGAAGTTCGGGTTCGGCGTGATAATCTCGTTCTGGTCCAGCAAGGTCAGTTTACCGTCATGTTCCAGAACACGCTGGATCACGAACATCACGTCCGCACGACCTGCGTCGTATTCGTCGAAAACGATGGCAACGGGGTTGCGCAGCGCCCAGGGCAGGATGCCTTCGTGGAACTCGGTCACCTGTTTGCCATCACGCAGCTTGATCGCGTCCTTACCGATCAGGTCGATCCGGCTGATGTGGCTGTCGAGGTTCACACGCACGGCGGGCCAGTTCAGCCGGGCCGCGACCTGTTCAATATGGGTCGATTTGCCTGTGCCGTGATAGCCTTGGATCATCACACGCCGATTGTGCGAAAAGCCTGCCAGAATGGCCAGTGTGGTTTCTGGGTCAAACTTGTAGGTCGGGTCGATCGCGGGTACGCGGTCACTGCGGTCAGCAAAGCCCTTGATCGCCATGTCGGTTTCAATACCGAACACGTCACGGACCGAAATTTCTTCGGTGGGTTTTGCGTTTACGTCGATCGATCCGTCAGCCATTCGCCTTGTCCTTATCCTTTGCCCCGCGTTGCCGGGTTTGAACTCGTGTGTGGTGCAACATATTGCGGGCAAGGGCAAGGGAAAGCCGTGTTGGTAGGAACTTAGGCGGATGTTTCTTTGAAACTGGCCTTATCGATGTTGCGTCCAATGTCTCAAGCTAATCTTTCAAATCTTGGACAGCCCGAATTTTGGGTCCAGAACGCCGCCACGCAGTCCCGTGAAGCATTAATATTGCAATAGTAAGATATGATGAGTTAAATATGCATATATGATTATGCAAAAGCGGTTCCCGATTTTGTTTTTTAAGAGTGTAGGTACAAATGTCGTTAGTAATCTCAGGTCCGACTTCTATCTCGATCCCCAGTGGGTCGACCTCGGTTATGGAGCAGTATACCACGACCAAAGCTGTGACGTGGAGCGTGACCGTAACTGGCAATGGTGGATTGGATCCCTCCGACTACACTGTTTCAATTTCAGATAGCGGAGTTTTGACCGTTGAGCTTACTGAGGGGGCAGACATCCCTCCGAATACGCAACTCACGGTTCGAATAGGGGCGACGACGGGGAAACCAGGGGCCGGTAACAATGCCACACTGGATGTGACAGTCGACCTTCCTGCGGGAACAGTGCCGTGTTTTGTAAAGGGGACTTTGATAGAAACCGAAAAAGGCCATCGCCCTGTCGAAGAACTGTCGGTTGGGGACAAAGTACGTGTTTCCAGCGGTGAGCTGCTACCCATTCTGTGGATTGGCAAGAAGACTCTTAGCGCGGAAGCGTTGCAGCAAATCCCGCGATTGCGTCCCGTTTGTATCAAAAAAGGAGCGATCGGAGATGCTTTGCCTGACCGCGATTTGTACTTGTCACCGCAACACAGAATTGTTCTGGAAGGGTGGCGCGCCGAATTGTTGTTCGGTGAGCCGAGGGTTTTTGCAGCGGCAATACATCTTGTGAACGACAACACTATTCGACAGGTGTGGTCCAATGAGGCGGTGACATACTTCCATATTGCCTGCAACCGCCACGCAGTTTTGATGTCGCACGGTTTGCCAACGGAAAGCTTGTTTCTGGGTGATATGGCGCAGTTGTCTTTCGGTCGCGGAGATGTAGAAGAACTTCGTGTGCTCTTTCCAGAACGGTTCAGCCGTGGACCCGCCTGGAAAAAAACGCGTGTGCGTTGCTTGAAGCGCCCCGAAGCCGAGCTTTTACGGGAAATGATCAAACAATAGATCGACTACCTAAAGTTCCGGCTGTCCTTGATCTGATCCCACGCCCAGACAACCTCTTGCAACTGCTCTTCCTGGGAACGGTCGCCGCCGTTCATGTCGGGGTGCAGAACCTTGATCAGCTTTTTGTACGCCTTGCGCACCTCGGCCTTGGTCCAGCTGTCATTGGCTTCCAAAATTTCGATCGCGCGGCGTTCCGTGGGGGGCAGGCGGCGGCCGCCACCACCTGTGGTGCGCCCTTTGTTCTGTGTGCTGTTTGCACCCAGCACCTGATGCGGGTCTTCGATGCCCAGACGCGCCCATGCGCGCGCTTCGGGATCACCCATCGGCTTGGTCTCGCGCTCCCACACTTTGTCTTTGGATCGCTGCGCATTTAGCTCGGCTTCGGTGGTGCCGTCGAAGAAGTTCCACTTGTTGTTGTATTCGCGGACGTGCTGCTGGCAGAACCAGAAAAAGTCGTCCAGCACGTCAGGGGCCTTGGGTGCACGGAACTTGCCCGGTTCTTCGCAACCTTCGTGATCGCAGATACGCGTCGAGGTTTCAGACGCGCCCGACATTCCGCGACGCCCCCGCGGGTTCTTCTTCTTGGAAGTGGATACGGACATATCAAATCCGAAGGGGTCTGACTTCACCATGTGCTCATCCTTAAGAACGCATCTTTTCGACTCGGAGGCAGCAGTTTAGTCTAAGCAGCCGAAAGTAGAAGAGGGGGGGCGGTAAAATTTTCGCCCGTGAGCAAAAAAATGACTGTTACCGACGAGATCCGAACCCGCCTGACGGCAACCTTTGAACCGCGTGAGCTGGAAGTCGTAGATGACAGCGAAAGCCACCGAGGGCACGCCGGGTTTCAAGAGGGCGGCGAAAGCCATTTCAACGTCCGTATTCGTGCCAACGCTTTTCAGGGGCAATCCCGCGTCGCACGCCACCGTGCCGTACATAAGGCACTGGGCGACATCGTGCCCCGCATTCATGCGCTGGCGTTGGATATTGATACCTGAACAGGTGCCTAGGCGACCAGAGAAATGGCCCTGTTAACCGCGATTCCCTGATTCACCGCGCGATAGGTGGGAAAAGGCAGCCGGTGCGTCGCATCAATGTCTCGCTGAATCCAGTCTTGCTCTTCAAGGCGGTGAAGCGACGTCGACAGGGCGCGATCGGAAATCGTGATCAGACCGGATTTGAGAGTCGAGAATCGTTGGGGCCTGTCGGTCAGCGCCAGAATAGGTGCCGTCCAACTGCGTCTGAGCAACGCGAAATCAACGTCATCTGGCACGGCATTCACGATCCTGCTGGCGATTTCGGCCGCAGATACACCCGCTCGGGTCAATCGAAATTCGGGGCGCAGTGGATGACCGTGGCCGGGATTCCGCTCCAAAAAACCCAATTGAATCAGGTGGTCAAGGCTCTGGGCAAATGCCGTTCTGCCGGCGCTTGTCGCAGCCAGTAGCGGTGCCTGTCGTCCCGGCATGCCTTCATGCATTAACGCCAGAATGTTCAGGGACCAGGCGCGGGATGTAAGCTTGACAAGAATCGTTATGTCCATAAAGTATAGTTACTTTAATTTTCGCCAAAAGGATAGTTCAATGCCACTCGTTTCACTGGAAAACACGATCACGCTCGCCATGTCCGTGCGAGACAGGCATGTCAGTGCCGAATGGTATCAGGCCAAGCTGGGGTTTGAGCTGATCCACCATATTGACGAAGCCGGTTGGAGCGAGATGAAGACCAAAACCGACGGAGTGACCTTGGGCCTGGGTGAGCAGGCCGAGCCTGCGCCGGGCAATACGGTGCCGGTGTTTGGGGTGTCAGATATTGCGACGGCGCGTCAGGCGCTCGAATCCTCGGGCGTCAGATTCGATGGGGCGACTGAAACGATCGAGGGCATGGTCAGCACCGCAACGTTCTACGACCCGGACGGCAATGCGCTGATGCTGGCGCAGGATCTTAGCCAAGCGGCAAGCGCTGCCGAGTAATTCAGCTGCATGCTGTGAAAACGCGGAGCAGACCGCTTAGGTCTGCTCTTTGTCCTTTTCGGACAGATCCGTGGGCTTCAGGGTCAATGGTGGGTCTTTGACCTCTTCTGAAATTGGTGCAGGGGCCTGCACTTCTTCTGGTCCGGGTACCGGCTGAGCCACGGGTGCATCATCGCTGTCCTCAACCGGCTCGCGCTCCGAAGAAAACTCAACTGCAACCTCTCGCCGAAACACCAGAACATTGCGCCAGTTCACGGTGGAACTGGTCAGGCCTGCGCGCTCCTCGCTGGGCAGAAGTTCCGCACGCTGGTAATCCCAGCCATCCTGCCCCATCTGATTCAGGATCTGTTCGATCGACACTGCAAACCGCCCTTCGGCAGTTTTGACGCCCTTGGCCTTAGTGCCTTTTTGCGGGGCGGGGACAACTTTGTATTCGTAGCGCTGCATCAGATTTTCCTGGTTGCCGATCCCCAGCAATCTAACATGTTGTCGGGTTTCGAACAGTCATCATCGCCCGTTGGGCAAATTCTGTTTTGTCTGTTGCGCCCCGCGCGCGGGACCGGAAAGGTCCGGGCCAAACGCACGGGCCCTGCCGTAGCAGTTTCTTGGACCGAAAGGCTTACGAGCTCAGCTTTTTGCTGACCAGCTCGTTGACGGCTTTGGGGTTCGCCTTGCCGCCGGTTGCTTTCATGACCTGACCAACAAACCAGCCTGCCAGTTTCGGGTTCACCTTGGCCTTTTCGACCTGTGCCGGATTGGCCGCGATGATTTCGTCCAGCGCAGTTTCGATGGCACCGGTGTCGGTGACCTGCTTCATGCCTTCAGTTTCGACGATTTCATTGGGATCGCGGCCAGACGTAAACGAAATTTCGAATACTTCTTTGGCAATCTTACTAGAAATGACGCCTTCACGCATCAGTACGATAATCTGCCCGAGCTGCTCCGGTGAAATAGGGCTGTCAGAAATGTCCAAGTTGGCATTTTTCAACGCCCCAAATAGATCATTTACGACCATGTTCGAAACACCGTGCGCCACCGTGTTTTTCGAAGATTGAATTTCTTTGGTGCTAACACCGGTGCCATCGACGTAGGCAACTGTACCTTCGAAGTAGTCCGCTGACTTTACTTCTGCGGTCAAAACGGAAGCATTGTAATCCGTCAGTCCGAACTCTTTGATAAAGCGCGCTTTCTTAGCATCCGGTAGTTCCGGAAGCCTGGCTGCGATGTCATCAACCCACGCCTGTTCAATCTCCAGGGGCAGCAGGTCAGGGTCAGGGAAATAGCGGTAATCATGCGCTTCTTCCTTTGACCGCATTGAACGGGTCTCACCCTTGTCCGGATCATACAGGCGGGTTTCCTGATCGACAGTGCCGCCACCTTCGACGATGGCAATCTGACGCCGGGCCTCGACCTCGATCGCTTGCTGGATAAAGCGCATCGAGTTCATGTTCTTGATCTCGCAACGCGTACCCAGATGCGAGAAGTCCTGCGTTTCCTGATACTTTTCATAGGCACCGGGCAGGCAGATCGAGACATTCACGTCCGCCCGCAAGTTGCCGTTTTGCATGTTGCCATCGCAGGTGCCCAGATAACGCAGGATTTGGCGCATCTTGGCGATGTAGGCTGCTGCCTCTTCGGGGCCGCGAATATCGGGGCGGCTGACGATCTCCATTAGGCAAACACCGGTCCGGTTCAGGTCGACAAAGGACATATTCGGGTCCATGTCATGGATCGATTTGCCGGCGTCCTGTTCCATGTGGATGCGTTCAATCCGCACCATGCGCGCGGTGCCGTCGCCCATTTCCACCAGCACTTCACCTTCGCCCACGATAGGCTGGTACAGCTGAGAAATCTGGTAACCCTGCGGCAGGTCGGGGTAGAAATAGTTCTTGCGGTCAAAGGCCGATACCAGGTTGATATCCGCCTTCAGGCCCAGACCGGTTCGTACCGCCTGTTCAACGCAGTATTCGTTGATCACCGGCAGCATTCCCGGCATCGCCGCGTCCACGAATGCCACGTTCGAGTTCGGCTCGGCTCCGAATTGGGTCGATGCGCCCGAGAACAGCTTGGCATTGGACGAGACCTGCGCATGCACCTCCATCCCGATGACCAGTTCCCAATCGTGCTTGGCCCCGGCAATGGTTTTGGGTTTGGGCATTTCATATGTCAGGTCGAGCATGGCGCGCCTCATTTCCGCAGAAGTCTAAGCCTGCGTATTAGGCCCGGCACGGCCTAGGGGCAAGGGGGAATCAGTGCCCGGACAGGCGCAAACCCGTCGGAGTAAACGTCACATCCAATCCGCTGCGCAGCTCATCACGGAACAGATCGCCAATTGCACGCAGAGCATCGCGTTGCCCGCGGGCCGCAAACCGTTCGGGTGAATTGATCCGAACACTGTTGTTGAACCCATTTGCTGCATGGGCCCAGATCAACGGGTGCAATTCGGTCAGGTGGTCGCGGATCAGCCAGTTTGCAGCCTGGTGTATCTGACTGCGCACCAGATCAGCCTTGTCGCACTGGCCAGCGCCGTTCTGGATAGTGATGGCACAGTATGCCGACAGCATGTTGACGGTTTGCTGGTCAGGACGTCGACGCAGAATATCGTGCATGCCTTCCAGGAAGAATTCGACATCCAGACGCGCGCAGGCCTCTTCGTCCAGAGCAATTGCATCGAACTGAACCCAAGTATAGCCTCCGGCCCCCCAGATGCCCCGGGTCTGTGCCGCCATACGCAGCGCCTGGACCTCAAGCTCGCCATAGCTTCCGAACCAGCGCGGCAGCAGGTGGGTCCCCATCGCGCGCATGTGCCGATGGTTAACCGGGTCGAGTTTAATCAACCGCTCGTATTCATCCGCCACCCGTGTGTTGGCCCTACGCTGACCTGCCAAAATTGCGCAGCCAGCCGAGGCGACAATGGGGCTGTCCGGGGCGGCCTCGCGACAATTGGGAAGGATTGCAGCTGCGCGATCGAAATGGGCGGCACAGCGGGATTGGTGCAGCGAGGGCAGGGTTGCCTCGTTCGTTGTACCGCGCCATGCCCATGCCATATCAATGTGGGCCAAAGCGACAACCAAGGCGATCATCGGGTCGCCCGAGTGCGCGCGCATCTCGTCTTCCAATTCGGAAATGCCGTTCATGACATCAAATTCTGATAGCGCTTTGGCGTCAGACAGCGCGTGCTCTGCGGCCAGAACCACATCGGCTCGCGCCCCAAACGCCAGCAATTCGGCGACGGGCATTCCGTCAGGTGCAGTTTCCCGTGCGTCGTCTGCCTTGTGCATCAGGTCGGACAAATCTGCCCAGCGATCCTGCCTGGCGAGGAAACGGCCTTTTTCTATCGAGCTGCGCCCAATCTCATCCTGGGCCTGAACATCAGCCAATGGGATGTTCAGTTGCCCTTGGTCCGGTAACACGGGCGAAACAGCCGGGTCAGCGAAATACGCGCCGGATGCAGCGGGATGAGCAATAGAAGATCGGGAACGGGACGAACGGTCCCTAAAAAACCAGAACATGGCGGCACTCGAAACAAACAAACCAGAAACTTGAGGGTAAGAGCTTTGCCGCAATCGGTGTCAAATTCAAGGTCTTTGAAGGGGAACGGTTAACTTTTGTCTCTAATTTTTCAAAAATGAACCTATTGTTTCAAAACGTGACGAAGTGATGACGTTCAATTCGAAAACCAGCCTGTTGCAGGACCTGTTCGAACTCCCTGTGGTGCGGAGACGACTCATCAGGCAGCCGAATCCGCTTGCCGGATGTCAGAACCAATGAAACGCGCACCGAGAAATCCCAACGCGTGTCGAAGCGGATATAATCAATGTTCGAACGATCAATTTCGGCCTCACGGGTGCCGGTAAACCAGCGCAGTTTGTTCTGATCAAGAACCAGCCCTGCGCTGGTGTTCTGTGTGATATCCCAAATGGCCGGTAACGTAGGCAGCGCCAACAGCACCACCAGCCACCATGCCGCGTCGAACAGGATCACAAGTGCCAACAAGGCCGCATAGACGCAGATCAGAACACCAACAGTGCGCGGTGCCCGGTTCTGACGTGTAAACTTGAATTCCGTCATGCGTTGAGAATGCGAGAGACCATTTCGGTCGTGTCGCGCGACAGGTCAGGCGTTTCCGCAATGCGGGTCAGCTGTGCGCGGATCAGGTCCTGACGGTCCGCGTCATAGCGTTTCCAGGTCTGGAAGGCCGAACACATCCGCGCGGTGGTCTGCGGGTTGACCGGGTCCAGTTTGATCAGCCAGTCGGCCAGCAAAGCATAACCAGCACCATCTGCGCGGTGGAAACCGGCGTGGTTCATCGCCAGCGCACCCATCACGGCCCGGAACCGGTTGGGATTCTTCCAGTTGAAGTCCGAATGCTCGGTCAGGGTGCGTGCGATGTCTGCCGTGGTCGCTGGCGAGGCCATCCCGACCTGAAGGGCAAACCATTTGTCCATCACCAGACGGTCGTGCTGCCATTGCTCGTAGAACGCAGAAAGCTCGGCCTCACCCTTGTTTGCGCGCAGCAGGCAGGACAGGGCGCTCAGTTGCTGTGTCATGTTGCCAGCCGCCGCGTATTGGTCGGCTGCCATTGCCGCACCATCAAGCCGTGACGTCAGGGCCAGTGCGGCATTGCCAAGCGAACGTTTGCCGGCTTGGTCTGCATCGGGACTGAATGGTGCCTCGATCAAGGTTTCGCTGTGCAAACGCGGTAGCAGATCCTGAACGTGCTGCGCGGTTGCCTGCCGCAGCGTCTCGACCGCTGTCCAGATCGCCATAGGGACAGGTGTTTCGCCCCGGTCGGACAACGCCGCCGCTAACTCGGATTGCGAAGGCAGACCCAGCATCAGGGCGCGATAAGCCGGGTCCAGATCGCCGTCGCGGAGAACGGCCAACACCCCGTCCAAGTAATCCGCACCCGGCGTTGCGTCTTCCAGGATCATGCGCAACAGCGTGTCCTGCGCCAAAGACCGTCCCGCCTGCCACCGATTGAAAGGATCAGTGTCGTGGGCCAGAAGGAAGGCGCGTTCGGCGTCAGTGTGATCGTGCTCAAGGATCACAGGGGCCGAGAAATCTCGCAGGATCGAGGCCACAGGTTTTGCCGCCAGCCCGGTAAACTGGAAGCTTTGTTCCGCCTCGGTCAGTTCCAGAATCTCGGTTGCGCGCACCTCGTCCCCGTTTTGGCCAAGCAGACCTACAGCGACGGGGATCACTTGCGGCAGCTTTTCAGATTGCCCAGGTGTTTCTTCGGTGTGCTGCGCCAATGTCAGCGTATATGTGCCGTCATTCCAATCTTCGCTCACTGTCACACGCGGCGTGCCAGATTGGCTGTACCAGCGCTTGAACTGGCTCAGATCGCGGTCGGTGGTGTCCTCAAACACCTTGATCCAGTCTTCAATGGTGCAGGCTTGTCCGTCATGGCGGAGGAAATACAGATCCAAGGCCTTGGAGTAGGCCTCATCACCAACCAGACGTTTCAGCATACCGATGATCTCGGCACCTTTTTCGTAGACGGTCGCGGTGTAGAAGTTGTTGATTTCCTGAAAACTCTCGGGCCGGACGGGATGCGACAAGGGCCCGTTATCTTCGGGGAATTGCCGCGCGCGCAGGTCGATGGCGTCCTCAATCCGCTTTACCGGGGCCGAGCGAATGTCCGAGGTGAACTGCGCATCCCGGAAAACGGTCAGCCCTTCTTTCAGGCACAGTTGGAACCAGTCGCGGCAGGTGATCCGGTTGCCGGTCCAGTTGTGGAAATACTCATGCGCGATGATCGCTTCGATCCGTTCAAAATTGGCGTCGGTCGAGGTTTCAGGGCTGGCCAGAACAGCAGATGAGTTGAAGATGTTCAGCCCCTTGTTCTCCATCGCACCCATGTTGAAATCGTCTACGGCCACGATGTTGAACACGTCTAGGTCGTATTCCCGACCATAGACGTCTTCGTCCCACTTCATGGATTTCTTCAGGGCTTCCATACCAAAAGCACATTTGCCTTCGTCGCCGGGACGGACCCAGAGGTTTAGTTCGACTTCTTTACCGGAAGAGGTGGTGAAGTTGTCTGACTTCGCAACCAGATTTCCAGCAACCAATGCAAAGAGGTACGCTGGTTTTGGCCAAGGATCGTGCCATTCGGCGCTGTTCCAATCAGAACTGACCGGGTTGCCATTGGACAGCATTACCGTGGGCGTGTCCGAAACAATCCGAACCGTGAACACGCTCATCACATCGGGGCGGTCGGGGTAGTAAGTGATTTTGCGGAAACCCTCGGCTTCGCACTGGGTGCAATACATGCCGTTTGACATATACAGGCCTTCGAGCGCCGTGTTATTGCCGGGATCGATCTCAACCTCGGCTTCCCAGATAAACGGCGCGTCGGGGGTCGCAACGGTCAGGCCCTTGTCGGTAATCTCGGGGGTGATTTCCGCACCGTCGATGGATGCGCGGATCAGCTTGAGGTCCTCACCGTGCAGGAAGAACGTCTTGTCGCTGGCCTCCGGGTTCGGGCGAAATGCAATTCGAGAGGTGACGCGGGTTGCGTGGGCGGCGAGGTCGAACGTCAGGTGCACGCTGTCCACCAGATAACCAAAGGGTGTGTAGTCTTTCAGATAGATCGTCGTTGGGGCAGCGTCGCGCATCAGGGGCCTCGCGTGATTTTGTGTTTGCGCGAACGTATGGGCTGTGGCGGTTGGCTGCAAGCGGTGCGATCCGCGCGCCGGAATGTCCCGATAATTGATTTTGGTAAGTCTTTTTGACCGCGACGCTGCGGCGCACGTTGCCTATCGGAAACTTTCGTCCTAAATGCTGACGGCATACAGTCGTGCACATTCCCGGGAGAAACAAAATGAGCAGCAGACAGGCGCGCAGCGGATTGCAGGTGGATACGGTTCTGGCCGAGTTCATCGAAGGCCAAGCCCTGCCGGGAACCGGTGTCACAGCAGATGCCTTCTGGGATGGTCTGGCGCGCATGGTCGCCGAGCTTGGCCCCAAGAACCGCGCCTTTCTGGCCAAGCGGCAGGACATTCAGGGCAAGGTCGATGCATGGCATCTTGAGCGTCAAGGGCAGGACCACGACGCCGAGGCCTATCAGGCTTTCCTGCACGAGATCGGCTATCTGGTCGAGGAAGGTGCGGATTTCCAGATTGAAACCGCCAATGTCGACCCCGAGATCGCCTCGATCCCCGGACCGCAGCTTGTTGTTCCGATTACCAATGCGCGTTTTGCGCTGAACGCAGCCAATGCACGTTGGGGCAGCCTTTACGATGCGCTTTACGGAACGGACGCGATGGGTGATCTGCCCGCGGCTGGCGGCTACGACGCAACGCGGGGCGCGCGGGTGATTGCATGGGCCAAAGGGTTCTTGGATGACGCTGTGCCGCTGGCTTTCGGGTCATGGGCTGATGTCTCAGATCTGAGCGTACAGGACGGCGCGCTGATGCCAACTCTGGCCAATCCTAAACAATTTGTAGGTTACGACGGAGATCCGGGCAAACCGGACGCGGTACTGCTCTGCAACAACGGGCTGCACATTCAGATCAGGATCGACGGACACAGCGCTATAGGGGCCACTGATCCGGCGCGTATTGCCGATATGCGTCTGGAATCGGCCTTGTCGACCATCATGGATTGCGAGGATTCGGTCGCTTGCGTCGATGCCGCTGACAAGGTGGTGGTATATGGCAACTGGCTTGGGTTGATGAAGGGTGACCTGACCGAAGAGGTGAACAAGGGCAACACGACTTTCACCCGCAAACTTGCCAAGGACCTGAGCTTTACAACGGCATCCGGTGAGACAGGCAGCTTGAAGGGTCGTTCGCTGATGCTGATCCGCAACGTCGGGCATTTGATGACAAACCCTGCTGTGTTGGATGAACAGGGCAATGAGATCGGCGAAGGGTTGATGGATGCACTCTGCACGACGCTGATTGCCATGCACGATCTTAAGCGAGACGGCGGAAATTCGGTCCAAGGCTCGGTCTATGTGGTGAAACCCAAAATGCACGGCCCGAAAGAAGTCGCGTTCTCTGTCGAGATTTTTGACATGGTCGAAGACATCCTTGGCCTGCCGCGCAATACCGTGAAGCTGGGCATCATGGATGAAGAACGCCGCACGTCGGTCAACCTCAAGGAATGCATCCGCGCTGCGAAATCGCGGGTGGCCTTCATCAACACCGGTTTTCTTGACCGGACCGGGGATGAGATTCACACCTCGATCGAAGCTGGGCCAATGCTGCCTAAGGGCGACATCAAGAACACGCCGTGGATTGCGTCTTACGAAGATCGCAACGTAGATATTGGTTTGGCCTGCGGCCTGAAGGGCAAGGCGCAGATTGGTAAGGGCATGTGGGCTATGCCCGACCGGATGGGTGATATGTTGGAGCAGAAGATCGGCCACCCGAAATCCGGCGCGACATGCGCCTGGGTGCCGTCGCCGACAGCCGCGACATTGCACGCGACGCATTATCACAAGGTCGACGTGCTGGCGCGCCAGGATGAACTGGCTGCCGGTGGGGCGCGGGGGACGCTGGGGGATTTGCTGACCATTCCGTTGCTGGGCGGTCGAAACCTCAGCGAGAACGAGATCACCCGAGAGATCGAGAACAACGCGCAGGGCATTCTTGGATACGTGGTGCGCTGGGTCGATCAGGGTGTTGGCTGTTCGAAGGTGCCGGATATCAACGATGTCGGTCTGATGGAGGATCGCGCGACATGCCGGATTTCGTCTCAGGCGCTGGCCAACTGGTTGCACCATGATGTTGTCTCGGAAGGGCAGGTCATGGCTGCGATGCAAAAAATGGCCGCTGTGGTGGATCGCCAGAACGAAAATGACGCAGACTATCGCCCGTTGGCACCCGGTTACGACGGAATTGCTTTCCAAGCGGCCTGTGATCTGGTCTTCAAGGGGCGTGTGCAACCCTCGGGCTATACCGAGCCGGTCCTGCATGCTCGCCGTCTGGAACTGAAAGCCAGCCTTTAAACCATCAGGAACGATAGGACACGACATGGGAGTTTCCCTCCGCAAAGCCCGCACCATCATCCGAAAGACCCTTGAGAAGGGGCACGAAATGGAGCTGAAACCCCTTTCCGTCGTCGTTCTTGATGCAGGCGGCTACGTGATCGCATTTGAACGCGAAGACGGCGCGTCCCCCGGTCGGTTCGCGATTGCGCATGGCAAGGCATATGGCTCGGTGATGCTTGGCCTGGCTGGCACAGCGCAGATGCAGCGGGCCGAGGCGCAGGCCTATTTCATGGCAGCTGTGAATGGCGTCTATGGCGGGCAGGTCGTGCCAGTTCCGGGTGGTGTGTTGCTGCGCGACAAAAAGGGCGCGGTGATCGGTGCGGTCGGCGTGACCGGCGATACGTCCGACAATGATGCCGCAGCGGCATTGGCCGGGATCGAAACTGCCGGCCTGATTGGCGAGATCTGAACCTGATGACTGGCGGAGAGCCTTTTGGGCTCTCCGACCCTATGCGGCGTTCGTGCAAGGCCGCAAAAACGGGCAATGGCCAAAGTGCCAGACAAAGCGCGATCATTTTTCAACATGTGCACAGTTGAACAAGAGCTTGCGCTGACACGCAGGGCCTGTGCTATTGCGCGCTGTTCTTGCTGTCGATAGTTTTTGGAAAGCAAACAGAAAACGCAGGAACGCAGCATGTCTCGACCCGTCGTCGGTATCATCGGCAACTCGTATTTGATGAATGATCAATATCCGACCCATGCCGGTGGGACGATGAACTCGGACGCGGTTGCCAATGTTTCGGACTGTCTGCCGCTGCTGATCCCAGCCGATCCGCGCTATGTCTCGGTCGATGAGCTGCTTGAGGTCTGCGACGGTTTTCTGCTGACCGGCGGGCGTCCGAATGTACATCCCGAGGAATACGGCGAGTCCGCGACCGAGGCCCATGGCGAATTTGACAGGGCGCGCGATGCGATCACATTGCCGCTGGTGCGCGCCTGTGTGGAACGCGGGCAGCCCTTCTTTGGCATCTGCCGAGGGTTCCAAGAAGTCAACGTGGCGATGGGCGGGACACTATACCCGGAAATCCGCGAGCTGCCGGGTCGGATGAACCACCGCATGCCGCCCGATGGGACTCTGGAAGAGAAATTTGCCTTGCGACATGTCGTTGCGCTGAACGAAGGCGGTGTATTCCACCGCTTGATGGGCGCGACCGAAGTGATGACGAACACGTTGCACGGACAGGGGATCAAATCGGTTGGGCGTCGGGTTGTGATTGATGGTCAAGCCCCCGATGGAACGCCCGAGGCGATATACATTCAGGACGCGCCCGGATTTACGTTGTCAGTGCAATGGCACCCGGAATGGGACGCCGAAAATGATCCCGTGTCACGCCCTTTGTTCAAGGCATTCGGTGCTGCTGTACATGCATGGGCAACCGGGTCGGATAGGGCGTTGGTACAACAATCCGCGTAAGTCCTGCGCCGATCCGAGAGAGAGGGTCCGGACCGGTGCAGCGCGATCAAACCAGCAGATTGAACTGATTGATCAAAGGCAGGGTGCGCGCACGTTCACCCGTCAGGTCAAAAAGGGCATTGCCAAGGGCCGGCATGGACGGGGGTGTCCCCGGTTCGCCAACGCCACCCATGTGGTGGTTGGTTTCCAGAATTTTCACTTCGGTCACCGGAGCATTGTGCATCCGCAGAGCGTCGTAGTCGGGGAAGTTGTATTGTTCGACCTCACCGTCCGAGAATGTGATCTCACCCATCACGGCCGCCGACAGGCCATAGATCATGCCGCCGAACATCTGCGCCTCTACTGTGCCGGGGTCCAGTGCCAGACCCACGTCACAGGCGATCCATGCCTTGGAGATACGGATAGTGCCGTCCTCGTCGACGACCTCGATCACCTGAGCGACCGGCGTGCCAAAGCTATAGGTCATCGCCACACCGCGCCCGACACCGTCAGGGGTTTCTCCGGTCCAGCCGGACATCTCTTTCACGGCCTGTAGGCAGCCTGCCGATGGCGCGTGCTCGTCCCTAGCCAATTCCAATCGGAACTCCAGCGGGTCACGACCTGCGGCATGGGCCATCTCGTCCATGAATGTCTCATGGAAGAATCCATTGTGGCTGTTCCCGACTGAACGCCAAAAGCCAACCGGAATACCCAGATCTGCAATGTGCCCGCTCATGCGGTAGTTTGGCACCGCGTAGGGCTGGTTAAAAAACCCTTCGACCAGCACTTTGTCAGGTCCGCCAGCCGGCAAGCCGGTATAGCGCTGAACCGCTTGTTGCGTGCAGGATTGCGCTGAGACTTTGCCGTCAATCAGAACGGCTTGACCGTCTTTGACAGCACCGCGCATACGGGCCATCGCACCGGGGCGGTAGTAGTCGTGGCGCATGTCCTCTTCACGGCTCCAGGTGGTCTGGATGGGGACGCCGGGCATGGCCATTGCGACCTTTGTGGCGATCTCGCCAAAGTCCAGCTCACCCCGGCGGCCAAACCCTCCGCCCAGATAAGTGGTGTGGATTTGAACGGCCTCTTTGTCCAGGTTGGCCGTGTTGGCCGCGCGTATTTGGACAAGCGTCGGGGCCTGATTGCCGCACCACAGTTCCAGCGCCGAGCCTGTGAACAGCGCGGTGGCGTTCATCGGCTCCATTGTAGAATGGGCCAGATAGGGCACCGTATATTCGGCCGTGATTTCGGTGGCGCCGTCGGGCAGAGTGTCAACATCCCCGTCATCGCGCATGGTCGAATTGGGGGACGCGTCGAATGCATTGGCAATTTCGGTGAAAATGGCGTCGGTTTCCGGCGGGTAGGGGGCGTCGCCCCAATCTACGTCAATCGCCTCGACGGCCTGAATGGCCAGCCATGTGTTGGTGGCAATCACAGCCACGCCGTTGTCCAGATCAACCACCTTTTCCACGCCGAGCATTTGCTCAGCTGCGCTGGCGTCAAAGCCTTTCATCTCGCCGCCCAGCTTGGGATTGATCCGGACCGAGGCGAATTTCAGACCCTCGGGGCGCACATCTATCCCAAACTCAGCCGTTCCAGTGGATTTGCCGACCACATCCACACGCGGCAGGTTCTGCCCCAGCAAGCGCCAGTTGGACGGGTCGCGCAGTTCGACTTCCGGCGGTTCAATCTGGCCGGCAGCCTCGGCAAGCTCAGGATAAGGAATGCGCGTCCCATCCGGCGCGATTACAGCACCATTCTCGGTCTTCAGTTGCGCACGATCCACGCCCAGACGGTCAGCGGCGGCCTGTTTCAGCGTTTCGCGCGCGGTCGCACCCGCTTCGCGCATACGCTCGAAGCCATCTTTCATCGAGGTCGAACCACCGGTCACCTGCAAGCTCAGCGTCCTGCCAAGAACGCCCAGAGCCTCCCCCAGATTGTGCTGGAAGTCCGAGATGTCATAACCCTTGTTCGGCAATCCCTCACCAACCAGGGCCGAGTTGTAATAGGCCGCTGCCGCGGGGCCGTGCAGAACGCGGATCTGGTCCAGTTCAACATCCAGTTCTTCGGCGATCAAGGCTGCCCAAGTGGTCCTGACGCCTTGCCCCATCTCGGCGCGAGGGGCGAACAGGGTGACGCCTTGCTGATCAATCAGAACAAAGGGGCTGAGCGCGGTTTCGCCCTTAGCCGGTCTCAGCGGATTGGCGGCTGGGCGGCCGACGTAATAGGCCCCGAATGCCACGCCGCCGACAATCGCGGCCGAACCGATCAGGAACGTACGACGGAGGATTTTTCCAACGGATGCCATCGTTTATGCCTCTTTCAGCTTGGATGCCGCGTCGTGGATTGCAGCGCGGATGCGGGGGTAGGTGCCACAGCGGCATAAATTGCCCTGCATGGCATCGTCGATATCGGTATCCGAAGGCGCAGGGTTCTCGGCCAGCAGCGCTGCGGCCTGCATGATCTGGCCCGACTGACAGTAGCCGCATTGCGCCACCTGATGATCGACCCAGGCCTGCTGAATCGCGGCCATCGCGTCCGGGGTGCCAATGCCTTCAATCGTGGTCACATCGCCCCAGACATCGGACAGGGCCACTTGGCACGAACGCACAGCCTCGCCGTCAATGTGCACGGTGCACGCCCCGCAAGCGGCCACGCCGCAGCCGAATTTGGTGCCAGTCAAACCGACCTCATCCCGTAGAACCCAAAGCAGGGGGACGTCATCGGGCAAGTCAACCTGATGTTGCGTTCCGTTGATCTTAAGGGCGGTCGCCATGGCGCACCTCTCGTAGCTGTGGCTGGTTTCTGACATAATTGGTGAAAAGTGTCAGTATGTCAATTGACAAAATGAACAAAAAGTGTCACGAGTTCGGGGATGGCAGATGTAACTGAAGATTCACGGCAACAGGCGATCCTGGACTCGGCGTTTCGGGCCTTTGCGACTTATGGATTCCGCAAGACCTCGATGGATGACATAGCGCAGGGCGCAGGGATGTCCCGTCCGGCAGTGTATCTGCATTTCAAAAATAAAGAGGCGATCGTCACTAAACTGACCGAACTCTACTATGCAGCGAAAAGCGTTGCAGTGGCTGCGGCGCTGACCAAACCGGGCTCAGTTTCGGACATTTTCAAGGGCGCGGTTCACGCTCAAACCGAAGGGATTGCCACCATCCTAGCGTCCCCACATGGGCTTGAAATGTTGGATACGACCAAATCCATGTCGTCAGAAATCATATCGCAAGGCGAGGCTAAGCTTGCGCGCCTATATGCCGAGTGGCTGAAGCGCGAAGATCAGGCCGGGCGAGTCAGGTTGCAGGTGGAGGCAGACGAGACGGCCAAAACGATAACGGCCACTCTGAAGGGGCTGAAGGCAAGCGCTATTGGCGCGGAAGAATATGAAACCCGTGTTGCCCAGTTTGCCGCTCTGATAGGAGCTGGGCTAGAAGTCAGGTAACGCGCTGACGCACCTTGAATTCTGGTGCGTCCCACAGGCGGTTCTGCATGATGTCCGCCAAGATTTCGACTGCATTTTCAACATCCTGCTCATCAATGTACAGCGGCGTGAAGCCAAACCGCATGATGTCAGGCGCGCGGAAGTCTCCGATCACACCGTGGGCAATCAGGGCCTGCATAACAGCATAGCCGTCGGCAAATCGGAAAGACACCTGACTACCGCGCTGGGCAGGATCACGCGGGCTTGCCAGTTGCAAATCGGGGCAGGCGGCTTCGACACGTTTGATGAACAACTCGGTCAATTCAATGGATTTGGTCCGTACGTCCTGCATGTCAGCCATATCCCATATGTCCATCGCCGCGGATAGGGCGACCATCTGAAGGATCGGAGGCGTACCGACACGCATTCTTTCGATCCCGTTGCCGGCACGATAGTCCAGATCAAAGGCAAAAGGCGACTCGTGGCCCAACCATCCGGACAAAGCGGGGCGCACCTGTTCCGTCAGGCGCGGGGCGACATAGATGAATGCGGGCGCACCCGGCCCGCCGTTCAGGTATTTATAGGTGCAACCAACCGCGAAATCTGCATTGCATGCCGCCAAATTGACGGGAATCGCGCCAGCTGAATGGGCCAGGTCCCAGACTGTCACTGTACCGTTTGCATGGGCAAGTTCTGTCAAAGCTTTCATGTCGTGGATCCGGCCCGAGCGGTAATCCACCTCGGTCAGCATCAAAACGGCTACATCCTCGGTCACATTGTCAGCTACGTCTTCCGGTGCGACGACGCGCAGTTCATATTCCGGCCCGAGTGAGCGAAGCAGGCCATCCACCATGTAGAGGTCGGAAGGAAAGTTACCGTTGTCCGAAAGCACGACCTTGCGGTCCGGGCACAATTCCAGCGCTGAAGCAACGGCCTGGTAAACCTTGATCGACAGGGTGTCGCCGGTGACGATACTGCCGGGTTCTGCGCCAATTAGCCGTCCGATGCGATCACCCAAACCGGTCGGCATCGCCATCCAGCCTGCCTTGTTCCAGCCGGTGATCAGCATTTGCCCCCATTCCTGAACCATCATGTCACTGACTCGATCTCCAGCGGCGCGGGGCAGCGGTCCAAGCGAGTTTCCGTCCAGATAAACGACGCCTTGGGGAAGGTTGAACATGGCTTTTGTGGCGGCAAAGTCGGTCATCGTTTTCTCATCATTGTGTGGGCAATTGTTGATGCAAAATGGCTATCTGATCCAAAAGCGGCTGTCCATCATCGAAGACCCTCTCTGCAGCCATGTCCGGACCCGCGTCGATTGCGCGGCTGCGACCAACTGTGATTTTGCTATTTCCGGCAAAAAGCGGTAGGTCATCGGGCAAAAGCGACACTTTGTTCCGCCCGGATAAGAAAGACTGCCAGACATGCGAAAAATCGACGTCCCTCCGGTGTGGTTGCTGGGCTTTGCGGTGCTGGCATGGCTGCAGGCGCGGCATTTCCCAATGGGTTTGTCGCTCGACAATGGGTTTGTTGATTTGCTCAGCGGTGTTCTGATCGGGGGCGGAGTTATCCTGATCGTCCTGGCTGCGGCCGAGTTTCGCCGTCATCGCACCACGATTATCCCGCATGAAACGCCTACATCGCTGGTGCAATCGGGGATCTTCAAGCGTAGCCGAAACCCCATATACGTTGGCGATGTGCTGATCTTAGCCGGCCTGATCCTGCGGTTTGATGCCATAGCGTCATTGGTTCTGATTCCAATATTTGTATGGCTTCTGGAACGTCGTTTCATCGTGCCAGAAGAGGACAGAATGCGCAGAACTTTTCGAGCCGACTTTGCCCGATATGAACGCCAAACCCGCCGATGGATATGAGGTGATGTGGTAATGACACAACGTAATAATGCTGCGCTTGCGAAATAATGTTGCGCAGGATACACCTTTGCTTAACAAACAATACCGACCACCCGCTCGGTCAGAGTGAAAATTAGGGGGACTGCCAGTGAAGATAGGCACACCGAGAGAGACTTATGACGGTGAGAACCGTGTTGCGATGACGCCAGAGTCAGCGTTGCAGCTTCAGAAGTTGGGCTATGAATGTCTGATTGAGAAGGGTGCTGGTGCTGCGGCTGGATTTTCGGATGCGTCGTATGAGGCAGCGGGGGTTGAGGTCGTCAAGACGGCTGCGTCGCTGTGGAAGCAGGCCGACATTGTTGCCAAGGTGCGTCAACCGAACGAGGCTGAGCTGAAGCGTCTGACCAAGGGTAAGACGTTGATTTCCTTCTTCAACCCTGCGGGCAACGAAGA